>JANMEL010000074.1:0-7155 GCA_031376885.1 Chamaesiphon sp. OTE_70b_metabat_96 | reverse complement strand
AGATCTCCAAGTCTGTCAGTGGTCGAACGTAGCTCTACTAGAAAATCTGGAACTACTGGAATAAATTGTTTGAGCGAAACACCTTCGATGCGAGAGTTTTGAATCCAAGAGACATCAGGCGACATTCTGCCACCACCGATTGCCAAAAAATCATATCCTGTAGAAGAGTCGAAAGATTTGCCTAATTCCCTTCTTTCATTCCAAGCCCAAACTTGCCCAATGAGGCTGACGTTTTTCTCGCCACTTTCACCGAAGGTAGGTGCCATAACAATTAATTTTCCGGTGCTGGTTAATTCTAACCGAAGATCTGGATTAGCTTGACACAACTTGTCGAATTGTTCCACAGTAACATCGAGATCTGCATTGTTTACATTGAGGAAAAGTGGTTCGGTATCTCTGGCAAGTGCGATCGTCATAAAACCTCCAGCAACTAGTTCCTATAGCGTCCCCATTATATCAAACATTAGACTCCATTTGAGATTTTTTGGTGAGGAGGGCGGGGGAGTGCTTCGGCTACGCAATGCCAAAGGCAAGGCTACGCCAACAGCAACCGAGGGGGGAGATTTTAGCTATTATGTATGGGTTGAAAGTTTAGCTTGTGGGAGGAAATTTTAGATAAAATTGTCTGGTTGAAAATTGCTATAAAATCTTTTTCAGATCGAGAATAAATTCAGGGAGGACATCTTCAAAACTTATAGATATTGGAGATTCTAGGATTTCTAGTGCTGTATCTAACCGATAAATCTCTACCTGTTTATCTTGGGGATTTATCAATAATCCTAAGCGGACACCCAATCGTTGGTATTCTAACATCTTGGTGCGGAGATCTCCAAGTCTGTCAGTGGTCGAACGTAGCTCTACTAGAAAATCTGGAACTACTGGAATAAATTGTTTGAGCGAAACACCTTCGATGCGAGAGTTTTGAATCCAAGAGACATCAGGCGACATTCTGCCACCACCGACCGCGAAAAAATCATATCCTGTGGAAGAGTCGAAGGTTTTACCTAACCCAGTTTTGTCGTTCCAACTTCCAACTTGAACGATTAGACTAACGTTTTTCTCGCCACTTTCACCGAATGTAGGTGCCATAACAATTAATTTTCCGGTGCTGGTTAATTCTAACCGAAGATCTGGATTAGCTTGACACAACCTGTCAAATTGTTCCACAGTAACATCGAGATCTGCATTGTTAACATTGAGGAAAAGTGGTTCGGTATCTCTGGCAAGGGCGATCGTCATAAAACCTCCAGCAACTAGTTCCTACAGCGTCTCTATTATATCAAACCTTAGACTCCATTTGAGATTTTTTGTTGGGGAGGGCGGGTTTGTTTGAGATCGAAGTAAAGTCGATATTGACTAGCATAAACCTGTCTCTACAGAATCCATTTGAGATCGAATTTACTATTTATGGAGTATTATATTTCAGTTTCCACGAGAGTCCAGATACAAAGTTGGTGGTAATATGGGCGAGGATCGGCACCAATAAATTGCCTGTTTCGACCATTGTAAAAGCGAGTAGCATTCCGACGAGAGTTGCCCAAACAGCATAACGCCATTGCTGAAGATCGGACATATGCAGTACGCCAAAACAAATCGAAGATAAGATAATGCCGATGGGATCTAATCCCACAGCGGGCAACATTACCCCGCGAAATAACAACTCTTCACTCAATCCTGGTAATATCCCCAACCAAATTAGATCGGGTAACTCTAATGGTTTTAATACCATTGCCAAATAAAGATCTGCACTCGATCGATAATCAGCCCACACAGCATAAACGATCGAACTCAAACCAGTCAATCCAAACCCTAGAGCTATTCCCACCCCACAATCAACCAGTGTAAATCTCAATGGGCGTAAAATATCTTCGCCCAAATACAACCAAATTTTCGCGATCGTCAATAAAACAACCGCCGTCACCGCCATCGCAATGAGAATTTGCGCTCGCGATAAAGGTTCAAGATCGGGATTTTGGGAATTAGTCATTCTTTAGGGGATAGGGGATAGGGTTAGATAATTCTTTGAGACGATCGATTTGGGGGCGAAAACTCATCTGACTCATACCAGCTCGATCGACTGTAATTGCACCGATCGCTTCTAAATAAGAGTTTACCGCGATCGGTTCGATGCCGATCGAATTCGCTGTTACGGCCATCCGCGTCTGATTTTCAGCTACTGTAATAATTTTAGTCCGAGTACCGCCAAAACTCATCACAGCACTTCCACCACAAGCCGAAGCGGGGATAATCAGTGCATCGACTTCATCCGCCCAAATTTCACCTCGACTAGGGGTAGTGACAAATTGGGGAGCGCGGCTCAATCCGACTAATACGCAAGGCAGGAAAGTATAACCCAATTCCTCCGCCGCCGATCGAGGGGAAATCTCTAGATCGATCGGTAATGGGGATAATGCTGGGGCGTGAGCGCAGGGAACTTTGAATGTTCTGACAATGAGATGACTGATAACTGCTTCAGCTCCAGCCAACGGATCCACCCCATAACCATGACGGTACTCTTTCAGAATTGTAGCACCCAAATCATCAGGAAATCTAGCAATTACGGCGATCGCTTCAGCTTTGGCATGGGTAATTAATTTCTCCGCCGCCCGCAGGAGACTATCCGGCTGCTGAATTGTCCCCCAGGAGGCTCCAGAAGCCGCCGTTTGGAGTTCGACACCCAAATCCATGTCTGTGACCACATAGTCCGTCAGATTCAGTCCTAGAGTCGCTCTAGCTGCATCGGCAACTTGAAGATGACGAACTCGCAGATCTGCTTCAACAGCTCGATCGAATATTAAGCCGACCCGATTTTGACGCACGGGTTGTAGTCCCCAACTACCCGCCGCAAATTTATCTAAGGCGTATCCCTCAACGTATAGTGTGTTGGGCAAATTCCAATACAACTGCGCTCCGTTCATTACGTTAGGATGAGTAATCAGCCGATCGCAACTTGCCGCCACTGCTTTGGCAATGGGCAAACCATCTCCAGCATAGCCGCCCATTGTGGCACCGATGCCTGTGGGAATGATTAAAACTACTGTATAGGGGGAATCGATCTTTAAACTCAAAATAGTTGATTGTTAATTTTTGGCGAATTCAGACTTAATTATATCGAACCGTAGAATAAGATGATTAATCTCTCAACCGATCGAGTTTCTATCCAAGACAGCTTAGTTCAACTTTCTATTAAGTTAGAACATCCCCTAGACCGATCGTCTGCCGAGCAAATTTATCAAAATGCGCTGGATTTGCTCAAGCATATTTCCCCAGCACCTGTGACGCTTGCTCGTCTTGCTGCGACGCTATTGGTCTACTATATTCTAGAGCCAAACACTGAGGAATTGCAATGGTTTAAGGCTCAAATCGAACAATGTGTGGATGAGGAAGAGGTGGAGGAACTAATTGAATCTATTCATCGCACTGATGCTTTATAATATAATGCTTGGTCAGGTTTGTTTTAAAACGATCGCTAGATTAGTTATCGATAGGAGAAATTAGATTGCATCGAGCGATTATTGGATTTCATCAAGATTTAGAGCGGCATTGGGTGGCAGACCTAGAGTGTGGGCACTGTCAACATACCCGTCACGAACCACCTTTCTTTCCCCGCCCTTGGGTGATTACAGAGCAGGGAAGATTAGAGCATATTGGACAAATACTCAATTGCGTTTTGTGCGAAGCTTGCGCCCCGTCTTCTCAATCGGCAGACGCTACGCCTGCGCTCTGCGCTTACGGCGATCGATCGGCGATTCAGGGAGCAGTGATAAGTAAACTTGCGGAGTCGATCGACTCCAGGGTAAATTACAACACAACGCTATCTTGTTGATTCGATTACGATAGGTAGTGAGTCAGGGTTGGTCGATCGATAATAGCGATCGTCGATCGACAGTCCAGTTCTATTAAGTGGGGAAATTAGATGTTTTATTTACTTTTCTTGTTACCAGGGATGTTGCTGATGATGTGGGCGCAGTTTCACATTAAGGGCACTTATGCTAAGTATGCACGGGTAGAGTCTAGTCTAGGGATGACGGGCGCAGAAGTCGCCGAAACTATTTTACGGGAAATGGGCATCCATAATGTGTCGGTCGAACCGATCGGCGGAGAACTTACAGATCATTACGATCCTGGTGCTAAAGCGGTGAGATTGTCGGAAGTTGTATATGGTTCTAGCTCTCTAGCTGCTGCTGCGGTAGCCGCTCATGAATGTGGGCACGTGTTGCAAGATATTCGCGGTTATAAGCCGATGAATATGCGAGCGGCTTTAGTTCCTGTGGCTAATTTGGGTTCTAATATCGGCCCTTTACTAATTATGGCGGGTTTTGCCATCACTGCGATGGGTAGCATTAGTACAATCTTTATCAATATTGGTATTGTCCTATTTTTAGGCGTAGTGTTGTTTCACCTTGTGACTTTACCTGTCGAATTCGATGCCTCTAGCCGTGCGCTCAGACTTATTAACGAATTGGGAATTTTACAAGGTGATGAAAATAGAGCAGCTAAAAAAGTCTTGGATGCTGCGGCATTAACCTATGTGGCGACAGCCGTATATGCAGCACTGCAACTGGTTCAACTCCTATTGTCTCGACGCAATTGAGCGAATTAACGATCGCCATTTTGCCCTACTCCCTATCCCCTATCCCCTATCCCCTAACTTTCAATTCATGAACCGACGTACTCGATCCTTGAGCTGAGGGTTGGAGCGGAGAGCCTGGGTAATCTGATTGAATTGATCGATGCTCAATTGATGTTTGGAAGCGATGCCAAGACACTGATTGCAATACTTGACGAATAGGGTTTTGGCTTCAGGATTCAATGCACTCATGCTATCTGGCTGATTGCAAACTAGATTTGGCAATTTTCCCCCACCCAAAGCTCGACTAACTTGAGCTAGTGTAGACTGACGAATGGGTTCGATTTGAATTAAGGCAGCAGCATAATTCCGCAGATCTTTGTCTTTGAATTCATCTGCTCTGGCTGCGCTAGCAAAAATTTGACTCGGCTGCTGTGCGGCAAAGTCTGGTACGATACCACTTAGAATACTTAGGACACTAGCTATTAGTCCTAGTAGCAGTACACGAGAGCTGTGATAGTTATGGTGCGATCGAGTGTGTGGGATGATCATATGACTAAGGGGGTCGCCAAGCAAGCTAGTGAAGATTTGGGATACATCTTGTTTGAACTATTTGCTTGTCAATAAGTTCCTGAAAATTATTACCCAGTCTATAGACTATCTTCGTTTGGCTTTGGTTTTGACTGCGGCTAACTGAGTTTGGTAAATATGTACTTGATCGGTTAGACCAGTAATGCCAGGGATATCGCTACCATAGAGTTTAAATCCTTTGCCGATCGAGTTGCTCAGGACACCAGAAGCAAAGCCTTGATAATATACTGGCACAGGGCGATTGGTATGACTTCCCCAGCCATATTTGCCAGTTTCGGGCAACTCTTTACCAGTAGGATCTTTGCTTGCCACTGGTTGGGAACCCCAGTAGTGAGCGGCTTCGGTAGCTGTATTTAGTTTCGTCAGATTTTTGGCACCTTGGCTACGCAGCCGTTCGGGAAAATCATTATTCAAGGTAAGATAATGATCGTGGTCGGCGGTGACGATTAGTTGATTGCGTTCCCAACCACCATGATTGGCAATCCACTTCATAACTGTACCAACGGATCGATCGAAATCCAAGACGGTACCAATCAAATTGTCCATGTTATTATCATGGGCGGCCCAATCGATATCGCCACCTTCAATCATCAACCAAAAACCATCAGGATCTTTACCCAACACAGTCAAAGCCGACTTGGTTAAATCGTCGAGAGTGGGATTCTCATTTCGTTCACGTTTGATAAACTCAGCATCAGTTTCATTCTGACTCAGGGGACGTGTAGTGTCTGGTTGCAGGCCCCGTGTCGTATTTACTTTGAACTGATCCAAACCAGTGGTACTATAATCACCAGTTGCCGCGCTCACGGGAAGATTGCCATTTTGTCCCCTTGCGCCATAGATACCCAGCAACCGCTGCCCTTTGTTAGGATCGATCTTGGCGGCTGTTTGAGCGAGTTTTTTGGCGGCATTGGGACCGCGTTCGCCGAAGGTATACTGATAGATATTCTGGTTGGGATTTTTGGTCAATTCCCGATAGGTGGTTTCACTGATATAAGTATGATCTGGTTCTACTCCTGTGGGAAGTGGTGGTTTAGAATTGGATAAAGGATGTCCGCCACCAAGTAAGACGGTGGGTTGATAAATCCGTAGTTCCTGTTGGAGGATATTATCTAGGGGAGTAGCTCCAGGTGAATTGAGATCGTATTTGGCGCGACGATTGACATTTGCGGCGGCGGCTCCTGGTGTGGCATGATCGATCGGTACTGAGGTGACTAATCCAGTTGATTTACCCAATTTGGCCGCAGTTTTGAGGATCGTCTCTAGAGGACGTTCGTAGATATCTACGCCGATGGCATTATTGTAGCTTTTTACGCCAGTATATAGGGCGGTGGCTGTATTTGCTGAGTCGGGATAGTTTGCTTTGATATATTCTTTGTCGGTACCTAAAGTCCAAGGATTCGCGCCACCTTTGAGTGGATTGTAGCCGACTAAATTTCCTGTTGGTGGGATGGTTTTCTCTGCGCTAGTCTTGGTAGACTGCCCTGGATTAAAACTAGGATCGAATTTGAAGTTAGGGCGAATCGGACTGGCTCCAGTTAGCTTTTGGCTGTCATCTAGGGCACTATTATTGCCACTGTACTTACCACTACTATCGGCGATCGTGGTACCGTATGTTGTACTTAAAGCATACCCTTTAAGTTTCTGCATATTCAACCCATAGCCACGACCCTGGGTATAGAAATCGCTCAGAACTTTACCAGATTTACCCCCCTCGACCAAATTTTTGAGCGCGGCGGATCTGGTAATTTCCCATCCCATTCCATCGCCAATCATCAGAATGGTATTGCGCTGAGTCTGTCTAGATGGCATCCTCGACGATGCGGGAGCAATTGTAACTACTAGGAACAAAGCGATCGCACTGAATATAAACCACTTGCGAAGTTTCTGCTGAATACGTTTCACCATATGACAGTTATAATTTTAGAGCACTCGATCGTTAGACTTCCTGCGAAAGTCAGTCAGGGGATAGGGGATAGGGGATAGGGGATAGG
>JANMEL010000013.1:0-14316 GCA_031376885.1 Chamaesiphon sp. OTE_70b_metabat_96 | reverse complement strand
TAATTGTTGTGTAGGGGCGCGGGAACAGTGCCCGCCCCAATTTACGGTAATTACTCCACATAAATCAGGGCCTGAAGTGCGGAATGTCGGTTAGAGGAACGGAAAAATCTCATCACCCGATTCACCAATCGTTCGACTAGTTTTGTCTAAACCTAAATCGATTGCTAACAAGTCAATACCATCAATCAATTTAGAACGAAATGGTTCAGAAATTGTCAACTTATCATAACAATTAAATCTCAGATCGGCATTTGCTTGGAATTTGATTAATGCTGCCTTTAATGGGAGCATCACTCGATAAGCAGCCTCAGCCTTCTCGATCGACAAAGGTGGAATCGATCGCTCATTTCTCAAAAAAGCTAGATCGATTAAGTCACGACAATAAACACTACTATCGGCATATCTATCTGCATTAGCTAATAGTTTACTGGTAAAACAATCGCTAATACTCAAACACTCAACTGGCGACCAACTCGGTTGACGGGGTGCATCTAGCTCGAACCGTGCTTCGGAAATAATTTCCGTCTTAATTGGGATGCCATCGATAATAATCGACATTCTAATTCCATATTGGTCTGCCGTAAACCGCTCTATGTCTAGACTGGAGTTCTCTTTTAACAATATGCGTGGATTGCTATCGCTAATTGCATTATGCAACTTGCGATAATCAGTTCCCAAGGCACAAATAAAGTCGATATTATTACTAGTGTGATATTCTCCCAGATCTAATGATATTAATGTGCCACCGCCAAAATAAGCTCGACATTCACTCAAAAAGTCACAATTTAAACTCTCCAAAACCTGATGAATTAATTGGTGATGTCCGATTTCAAAATCCATAAATTCACTGGATAACCACGATTTGCGCTCGAATGCGAGTTGCTTGATAAATGCCAATTCACTGGCGGGAAGATTCGTAATGTGACGATATCGCCAACCCCGTTCGTAACTGGCAAGCATTTCCAGTTGAGTCAAACGATAAACATCCGCAATTTGCCAACCGAGAAATTCTAGAAAGGGTAGTTTGTAAGGTTGAACGATTTCCATAAGTCAGCAACGTCTAAATTAGTTCTTCTCGATCTTTCAAGCGATCTTCAGCCCATTTGCGTAGCCTTGAATCGGGATCTTC
The DNA here is from genome assembly GCA_031376885.1 of Chamaesiphon sp. OTE_70b_metabat_96. GTDB lineage: Bacteria > Cyanobacteriota > Cyanobacteriia > Cyanobacteriales > Chamaesiphonaceae > Chamaesiphon. The sequence continues at coordinate 13,187 of JANMEL010000013.1, read as the reverse complement.
GGTGGCTAGGAGCCATAGCTGCTTTGTTTCATTTCGATGGGGATAATGTTGCTCCAAAGCTTTGAGGGCGATTTCTCTGGGTTTGAGATCTAGGTGACGAGCGTCGATCGCTGGATCTAGAGCAGCTAGTTGACAAAGTAGCTGGAATACCCCCTCAGCTCGAATGAAATACTCGACGATCGATCTTACTGCTGCTCGACGCACCAATTGATGTGGATCTTTTAATCCACGATCTTTGAGCCAATTTAAGGTATTGGATTCTGTGGCATAATACCTGGCGATCGATTCCACCACAGTTCGTCGAACCCATTCATTGGGATGTTTGAATGAGAAGTTCTTGAGCCAATTTAAAGTGTTGGGTTCTGTGCGATAATGTTTGGCGATCGCCTCTACTGCGACTCGTCGAATTGCGATATCTTCAATTGGAGTATTGAAGGTGTAGATTTGCAGCCAAATCAAGGTATCGATATGACGAGGATAATGAGCCGCGATCGATCTTACTGCGGTTTTTCGCACCCATTCATGGGGATCGAGAAAAGCATTATCTTTGAACCATGTTAAGGTATCCAAATTGGGGCGATAATATCTGGCGATCGCTTGTACTGCAATGCGCCGAACATCTTTATCTGGATCTTGGAGTGCGCGATCTTTGAGCAGATCGATCGTCGCAGGTTCGCTATGATAATATTTGGCTAGGGATTCTACCGCTCCCAGCCGCACCAATTCATGGGTGTCATTCAGTGCGCGATGTACGCATGATAACGTATTCCGGTTGGTGTGATAATAGTTGACTAGAGACTCCAATCCAGCTCGCCGCACCAATTCATGCGGATCTTTGAGTGTGTGCAGGATGCAGTTTGCCGTATCGGGTGAATTCGTGGTGGTGCTAGAAGTCTCAGCGTCACTGCTAGACTCCAACATGAATCCCATCGATTTTTTTTGGTGTGGATCTGGAGTTCGATAATATTTGGCTAGAGCCTGAATCGCCGCACGTCTGACTAATTCATGGGTGTCATTCAGAGCGTGTTGTTTGAGCCAAGTGACAATCTGTGTTTTGGGGATGCCGATTTTGTCTGTCGTCGGCTGGGATAATGACCACACGATCGCCCACCGCACGTCTGGAGGCTGCTCTGGGGCACAGTCTTGGAGCCAAGCCAAGATCTCTGGTAATGTCTGGTAGTAGTCAGAGATTGCCCTGACTGCGGTGCGCCTGACAAGCTCGTGGGAGTCTTGGAGCGCGGAGTTTTTGAGCCAATTCAAGATCTCCGAATATTCGATCAGCAATTTGACTGATTCCCGTCGGATCTGTTCGTTTTGATCGTAAAGCGCGTGATTTTGAGTCTGAATCAATCGATCGCCATCGAGACAATAATACTTGACGATCGATTGAATCGTTGCCGATCGCACGCCTGGATCTGAATCGCGAAAAGCCCAATTTTGGAGCCAATGCAATGAGTTTAATTGCTCGCAATTTAGTTCGGCAATACACCGTACAGTCGCTGTTCTTACCGATCGATCTTTATCGACAAAAGCCGGATTTTTGAGCCAACTAAGGGTATCTACATCGGTGCTATAATATCTAGCGAGTGAGTAGATTACGGCACGCCTGACTAGTTCGTGTCGATCGACAAAAGCCAAATCTTTGAGCCAACTTAACGTATACATATCCATACTATAGTACTTGGCGATCGAGTCAACAGCCGCCCGTCTCACCCATTCATGTGGATCGACAAAAGCGCGATCTTTGAGCCAAGTTAAAATATCATTTTCAGTATGATGTTCCAACAGAGAGGCTCCGCCAACATTTTTGACGATCGATTCTACAGTTGTTCGACGTACCAATTCATGTCGATCTCGAAAAGCTATCTCTGTGAACCACTTTAATGTATCCACATCCGTCCGATAATATTTGTCGATCGACTCCACCACAGCCGATCGCACATCTTCGTACAAACTCATGAAAGCTAAATCTTTGAGCCAATTTAATGTATCATTTTTGAGATGATAATATTCGACAATTGACTCGATCGCCGCAATCCGCACAAATCGATCGCGGTGTTTTAGAGCTAAATTTTTGAACCAACTTAACGTATCAGATTTGGTTTGATAGTATTGAGCGATCGAATTTGTTTCTGGTAAACTTCGATAGTATTTGGCGAGGGTATTCGTCAACAATTTAGCTGCTCCAACACTGAGCGGTATGCCTGGATGACCATCGATTTCCGCTCTTAATCTTGCTCTTAATTTCTCAGCGATCGTAAATACAGCTTTATAACCTCTCACTTCCGCCAGACATTCCCCCGCCAATTGCAAATGTTGAAAAGCCGCCATATTTGCCCGATTTTCACGATCTAAATAATCTACCCGATTGACTTTTCGATCCATCAAAAACTCTACCAATTTTCCCGCAGATTCTGGAGCTAATAGTCCACAAATCAATCGCAAAGATCGATGCCGATTTTCATCCCGCCAATAGCGTCCAAAAATTAGATCGCGTAATTGCTCGAATGATATCATCTTTCTCTTTTCAAACCGCCGCGCAATTTCCGCCGCGCAAAAATAACCCAAAAATTTTCGATGAACAAAACTATAAGTATCCCCATCAGGATGCTCAAATCGAGAGGTTGCCGCGATGCAGAGGATGAAGTTATCACCTTGCAATTGTTGAATAGTTCTCACCGCCGTTTCCCTTGGCTGCTTGAACATCTTTCGATCCAAATAACTCGTCAATAAATCTTTCAGTGACTCATCATCGATCGAGTTTCCCCCCAAACTGTGAGCACCAAATTGCATCTCACAAGCAATCAAACCTAAGATCGCCTGTTTTTCTTGCCGCTCGATCGCATCGACAATTAAATCTTCCTCATCAGAATTATCCAACCGCACCCGCGACGCAAGATAGTAGAGTTCTCGCTCGCTCGGCAAAGACTGATGACGATTTAAGAGGATCGCCATCATTGTCAATATTTGGGGATTATTAGCTAGATTTTGCACCGCAGGAGAGTCAGCGATCGCTTGTTTCATCCGCTGTTTGAGCACTGGTTTATCTAGGTCATTTTTCAACCGCAGATCGTACCATTTATCGATAAATATATCGATTTGAGCTTTGGACAAATCCTGTAAAATTAAATGCCGAAACTTGACATTTCGCAATCTTTCGGGATTGTATCCACCAATTCGAGAAGTAATGATAATTTTTGCCCGCCCATATTGCTCTGAAAATTCAATAATTTTATTAACAACATCGCGATATACCTGTCGATCGGCTATTTCATCTAATCCATCAAACATCACCAAACTATTCTCACTATTCAGATCGTTTTGGAATTTATCCCGATCGAACTTCCAGATTGCCCCCACACCTCGATACCAAAACTCCAGAAAACTTTCTGATGAATGAACTCGATATGCTGTATAGGCTCCCAGTTCAATTATCACTGGAAATTGCTTGGTTTCTTCATCTGCCCAACCCAATGCCAAGTATTGCAATAAAGTTGATTTTCCCGAACCTGGGCCGCCGACAATTACCACACATCTAGAATTTTCTTCCGCCAATACTTTTAATACTGGGCCTGAATTTTTACCTAAGTCTAGCTCCGCCGATCGATCCGACTGTTCGGCATTAAAATCTCGATCTTCTGGCAGTTTGGGAATGATATCTTCATCCCTACTCATGGGATTTAAGCTAGCTTCTTTCGGTGGCAATTTTTCCAAATTTCCCGAAAAAAATTCACTCACATTTTGCTCGACAAACATCTTTCGTAGCTGAATCCGATCGTTTTCTTCGGCAGGTTTTTCCAACTCTGCCGCCCCATTATCCAACCCGCTCAGATCCAAAGTATTATATCGATCTTGCAAATTCTGATGATACTTTTTCGATGCATTCTCTCTCGCAATATAAAGATCCGTCCAATTTTTGAGGGCGGAATAAATTTGGTAGAGAGACATTGGGCTGATAGGAATCATCAAATTCTATCCGTTATAATAATGTATATTTTAGCTTGAAAATTATCCAAAAATTAAAGACTCATCAGAGGCTGTTTTCTAAGTCAGTCGTCTTACCCGTAAACCCTGAAGATCCCGCTAAATCTCCCTCTCCTGATTGTAAGGTGCAAAACTCCTGAAACGTCGAAAATCTGTAGGTTGGGTTGAGCGATAGCCAAACCCAACAAACACATCAACACCTTAGAAATATTGGGTTATTTCGGGGCGAAAGGCTACGTCAACGGGGCTTCAACCCAACCTATGATAAAAAGATTTGCACCTCACAATCAGGTCAATCTTACATCCTTGGTATTTTACAATGGAGCGTAGCCATATTTATCCACCAAGATTTTCCATGCGACTTGTTTTGGATAAGCCTCATTACGATCCCGATCGAACTCTGAATCGACCACCGATAGTAGCAATTTATGTACTTTCTCAGCTCCCTCATCTTTAGAGAAATACTCGTCGAGTGATACAATTGCGGTCGATCGAACTAATGAATCATTATCATTGACAACTAATTTTTCGAGCCAATTAAATGTTGAAGATTCATCACCATAGTACTTACTAATTGCGGCGATGGTGGCAATTTTTACATCAGAATCAGCGGCTAAACTTAGATCTTTGAGCCAATTTAAAGTATCAGATTCATGGTGATAATATTCGGCAACAGATGTCACTGCTGTCGATCGAACAAATGTATCTACATCATTTAGAGCACGTTCTTTGAGCCATCCAATGGTAGCAGGTTTCTGATGATAATATTTGGCGATCGATTGGACGACGGCGGCGCGAACATCTTCATTTCGATCTTCGATCGCTCTTTCTCCCAGCCATTTTAATGTATCAGTTTGATGCCAATAGTATTGAGAGATCGATCGAACTATCGCCGCTCTGACTAATCCATCTTGATAATTTAAAATGCGCTGATTTACGGTTCTTTGGTTCAGCTCTGGTCTTTCCATCGCAGGATCGAGAGCACGATCTTTGAGCCAATTTAAAGTATCAATAGTCTGATTATATTTGACGATCGATTCATAGACTAGTTCTAGCAGCCAGAGTGGTTGATTTTTGTCAGTGAGAACGCGATCTTTGAGCCATTTCAAACTATCACCGCCTTTGTGATATGTGGCGATCGATTCGATGGCAATTTCTTGAAACCATCGAGGTTTATCACGATCGAGAGCGATTGCTTGAAGCCATTCTAAAATCTCAGAATTATTGCGATAATATTTACCAATTGCCTGGAATGCTGCTGCTAGAATAACTCGATCTTTAGTCTTGTAAGAGACTGTTTGGAGCCATCGCAAAGCGTGAGGTTCTTTGTGATAATATTTGGCGATCGCTAGCATTGATGATTCGATCGCGATTGGATCTGGTGAATCTAGAGCGAGATCTTTGAGCCAATTTAAGGTATCTCGTTCATTCCGATAATATTGAGCGACAGTCAATATTATTCTTCGTCGCGAACTGGCATGTTTAGCAGTGAGAGCGCAATCTTTGAACCAGTTTAAAGTATCTACATCCTTCCGATAATATTGAGCGATCGACTGAATTGCTGCCGATCGAACATCCTCTTTCTCGGCATTTAGAGCTATATTCTGGAGCGATTCTAATGTTTGAGGTTGTTGACGATAGTGTTGAGCGATCGAGTAAATCATGCCTCGCCGAACATTTTTGTATTTGGCATCGAGAGCGCGATCTTTGAGCCATTTGAGAGTATCAGGATGTTGATGATAATGAGCAGAGATTGACTGAATTGCCGCCCACCGAACATCTTCTTGTTCCGCATTGAGAGCACGATCTTGGAGCCATTCTAAAGTGTCAATCCGTGTAAAACCATTAAATTTCCGATCGATCTTGCCATCTTCGAGACTATTTTGATATCCCTTGAGCAACAGATCGTCAGATCTTCTAATCTTTGCCTTAACTTCTTTGCCATAATTTAGCAGCAATGCATTCCAGTCAAAAGCAATCGGAATAGGTACACCTGATTTTTGATAACCCTGAAACCAAATCCCTTCGATTCGTTCGCTTTGGGTATCACCTTCAGATCTCGATTCATCAAAAGCTCTCATCAGGATGGAGTTACCCCACTTACCCAAAAAGTTGTCAATTTCCAGTGTATAACCATCTCGAATAACTGGCTCCGCAACGCCACAATCGCGGAGTTCCTTGACAAATAACCACCGAAACAGTTTATTTGCCTTATGGGTATTTTCCTCATCAGTCACAGGCACATCGAAAGACTCAAAAGTTTCAGCACTCATACTTCAATATCTCAACGGATTGGGGTAACACCTGTCTCGATGGGATCATACCAGATCCAAAATTTTTTGGTAGTATAATTTGGCTCAATTTCAAGATCTAACTTCGATCGAGACCAATACTTGGGTAAAATACTAGAGGAATCAGATCCAAGGGCTTCTCGGAAGAAGCCCTTGGATCTTGAGTAATTCTAGAAGAATGAAACCCAACCCACGAGTTGAAGAATTAAACCCAACCCATTTGAATATTGAATCAGGGAACAGCCATACCAATGTCTAACGCCGAACAACCAGAGAAAATCCATCTCCCCAAAACTAGTGAATCGGAAACCCTCAAAAAAATTAGACACACCACCTCCCATGTGATGGCGATGGCGGTACAGAAGCTGTTTCCCAAGGCACAAGTCACGATCGGCCCTTGGATCGAAAATGGCTTCTACTATGACTTTGACAGCCCTGATGCCTTCACAGACAAAGATCTCAAGTCAATTCAACGGGAGATGATTAAAATCATCAATCAGAAATTGCCAGTCACCCGCGAAGAAGTCACTCGTGCCGAAGCCGAAACTCGCATCACCGCAGCCAACGAGCCATACAAACTCGAAATCCTCGCCGGATTGCAAGAACCCATCACCTTCTATCACCTCGCTGATAAATGGTGGGATCTCTGCGCGGGGCCACACCTGGAAAATACTGGCGACATCCACCCCAAAGCCTTTAAACTAGAAGCTGTCGCGGGTGCATATTGGCGTGGCGACGAAACCAAAGCCCAACTCCAACGCATCTACGGCACCGCCTGGGAAACCCCCGAACAACTCGCCGAATACGAACGCCGCAAAGAAGAAGCCCTCCGCCGCGATCATCGTAAAATAGGTAAAGAGCTAGGCTTATTTATTTTCTCCGAATTAGTCGGCCCAGGTTTGCCATTATGGACACCCAAAGGGACAATTCTTCGCAGTACTTTAGAAGACTTCCTCAAAAAAGAACAAACCAAGCGCGGTTATCTCCCCGTAGTTACGCCCCACATTGCCAAAACCGATCTATTCATGAAATCGGGACATAGACAGAAATACAAGGAAGATATGTTTCCCCTCATGGCGGAAACTCCCGAAGATCTCGCCTCTGATATCGGCTTTGTGATGAAGCCGATGAATTGCCCCTTCCATATCCAAATCTATCAAAGCGAACTCCGTTCCTATCGGGATTTACCCATTCGGTACGCTGAATTTGGTACAGTTTATCGCTACGAACAATCCGGCGAACTCGGCGGACTGACTCGCGTACGCGGCTTTACAGTTGATGATTCACATCTATTTGTCACTCCCGAACAACTAGATGAAGAATTTCTAAAAGTGGTCGATCTAATTCTCTCCGTCTTTGACAAACTTCGCCTGAAAAACTTCAAAGCCAGACTCAGTTTCCGCGATCCTGCTTCTGATAAATATATCGGTAGTGATGATGCCTGGAACAAAGCCGAAGGCGCAATTACCCGCGCTGTTGAAAAACTGGGAATGCCTCACTTCATCGGCATTGGCGAAGCAGCTTTTTATGGGCCTAAACTAGATTTTATCTTTAGTGATGCACTCGATCGCGAATGGCAATTAGGCACCGTTCAAGTAGACTACATTCTCCCCGAACGTTTCGAGCTGGAATATGTAGACGAAACCAGCAGCCGCCAACGCCCAATCATGATTCACCGCGCCCCATTCGGCTCAATCGAACGGCTAATCGGTATTCTAATTGAAGAATATGCGGGTGATTTCCCCCTGTGGATGGCTCCGGTACAAATGCGCCTAATTCCCGTCGCTCAAGACTTTATCCCCTTCGCCAAAGCAGCTTGTGATAAATTACTCGCCCTCGGAGTTCGCGCCGAAGTAGATACTAGTAACGAACGATTGGGTAAAATGGTTCGCAACGCTGAGAAAGAGAAAATCGGCGTTGTGGGCATCGTTGGCGGTAAAGAGGTAGAAGACAACACAATTAGCATTCGTACCCGCATAGGGGGCGAATTAGGGGCAATTGGAGTTGATGAAATGGTGCAGCGGATGGTAGATTCGATCGCGAGTTTCAGCGACTTCTAATCGATCGGCGTGAGATAAGTCAAATTTGTCTCACGCCATAATATAATTTCTGGATAGGTTGGCGGAGGAACACAGCCTAATGTTGTAGAGATCGATCGCCCCTAGAAACCTTGACAGTAAATATTTCCAACAGTCTTTACCATTACACGACAGAATATGGTCTGCTGGCTATCATTGAAAGTGGGGTGTTGCGTCCTTCATTAGAAAGGAAAGATGGTAGAGATGCTCTATATGGCTCTGGTCAGTATTTCACTAATATTCCTCCCGATCTAATTGTTTGTGCATGGAGAGAAGAACTAACACCCGCACAAAAAGAAGCTGGTCAAATCTGTCTCGAGCAACTTTCATACCGGATTATGGGAGGAGTCGGCTCACCAGAAAGACTCGCTTGCTTTATTGAATTTGATGTTTCTAATTTAACAATCGAGATTCCTGGAAGCAGATATATTTGCTTGCGTAGAAATGAAATTAATTTAGATATTAGAAACCTACTTATCAGATCGGGAAGAACACTAGGATGAATAAATATTTGAAATTTACCGTAGAATCCGATCTAGGCACAGGTACTCAATATATAGAATTTGATGAGGATAATTGGGCAATTCGGCAGGCTGAGTGTTATGAAGGTCGATGGTTCAATTCTTCCAATGAAAAATACCATCCAGAGCTTGGAGGAATTGCACTATTCGACCAGCAACTGACAGAGTTGGGTATACAAAGGGGGAAAGTTATTGATGTCGAAGAATTTGCATCAGCATGGAAGTTGTCAAATAGAGAATTAGTAACATCTCAGATTTCCTCAACACGGCTGTCACTCTCAACAAGAATATCTCGAAAATTTAATAGCTTCCGATCCGAGATTATCGATCGGATTCAAGGTTTTGTTTCATAGCTATACCAAGATTGCGATCGATCGAATCTGTACTTTGTATCAGTGTAATCGACACATTTTCCCGATCGATCTTACTTTGATAAAACTATTATATCTGCGATCGATAATAATGCGATTTTTACGGCTTTGGAGTGAATCTTTGTCTTGAGGCATAATATAAATAAAACTTTTTTTTACGAAAAGTTCGGTTTTGTTGTAACTAAAACAACGCCAGATTTATTCTTTATGGAAAAATTGCCCTAACATTCGATCGAACATAGCTCAAGTCCTTTCCTACCGAAATTTACGATCCATCTCGCAAATAATTATCTTTATCGATAATATCATCGACGTTAAAATTATCGGTAATAGTACGCCGAGTAACGGATAACTTCATCACCCAGGGTGAACACATCAAATCAAATCTTTCAATATTCTGCAACATATTGAATACCGTCCCTAGAGATCGAGTTCCTATTATTTAGATTTTTTCGTTTCTCACCATGTAGAAGTTCTAATTTATCCCAGATTTTGGGTTGAGTGGTTTGGATGAATTTGAGTGCAACAGTAGGGAAGATTGCATTTTCTCGATCGAACTCCTTAGATAGATGACGCTGGAATCCAGAGGCTAAGAGGACATCTTCGATCGCATTTTCAAAGGCTCGTTCGGAAGTTCTGTTCATAGTCATATTTTCTAAATTATCGAATTTGGTCGATCGATCGGTTTTCCCTCTGAATCGAAACAAGATATGGCAGTACCTGTAAACGATTTAATCAATTCTCTTTTAATGTCGGGATAATCGTTGAATACTGTCATCCAGACAGAGAAGAAACCATTACTTTTTGCAACTTCTAACACCAACTTTCTAGCATCATTATCTTGCGCTAAATTTTCAAACAGATCTTTACACCGTTCTGCCGTTGCCCAGGATTCTTCGCGATCTTGCCACCGTTTATCTTTTCTGGCTGGTTTAACCCAGCCTCGCGCTGGATGACGTTGTAAACCGACTAAATCTAATAATGCTTGAGCTTTAGTTTTCCGATCGTTATTTAGATTGTCTGCTAGTCGAACAAATCCACCTTTTGAATAAACAAGAGCCAGCAGAGTATTATTACGATCGGGCCAAATAAAATTCTGAATTTCAACTGCTTTATCGCCCTTAACTGAATTACAGTTAGTGCAACCCAACAGAAAATTAGTCCATTCTCTCTCTAATTCTGGGCGCAAACTTTTAGGGATTACATGTTCGACGGCTAGACTTGCGGCTACTTGACGTTCGCAGTAGCTACAATAGCTGCCTAATCGACTTTTGAGGTCTTCGATCGCATCTCCATATTGGGGATAGATTTGGGGTGCTAATCCGCGCTCTACAGGTCTCATTGAGATTGCTCCTTCGCCTTTGCCTCTAGTTTGAGCATGGCACTTAATCCAGGGTTGTTAGAGAACGGCTCTACTGCTTGACGGTAGGCTACTTCGGCTTCTACTAGTTGCTCGGATTGGCTTTGATCTGGGTTTTGGAGTAGTTCAAAATATCGTTCTGTGGCTACATCTAATTCGCGTGCTTTTAAACTTTGTTGCGGGACTTCTACGTGTTGAATGTCTTCGGCAATATCTTCGATCGATTGATTGGCATATTCTAGAGACTGTGTATCCTCAAAATCTAGACTTCTGAGTTCACCTTGCTCGATCGATTGAATAATAAAGGGTGAATGAGTGGTACAGACAAACTGAATTGATGGGAATGTTGTTTTGATATCATTTACAACTTGACGCTGCCATTTTGGATGGAGATGTACATCGATTTCATCAATTAATACTAGCCCTGGTGTTCGCTGCAAAAGTAGGAGTAGAACTCGATCGTCTATGCTTAATTCTTCGGTGAGAAAGTTAGCATTTTGGGTGACAACTTTGATGGCAATATCAGCAACTAAAGCTACCATCATTTTTTGCCCTGCACTCAGATTGCTAAAAGGTTGGGGATTATTATCAATCGAGACAAAAATTTCCAAACGATCCGGATCGAACCAAATAGCATCTGCATCGGGAATACATCGCAAAATTGCAAATTCTACCACCTTATAACCAGAACGCATTTCCCCCTTTTGAGTAACTGAAGCGATCGCTTCTTTCTGAAACCAATTTTGAATATCAGTGATTCTAATTCGTTCCTCAAAGCAGTCATAAAAGGCATCCCAACGACGCGACGGGCTAATTTGTTTGGATTTGACATCTCGTTTATTAGAAGGCAACCAAGCTCGTCCTGCACCATAATAAGCGATTACTGGGAACCAGATATGTTCTCCAGATCGATCGCGTTCAAAGAGACTAGTAATGATTTCTAATACCTCTTTCGATCCAGCATTGGATGTCCTCGAACCTTTTGGGTTAATCTGTCTAAGCCACTGTATAGTAGATTCGTTAATCTGCCCCATAGCAGAGATTTGAACGGGTTTACATTCAACCAATCGAGTCCGCCCGTCTCCGGTTTTTACTGATTCTAATCGAATTTCAGCAGGTAGAATATTTCGCCCACTCGTAGACAGGGTTGAGTCAGGAGCATTGATGAGCCAGACTCCAGCAGCGATCGCTAAAGCATCGAGAATTGTAGTTTTACCCGTACCATTGTCCCCAACTAGCAAGGTAAATTGAGGATGTAAATCGATGGTATAGTCTGAGAATTTCTTGAAGTTAGTGATTTCTAGTCGATCGATTCTCATATTAATACCCCGCTATTAGCGAATATTCAGATTGTATTTTAAACATCTAAAAAACTGAGAGTAGATCCATTATATTGTATTTTGAGCCACACTAGGTCGATCTGAATACTCAGGGCTGATCGATGATAATCTGCTGAAGAGCATCCGAAATCCTTCAAATTCCGCATCATCAAAATCACGGCACTTTTCTGCAAATTTAATTTTGTCGCCACAAATTTCGTAAATTTCAGTTGTCAGGATTTTGTTTCCATTCATTTTGGAGGATGAAAGTAAATCATCACTGAAGTAGTGCTCAATTACAAGGTAACGATGATTGATATCTGCCGTTACAAAATCCTTTCTATTAACAACAACAGGTAGCAAAATCCCCCATACTTTGGTAGTTCGATGTTTCCGTATCTCACAATTATCCGACCAATCCTCGAACGCATTTTTGTGTAAACCTTTGAACCTATCATTTCCTTCTCGATCATTGTCAAATAATCCAATGATCGTGCGCTCACTTCTTGTTGCCAAAAACTCGATAGTTCGACGAAGTTGCTCTGCACCGCCATTTCGCTTGATTAAGTCTGCCTCGATTCCTGTTGCTTGAATGTCGAAGGGGATTGGAGAACTAAAAAGCTTTTGCCATGCAGTATTTAAGATTATCTCATCGCTTCGACCTTCAACGATAAGCAATGGGCGACGAGATTTTATAACTTCTTGCTCAATAGTTTGTCGATGGCGAGCAGTGTTTTTTATCGCAATATACGCAGAATCGAATTCGATGAAATCTTCAGCGTCGATAGAATTACCATCGGGTAGACTAATGACCTGTACCGATTCAGAGCCAAATGTGTCTCGCAAACCCAATAAAAATAATGGTGAGTGGGTAGTAATTATGAATTGCACCCCTTCAAAGAGTTTCAATAATTTCGGCAAAATTTTGCGTTGTAAATCAAGATGTAGATGGGTGTCAATTTCATCGATAACCACAATACCCTTTACCTCCTGCAACGAGGTAAATTCAGCACCGCTCCGGTCAAAGTCAAAAATAATTGATGAGAACAATGCGAATAAAGAGCTTTCACCTGATGACAGAGCAAAGACATTGGGGATAAGTCGTGATGTACCATCGCAACGTGGCTCTCCCGCTGGTATGGTGATAAGCATTGCTTATTGAAATAATTGGAGCGGAGCGGAAATTATTTTAATAAGCAAGCTAATAACTTCTGTTTCATCAGATCGAAATTTTTAAACCCATAGCTCTGACGAATAATTAAT
>JANMEL010000012.1:0-6257 GCA_031376885.1 Chamaesiphon sp. OTE_70b_metabat_96 | reverse complement strand
TACGCCAACAAACCATTAGTGCGTCAGCTTTCCCAAACTGACCCCTCTCTTGAAAAGGTGCTCTACTTGGGGAGACCCCAAGACCGCACTTTTCGCTGTCCCCTGACCTCTGACCCCTGCTATGATTAGTTGTTGATAGATAATTTCGATCGTGAATAGCCTCAATTTTGATGACCTCCAAAAGTTAAACCATACCATCGAAGAGATTTATAGTCTGGATGATTTGGATACTTTTGGGGTGAGGGCGATCGATATTGTCGATCGATTGATGTTTAGCGATCTTGTTACTTTTCATATTGTGAACTTGTCAAAGGGTCAAGTATCTGATTTTTTCTCTCCAGATTTTCCTCGATTGACTACCGAAATGGAACAGGTTCGTAAACAGTATTTTTACGAACATCCGATCGTTAGGCACATGTCAATTAGTCTAAATCGAGTCTCGGCAATTTCAGATTTCGTCACTCAAAAAGAGTTGCACGCAATGGAAGGTATTTATCACCAATTCTTGCGAGTCGCTGGCATCGAAGACCAAATGATCTTGTGTACTCCGAAGATTAATGATGTGAATTCTAGTTATCTGAGTCGAGAAGACAAAATCGTAGTTAGTATCTCATTGAATAATGAGAAATGGAGCTTTGCCAATCGCGATCGACTATTTCTAAATCTGCTTCGCCCTCATTTATTTCAGGCATATAGTAACGCCCAAAAATATCAACAGTTGCAGCAACAAGTGGAGCGGATGAGTGAGATCGTTTTAGATCCTCAGGGGCGAGTAAGATCGATCTATCCTCAAGCATCGATGTTGTTAGACAAGTATTTTCCCACTCGTAACTATCCAGGGCAGTTTCCTACCTCTCTATGGGATTGGGTGCAGAATCAAGTTGAATATTTAGTCGATCGCGATTTGCCAACAGCTTCTATTCCATTACAAATTCAACAGCACCATCAGCAATTGACGATTCGACTGATAATAAAACAAGATGAAGATCGATATCTACTACTGCTAGAAGAACAATCGGTATCCTTACTAGATTCACTCCAGCTATTAGGCTTGAGCGATCGAGAAACTGAGGTATTAGCTAAATTGATTCGGGGTAAAGATAATCAATCGATCGCGATCGATCTAAATATTAGTATTAGCACAGTTCGTAAGCATTTAGAAAATATTTACCATAGACTAAAAGTGACAAGTCGCACAGAAGCGATTGCCAAAACTTTAGAAATATTAAACTTTTTGTGAATGGGCGATCGACAAATCTTTGAATCGGGATAGATCGGATTAAAGGGCTTCTCTGTGAGTTTGTTTAGGTCGTTTTCTCGAATAGCCTTTGCTCCATAGCATGTTATCTAACCGCAGTAAGGACTTCGATCGCTGTCAATTTTAACTCTGGAAACGTGGGAGAAATGAGGGCGAGATTGCCAACAAATACCAGATCGGTATAGGCTCCATCTTTGAGCGTACAAATAGTTACTTTGAGATCGATCGGATCGACAATCCAATATTCAGGAATATCTAAAACTGCATATTCACTATATTTTGCGCGATAGTCCACTATTATACTCATGAAGCAATATTCGAGTAGTTGTGGCGATTGTCATGGGGCATGTACCTTACTTCACCTGGATAAAACCATTATATCTGCGATCGATAATAATGCGATTTTTAATCATCACCTTCTCAGTCGATAAAAAGCCCCAACTCCACAATAGGGAGTCAGGGACATATCATCAGGGTGCATCTACCACTCCTATATCCATACCATTTGTACCCCCATCAGGATAAAACCGAAAGAATTAGCCAACCCCAATAAAAAGCCCTAACTCAACAAAGCGAGTCAGGGACATATCAGGGTGCATCTACCACTCCTATATCCACACCATTTGCACCCCCATCAGGATAAAACCCACATCGATCTTTTTGCCGATCGAGATATTATACCTGTTGCAATTCGGCTAAACTAATCTCAAATCCATGTTTTGATGCGGCTATTAGGAGCTGCTCGACATTTACCCATCCACCAGGCAAGAGTTCCAATCCCAGTCTTTCTGGTTGATGGCGCAAGTGCTTGGATAAGTATTTACTAATCCTAATATGGCGTTCTGAAATTTGCGATTGATTTAGGTTGGTTTGAGAATTACTAACCATCTTTAGTCGATTTCGATATTATTTTATCTCTATTTGCCTTGATAAATCTCAGTTACCACGGATGCCAATCGCTCCATTGCTGTAGCAATATCTTCATCACTGGCGGTAAGACTAATCCGAATACATTGCTGTTTGTGTGCCCAATCTTCTCGTAAACCAGGGAAGAAGGAATTGCCAGGAACCACAATAATCCCAACTTGTTTGAGAGCCTGATATAGTTCCCAATCAGTAATTGGTAAATCCTGGAACCACATCCAAGCAAAGATTGCCCCCTCACCACGGTGGAGATACCAAGGCAAATCTTTTGGCATCCACTTATTCAAACCTGTTTCGAGTACGGCGAATTTTTGCTGGTAATAAGGACGAATTACTGTTAGAGCTAGATCTGCTAGTCTACCACTGGCGATCGCTTTGGCGGCGATCGCTTGTCCATATCGGGATGAATGGAGACACATATTAGTTTGAAAAGATTCTAATACGCCGACAAGCTTTTCACTACCGATCGCAATTCCCAGACGTTCCCCTGGTAAACCCGCCTTGGAAAGACTCATACAGTGCAAAATATTGTTCCCAAATACTGGGGTCATTTCCGTAAAGTTGAGAGCGGGAAATGGTGGCGCGTAGGCAGAATCGATCAATACAGGCACCTCATAATTGCTTGCAAGATGAGCGATCTTATGAACTTCCTCTTCCGTCAACACATTTCCTGTCGGATTGCAAGGGCGAGAAAATAACACACAACCAGTATCCGCGCCGATTTCCAACTTACTAAAATCAGGACGATATTTAAAACTATGATTGGCAGTATCGATATCTAAAGTTGGCTGATAAGCAACCATCGATTCGGCGGCGATCGCCATGCCCCCATACCCTGTATAATCAGGACTCAAAGGTAAAACTACTCGTTTCATCCCACCATTAGTTTGTCCGCCAAAAGCATTAATCGCATAAAAATATAAACTCTGACTACCAGGGGTAATTAAGACATTCCGACTGGTAAAATCTTGACCGTAACGTTGATTAAAATCATTGACAACAGCATCGATCAGCGGTTGATAACCCTGACTCGAACCGTATCTACAGACAACCTCGCCATAGTCATTGCTATCGAGCAATTCGATCGTATAGTCACGCCACATTTGCTCGATTTCCGGCAAGATTACCGGATTCCCCGCACTGAGATTAATAAATTCTTGCCCTTTCCCTGCTGCGAGGGTTTCGATGATATCCTTCATGATGGCACGAACGCCAGTCAGGTTAGACATCTGGGTACCAATTTTGGAGAGTGCGAGGTTCATAGTCGTGGGGATTGAGCGATCGATTCATTCATTATAGACAATGGGCACGTCAAGTTGTCTATAATGGGTGTCCTTGGGATTGGCAATTTAGACTGGAGCTTGGGTACGGTGAGTAGAGTTGGGATTGGAATTCGGACGGCGACAAAACGCAAAGAACGCGCTGCGGGACAGATTCATGTCTATGATGGAGCGGGTAAAGGTAAATCTCAAGCCGCCTTGGGGGTTGTGTTGCGTTCGATCGGTTTGGGGATTGAGATGGGGATGGATACGCGCATTCTCTTGGTACAGTTTCTCAAGGGGCCGGGACGAGACTATGATGAAGATGGCGCACTGGAAGCTTTGAGACAGGGGTTCCCACATTTGATCGATCGGGTGCGTACTGGGAGATCTGAATATTTTGGTAAGGATGAGATTACGGATTTCGATGCTGGCGAAGCCGATCGCGCTTGGGCTGTAGCAAAAGGGGCGATTTATTCGGATCTATATTCGGTAATTGTTTTGGATGAATTAAGTCCAGTTTTGGATTTGGGTTTACTCCCAGTGGCGGAAGTGGTGGAGATGCTCAGACATAAACCTCCTCATCTCGAAATCATCATCACTGGGAGAGATACACCCCCAGCTCTATTAGAAATCGCCGATTTGCATTCGGAGATGAAACCCCACCATCATCCTGAAGCCGCCTTAGCCGGAATCGAAGGGATCGAAATCTATACAGGTGCGGGAAAAGGTAAGTCTACAAGTGCCTTGGGGAAAGCATTACAAGCGATCGGACGCGGAATTAGTCGAGATGAATCTCATCGGGTACTGATCGTCCAATGGCTCAAAGGTGGTACTGGTTATACAGAGGATGCGGCGATCGCTGCCCTAAAAAAAAGCTATCCTCAACTAGTAGATCATCATCGGTGTGGAAGTGATGCGATCGTCTGGCGCGGCAAACAGCAGGAGATCGACTTTATCGAGGCTCAGAGGGGCTGGGAAATAGCTAGTAGTGCGATTTCATCTGGACTCTATAAAACCATCATTCTGGACGAATTAAACCCCACTGTGGATCTAGAGTTGCTGGAGCAGGAGCCGATCGTCCGAACTTTGACCACTAAGCCTCAACATACTGAGATTATCATTACTGGCCGATGTTTTAATACTCCGGCTTATTTTAATCTGGCAAGTGTCCATTCTGAGATGATCTGTCATAAACATTATGCCGATCGAGGCATCGATCTACGTCGTGGCGTAGATTTTTAGATCTGGGGTACCGTTGCTTAAACACAGAAATCGAGAGAGCGATCGCAATGCTGCTCTCCTCGAATTCACCAACCTCGCGCTGAAGCGACGAGGATTGATAGACCAATCTAGTGCGATTCGTTGTAGTTGAATCACGGCATCCAGACCGTAAATAACACTACCAGCCCGCAAGGGCTGAACTGTCCGAGAAATGTAGGTGAAAGTCCTACCTCTCAAACTCAGAGATGACTCTCTATCTGCCCACACCGAACAGACTCGGAATTCTGTAGAGTGAAGCTGGGAACAGGGCTGAATCAGACACTAATTGCAAGTGACACTGCGGCTAACGAGGAGTCCCCATGATGAAACAGAGCCTAGAAAAGCAACCTAGTCTAGGGCAGACGCAATCCCAAAGTCTGACCTCACCAAAGATTAGTATCCCGCCGCGCATTAGATTAGCAGCGGCATGAGTAAGGGGTTTTGGCGGTTGAAATGGCTACATCTAAAAGGACAATCAATCAGCTAGACTACTAGCGATTCGACAGGTAACGCAGTTAAACGCTGGGAAGAAAACAGCAGGCATTGATGGCAAAGCGTCCCTCACCTTTGAAGAACGCCTCGCACTAGCCGAGCATATTGACTTACATCATACCGACTGGAAGCACGAAAAGCTACGAGAAATCCCAATCCCTAAAAAGGATGGAACCACCCGTATGTTAAAGGTGCCCACAATAGCAGACAGAGCTTGGCAATGCCTAGCGAAATATGCCCTCGAACCAGCCTTCGCGTTGCAACATTCCATGCAAGAAGCTACGGGTTTAGAACAGGTAGGTCAACACATGATGCCCAGAAATTCCTGTTTGCAAACTTACGCAGCTTCGCAAATGGAATAGATAAAAGAGTAATTGAACTCGACATCGAAAAATGTTTCGATCGGATTAATCACTCTGCAATCATGGACAACCTTATCGCACCAGCAGGGCTAAAACTCGGTATCTTCCGATGTCTAAAAGCTGGCACTAATATAGGGTTCCCTGACCAAGGAACGCCACAAGGCGGAGTGGTAAGCCCACTGCTAGCAAACATTGCTCTCAATGGCATCGAGGATATCCATAAGAGCGTCAGATACGCTGACGATATGGTAATCATCCTCAAACCAGAAGACGACGCAGATGCCATACTTGAACGAATCAGCGAATTTCTAGCCCAACGGGGTATGAAAGTTAGCGAACGTAAGACTAAGCTTACAGCTACGACAGACGGGTTTGACTTCCTCGGCTGGCACTTTAAAGTCCAGAACAACGGAAAATTTCGTAGCACTCCCTCAGAGGATAACTACAAAACATTCCGCAAGAAGGTAAAACACATCGTTAACATGACAACTGGGACAAGAAAAACCTAGTAGCGATTCACGAATCGTGTCACGACTACATTCACGTGGATAGAAGAGGGAAAGTTGTAGCAATACACGACCCCGTATCGCACTAGCAAAGGCGCAAGCCAAGAACATCGGGAGCTGGATGCACGGAAACGGGCACGTCCAGATCTAAATGAGAGGGGCGGGAGATAATACTCCCCCTCGACTCAACCTT
>JANMEL010000297.1:0-13616 GCA_031376885.1 Chamaesiphon sp. OTE_70b_metabat_96 | reverse complement strand
CCCCGAAAAGCTCGCTTGAGAATCCCACCTCTGGTTTAGACGCTGCAAGGTATCTAATCTAAGTGGTTTCGCGGAGCCAAGAATCCTCATCCGTTCTACGGCGAGGAGTGTCAAATTAAACCGCAAATTCTCTCTTAGGGGGTAGGGGGGAGGGGATAGAGAGTCAGACAGTTGGGAAAGTGTCTACGATCTCCAGCGAGGGATATTTATCCAGTTTAATATCGGTATATCAACACAAATAGAGCAGTCAGACTGCTGACTTAGGAGGAAATTGATATGCAACAGATTCGTCAGCAAAAAGATAGTAATGCGTGGATTTTTCAAACTTGGGTAGCATTTGCACTTTCGATCGGAATTACTAGTGCTGGCATCGCCAATTTACCTGTCGATATTTGGGTGAAGGGTTTTATGGCTATGGGTTTGAGTTTTTCTGTTGGTTCGACTTTTAGCTTGGCAAAGACACAGCGAGATCTACATGAATCTAGCAAACTTACCTCTAAAATCGAGGAAGCTAAAGTAGAACAAATTCTCTCTCAACATGGTGGTTTAAAATAGATAAGTCCGATAAGGTACAAACCTCGAAAAATGGTAGGTTGGGTTAAGCTTGAGCGCAACCCAACAAACACGCCTGAATTGAGGTGTGAAATGACCTGAAATTAAGGGTAGGGGCAATTCATGAATTGCCCCTACCCTTAATTTCAGGATGCTATAATTAGGAAAATGCGGGATCGCACGTCAATAAATTGTCAATCGCTCCAATTCAACCGTAAATACCTGACTAACCTTAATAGTAGTTAGGTGCAAGATTCTTGCTATCCAGCCCCAAAATACAGCGAAGATGTTTCCCAGAGAAGAATTATTAAAACGTGCCGAAAACCGCGATGTGGTAGCGCGGGCGATCGATCTAGCCGAGCAAGCCATGAAAACATGGGAAGTTGTCGAGACAGACTTTTTATCGCCACCGGAAGTAGCCGAAGTGCAAGGCATATTTAACCGACTCACCGACGTACAACTAATCGCCACAGGCGGCTATCCCCAGGCTGAGAGACAGCGCATCGGCATCTGTCGGAGTGAAATACCATTCGAGCTAGAACAGGTGCCTCTAGCCGCCGTGCACATCGCTGGAAACTTCTTATTCGATCCTCCCACTCATCGAGACTTTTTGGGTTCGATGTTGGGTTGCGGCATCGTGCGGGACAAGACAGGTGATATCATTGTGCTGGGCGAACAAGGTGCCCAAGCAATTGTCACCCTAGAACTAGTTGATTATTTGGAGACTCATCTCAATCAAGTTCGATCGGTACCAGTCAAAACTCGTCGGATCGAGCTAAGTGAATTAAAGATTCGCGAACCCAAGAAAAAGGAAATGGTAACGACAGAAGCATCTTTACGATTGGATGCGATCGCTTCTGCGGGGTTTGGTATGTCTCGGAGTAAAATGGTCGAGATCATCGGTAGTGGCGATGTGCGTGTAAACTGGAAAGAAGTCGGTCAATCTGCCTACGCTCTCAAAGCTGGCGATTTAGTGGCTATTCGTGGTAAAGGTAGATTGGAAGTTGGTGAAGTAACGATCACCAAAAAGGAACGTTATCGGATCAATCTCACCAGATATGTTTAGATAAATGGACGCTTTTAATCCAACAACTAACGCACTACGCAATACAAACTTTATGACTTATCGGACTGTGACTCAGACAATATCAAAGCTTCCAATCTATTCTTAGCTTTTTCAGCTATTTCAAAACACTCGTCGTTAAGTAATTGCTCCAATATAATTTTAGGAGTCTTTGCATTGAAGACAACACTCGATCGAACTGATTCATTAGGATCTTTGGATAATCTTTGAAAGATATCTTAACTACATCTTCGCTTCATTCCTACAGCATGACGAATGTTCACATCTTCATCATGAGACAAAATCTCTAAAATACTCAGCGGAATAGTTTTGTTGCGTACAACCCATACTTTCATGTCTGGATATTTTTTGATAACATCATGCCAAATTTCTTCTGTAGCTGAATCATTAGCTGCTTGTTGATATAGGTGTATATCATTACTCGAACGCAGAAAAACAAATTGTTCGGCGGACTGTATCATATTAAGTTAAGCTTAAAATTATGAGTGTCCACTCTAGCTCGCTACTCTTTGGGGATTTATCCATTATCCCTCATCGACTATCCACTATCCCCTATCCACTATTTAGATGCAAGTTCAGTTTCGTGAATTCAGTCAATTTGATGTTTGGTTTTGGATTGAGTTTAGTAATGTGCCGTCGGAGCAGGAAAAGAAACTAGTCGAAGAGGTATTTTCTTCCCTATTTTTCCTCGGTAAACTAGGTGGATTTAATGCTGAGAATAGTCAGGTGCAGGAAACAGGCTTGGATCTTAGTTATATGAGTTATGACAACGATGCGGCGGAAAGCAGCATGATGTCAGTGATGCACAATATGGGAGATTTTGAGTATGAGGGAAATTGGGGGCGATGTTGGATGGATTTGGGTACTAGTGATGCGATTGCGATCGATATCCTGATCAATGCATTATACCGATTGAATACAGAGTATGTAGAAATCCAGCAATTATTAATCGGTGGTGAAAATGATGATTGGGAAATAGACGCTAGTTATAAAGAAACCCTATTCCAAGACATCAACTAAGTTCGAGCTATTTTAAACGGGGCGATCGCGAAATGCTACCCCCGTTTCAGTTACAGGGGATCCAAAGGCTCGCAAAATCTATTCACCCCCTGTTCGTGAACGTATAATAATACGGGTAAAATAAGTAATTTAGGACAGATTTTAAGTTGCAGAAAGTGCTGGAATGCAGGCATCAAATTACCATTGACCATATCATTCCGAAATTCAGAGTGACAGATTGCTACCCGATATTTTTTTGCCAATCCATCTAACCAGGCACTATTATTAATATCTGGCTGTTGTCCGATCCTGATTGCCAAGACGATCGCCGCATCTTCTAAATTTCCTTCGCAGTCGGTAATAGTTTCCAGTGCTGTCATCGCTTCAGGAATATCAGCAAACTGGATTTGTAAGTCAGAAATCATTTGGAGATCGATCGTATCGGTTGTCATATGGCAAACTGGATTGGATTTTGGCAATTGAGATTAATAATTAGGCAACCTTAACACCCTTCCAAAAAGCTACGTAACCCTTAATATTATTGGCGGCATCTTTTGGTTCGGGATAATACCAAGCCGCATCTGGATTGGCTTTGCCGTCTACCTCGATCGTATAATAACTGCACAAACCTTTCCAGCCGCAACTAGTGTGAGTATTGCTATCCCTAAAATACTCTTTGACAAGACTATCGGCTGGAAAGTAATGATTATTTTCGACGACTACAGTTCGATCGCTTTCAGCCAATGTAGCTCCATTCCAAGTTGCTTTCATGATGAGGGGTGAGGGGTGAGGGGTGAGGGTTGAGTAAAGTTTGAGCACTGATGATTTATTACACCGCCGTGGCGACTGCTTTATTTGGAGCTAACTGATGCTCTAATCAGATCTGCAACCAAATCATCACTATTGACGATACCTAATTCTTTGCTATTGTCAGCCATTTTCTTCATCCTTTGAGGATCTTTGAGTAGATTGAGCACTTGCGTCTCCAAAAGTTGAGCATTGAGCTTTTCTTGACGGAAGAGTAATGCACCATCAGCAGCAGCTAATACCTCTCCATTGTAATATTGATGATCTTCAGCCGCGTAAGGATAGGGAATCAAAATTGACGGAGTACGAGTAATCATCAGCTCAGTCAAGATCGCTGCACCAGAGCGACTAATCGCTAGATCGGCTCTTTGAAGCAATGCTGCCATATCATTATAAAAAGGTAGCACAATGTACCGAGGATCTGTGATGGTGTTGGTTGCCGGATCTTTGGCTCCGGTAATATGGACGATCGTCGCCCCAGCATTTAGCCAGGTAGTCGCGCACTCTCGCACCATCTCATTGATAGCTACCGCACCCTGGGAGCCACCGACAACCACAATTAGGGGTACACCCTCTGGGATGGGTAAATTGAGCGGTTGAGGAGTCAAAAACTGTTGACGACAAGGAGTACCCAAATAGACTGTTTTGGCACGAGGGATATGTTTACTCGCGGCAGCAAATCCTAATGCTACTCTGGTACAAAAAGGACTCAACCAACGGGTAACCTTACCTGGAAGTGCATTTGACTCATGGAGGAAGACAGGTAAGCCGAGGGAATAACCAGCCAAAATTGCTGGAGCGGCAATATAACCCCCAGTGCTAAACACACCGTCAAAATTTCCCTGCTTGAGTAATTTTCGCACCTGGAAAATGCCCCCAATCAAACCAATCAGGGTTTTGATGGCACCCAAGCCAAATTTCCCTTGAAAACCGCCCACCTTAATGATGTGCATCGGGTAATCTTTGGGTACTAAAGTCGATTCTAATCTGTCGGGTACGCCCAACCATTCAATGTGATATTCCGATAGCTTTTGGGCAACTGCGATCGCGGGAAATAAATGCCCTCCAGTGCCGCTTGCTGCGATTAGTAGCTTGGTACTTTCTTTAGACACTATTTTGATTCCTCAGCAGCAACGGAGTCATTTTAGCCGATATCTGCAACTTTGTGTTAGCCATTTTATATGCCCTCACGCAGGCTATTTAGAGTAGGTTGTTGGTAGGTTGTGATTCTGATATAATCAAGACCAAATAAACACTTGGCTTACCAGGGCTTGAGGGCTTGAAGTGTCTAGGTTTGTTCGGTTTTGTAAATAGTACACCAACAATTGTCATCCTCACGATCGCTTTACCTATGTGCCAGCAAATCATCCCCCATGTTCATTCGCCTCTCCTGCCAATTAAATTTTGCGCCCAAGTGGTAATTTCACTATTGGTAACGGTGCATGGAATCCTTCCCGCTCATGCCGATAGCCCATCTACCGCTCCCGCCGCACTCAAGACAATCCTCGCGAAAATTGACACCGTTGCGAATAATCGTCAGTTACCTGAATTGCTGGGCTACTATAGTGAGGACTTCAATCCAGGCGATGGTTTGAATAGAGCTACTTGGCAACAGTCTCTGAGTCAGTTTTGGCAAAGCTATAGTAATCTCAAGTACACAACCACCTTGGCAAGTTGGAAACCGAGTACCAATGGCTATACGGCAGAGATTGTCACCAAAATTACTGGCACTCAACAGATGAATGGAAAAACTCAGCGGCTCCAAGCAGCAATCCAGTCACGTCAAAAAATTGTTGGGGGGCAAATTGTCGAGCAACAAATTCTCAACGAGCGAACTCAGGTATCTAGCGGCTCCCAACCACCGACGATCGATCTGACGATGCCAGATAAGCTCCAAACCAATGCTGAGTATAATCTAGATGCGATCGTCCGCGAACCTCTCGGCGAAGATGTACTGATGGGTGCAGTTGTCGAGCAACCGATTTCCGCTGATGCTTACCTCAAACCATCAGACTACAAGTTAGAATTACTCACCGCTGGTGGTTTATTCAAAATCTCCCGCGCTCCTGGTAAATCAGGAGATTATTGGTTCTCTACTGTATTTATTCGCCCCGCTGGAATGACAACTCTCACCCAAAGAGTGCATGTATTCAAGGCTCCTTAGTGGGGTTAGTTGGGTTAAGCTTGAGCGCAACCCAACCGAGGATTTTTCGACGTTTCAGGAATTTTGCACCTTACAGTTGGGGAGGGGTAAACAACCTACGCAGCAACGTAAGCGTTGTGTAAATAGGTCGCGTACTGTTCCAACGAAACGGTAAAATAACTGGATATATCGAAAAATCGCCAATTTTTATGACTGCCCTGCCCAAACGTCACAAAGCCAAAGCTCAGAAGCCCAATAGCAAACGCCCAGCGAAGGAGCTTTGTAGTGAGTGTGGGTTGTGCGATACCTCTTATATTCATTATGTGAAGGAGGCTTGTGCTTTTCTTCATCAGCAGATTCCAGTGTTGGAGACTCAGGCGCATGGGCGGAGTCGGGATTTGGAGCGGGAGGATGATTTGTATTTTGGGGTGCATCAGCAGATGATGTCGGCGCGGAAAATCGAACCGATTCCTGGGGCACAATGGACGGGAATTGTCAGTACGATCGCGATCGAAATGTTGGAGCAGGGGCTGGTAGAAGGGGTCGTGTGCGTCCAGAATACGCCTGAAGACCGTTTTCAGCCAATGCCAATTATCGCTCGTTCTAGAGCCGAAATTCTCGCGGCTAGGGTGAATAAGCCGACGCTTTCGCCGAATTTATCGATTTTGGATCTGATTGCTGAGTCGGGGTTGAAGAAGTTGCTGGTAATTGGGGTGGGTTGTCAGATTCAGGCTTTACGGGCGGTGGAAAAGGAGTTGGGTTTGGAGCAGCTCTACGTGTTGGGTACTCCTTGCACGGATAATGTGACTCGTGCTGGGTTGCAGAAGTTTTTGGATACGACTAGTCGATCGCCGCAGACGGTGGTTTATTATGAGTTCATGCAGGATTTTAATGTCCATTTCAAGCATGAGGATGGTTCGACTGAATTGGTACCATTTTTTGGTTTGAATACGAAGGAGTTGAAGGATGTGTTCGCGCCTTCCTGTTTGAGTTGTTTTGATTATGTCAATTCTTTGGCCGATTTGGTGGTAGGTTATATGGGTGCGCCCTTTGGGTGGCAATGGATCGTCGTGAGAAACGATCGCGGTCAACAGATGCTAGATTTGGTAAACGATGCGATCGAAACTCAAGCGGTGATGTCTAAGGGCGATCGCAAACCAGCAGTTCAACAAAGCATTCCAGCATATGATAAAGCAGTAACTCTGCCAATGTGGGTGGCGAAAATAATGGGCGTAGTTATCGACAAGATTGGGCCAAAAGGATTGGAATATGCCAGATTTTCGATCGATTCCCACTTTACCCGCAATTATCTATTTACCAAGCGAAATTATCCCAACAAATTGGCACAACATGTACCAGAGTACGCAAAAAAAATTGTCGCCCAATACAAGTTGCCCGAGTAATTAATAACAGGAATGCTAAAAAAACAGAAAGCTAGGAAAACTTTAATCGGCGTTGTCGGAGTTGGCATAGTCGCAAGTGCAGCCGCCTTCGGCATATCAAAATTCATCGCTGGAACCCCAGCCCAATTAGATATCAGTAATGGAGTCAACCTATTACCTGAAGATACCTTACTCTCGATCGCTATTGCGACAGATACCGAACGGTGGCAGAAATTACGTGAGTTTGGGACCCCAGAAAGTCGGGGTGTATTCGAGCAAAAGTTGAGTAAATTACAGACAGAATTTCTAACTAGTTATGGTTATGACTATCAGCGAGATATTCAACCTTGGATCGGCAAACAAATTTTATTTGGTTACTTATATAATCGAGGAGCTAAAGTAGATAAAGCGGTAGCCTTCAATGTGCCCACACAACAGCTCGTCACACTACTACCGATTTCCAATCTACAGGCGGCAAAACAAGCCCTAGAAAATACCAAAATACCGATCGACGCTAACTTAGTCGAAACCAACTATAAAGGGATCGCCATCCGAGAAATCAAAGGCAAAAAAGGTACAATTGCTAGTGCAGTCGTCGCCAATTTTATGGTAATTTCTACCAATCGACAAGGATTAGAACGAGTCATCAATACTCAACAAAGCGGTAAATCTCTCGCCACATTACCAGGATATAACACCGCCCTAAAAGAAATTGAGATCGATCGACCCTTTGCCCAAATATATGTCAATGTTCCCGCCGCCACCGCTCTAACTGCTGCCAACTCACCGCAAAAACTCGCGATCGATAAAATCGCCCAATCTCAATCACAACAAGGCATTGCCGCAAATGCAACCCTAGAAGTCGAAGGCATCACTTGGAAAGGGATTTCCTGGCTCAAACCCAATGCTAAACCAAAACTAATTGTCGAAAACAAAAGTCAAAATCTGGCGAATAATCTCCCCGACAACACCCTCATCATGCTATCTGCTGGCAATTTACAAAGATTGTGGCAAGACTATGTAAACAGTGCTCAAGATAACCCCCTCGCACCCTTCAAACCCGATGATGCGATTAACAATCTCGAAAGCGTAACCGGATTGAATCTCAAATCAGAAATCCTCAACTGGAGCAAAGGTACATTTGGGATCGCCATGGTGCCTAAAGTAGAGAAAATTGACACAGAATTTGGCGCGGGATTGGTACTAATGCAGCAAGTGAGCGATCGCACCGCCGCAGAAAAAGCTGTGGGCAAATTAGATAGTAGAATGAAGAAGCAAGGCTTCAAAGTCGAAAAATCAAAATTGGGTGGCAAAGAAATTGTCAATTGGGTATCGCCCCTCAGCGGTACTGCTGCTACTCATGGCTGGTTGGATAATAATCTAGCTTTTTTGACACTAGGCGCACCTGTAGCCAATAGCTTCGCACCCCAACCGCCGCAAAAACTAGCCGATAACCCGATTTTCAAACAAGCTACTCGATCGAATTTAGATCCCCACAATGGTCAATTTTTCATCGATATCGATCGCACAATTAACGCGGGTAATTTGCCAATCCCCTATCTATCCCCCGAAGTTGCCGCGATCTTCAAAGGGTGCCGGAGTTTGGGTGTGACTAGTTCGATTCTGAATGAATCCAGCAGTCGCTTCGATCTATTCGTCGCCCTCAAAAAGGTCCCTGGAGCGGCAAAATTACCGCCCACCCCCAAACCCCCGAAAGTTGTCAAACCATCCCCTTCTACCTCCCCTAGTGTCTCTCCTAGTGCCTCTCCTAGCCCTTAGTATCTGTAGGTTGGGTTGAGCCTCGAAACCCAACATCCCCAGAGCGAAACCCAACATCCCCAGAGTGTTGGGTTGATAAACCCAACCTACACTAGCTGACTTCTCGATTTTGCCAAAACTGTTCGGCAAAAGCTACCGTTGGGTGCATGGGAGCTTTGGGTTTAGTTTTGAGTGTCATCCCCGACTCATGGAGAAATTTGTCGCCCTTCTTGTGGTTGCAGGTTTCACAAGCGATCGCCACATTATCCCATGTATGGCTACCACCTTTCGATCGAGGAATAACATGGTCGATCGTTAGATGTCTTCCGCTCCCACAGTACTGACAACGGTGCCCATCGCGCCTGAGTAGCTCGCGCCGACTGACACTAGGTAGCTTCCATAGCCGCTCTGCTGTGGTGATTTTGAGCCGGATGTGATGGGGTACTTCGATCGTCACTGAAGGCGATCTCAATTCCCATACCAGCTTGGTATCTTGTAAATCTAAGGGTTCGGCTCTTCCACTCAACAATAGTGTGACAGCGCGTTTGATATTAATCCGCGCCATCGGCAAGTAATTGGTGGAAAATACGACTACGGAATTGTTCAGTACAGATGGGAACATAGATCTAAACTCGATCGTGACAGGTTGGATAGTGTTTAAGTCGCTTAACACACAACCCCCGTTGTCTATGATAGACAAGCGGGGGTTACAAGAAGATTCGGATGATGCTTTCTTGATTATTTAACTGGGTAACGTCGATAACGGCGTGACAACAGTTATTTTCCCGCAGTGGATAAATGAAGATAGATGCAGTCGTTCAATCAGTGTAGCCTTGATGTTGTCTATCTCGTTGCGATCGTCCTGTCCGACATTCGCCAACTGCCACAAGCAAATGCTACCATGCTCTTGAGAGCTGGTACCAGGCTGAATGGCTAAGATAGTAGGGCAATTAAACACAGAAAGGATAGATAAAGTGCGATGGATCCCGATCCAAAATTTCGATCGAGTTGACGTAAGATCGATAAGTTGTTTCATTAACATTCTAATTTAACCGATTTTTAGCAATACATCAAAGATTGCAAAAAGTAGTTGTTAGAGGATAGGGATGGAAGGGTAGGAGGGTGGGAGGGTAGAAGGGTGGGAGGGAGATGCTAATGGTGCCCACCTAAGAACTAAGAAAATGTCCATCCACAGCTCAAATTAAAAGTTAATATCTTCAGAGTTTGAATTTTAAATAATCCATTCTGATGTTCGATCTCCTAAGTCTAATGGAATGCTAACTGCTTTACCTAGTCGGGGTTTTTCGCTAGTTGTGGTGATAAATTTTTGAACTTGTTCGACACCACCCATCGCGGCTAGATAGCCACCGATCGTATCTAAGTGGCTAAGGTAGTCTGCTTCGGAAATTGGGAAGGAGGCTTGTTCTTGATATTTCCACATGATTTGGAGAAATATTTTGTTAGGGGTCTTCTTTATTTGTACATCGTACGAATATCCCCATTTCGTGGCGATCATTTCTCTTAATTCTTGTCCGTTCATAATTTACGGGTGCTTGATAATTTGTGTGGTTAGCTATTAATTAGCACTTGGAGTTCGCCTGTTTGTGCATCTAAAATTGTGTCAACTCCAACGGGGAGTGCGGCGTTGCAACCGTCATGTCCGAAAGGGAGATTGGCAAGGATGGGAATATTTAGATCCATGAGCCGATCGCGTAAGACTTCTTCTACTGTAAAGCTGGGAACGTCTTCTGGGGGATCGCATTGACTAAATCGACCGATCGCAATTCCCGCAACTTTTGATAAGGCTCCAGTGAGTCGCCAGTGGGTGAGGAGTCGATCGATCCGATAGGGAGATTCGGTGACATCTTCGATCGCCAGAATAACACCTTCTAAATTTGGTTGATGTGGAGTTCCGAGTAAGTGAGTGGCAACGGTAAGATTGCAGGGTAGTAATTTGCCAGTGGCGACCCCTTTAGCCCAAATGTCTCCGCGTAGAGGGGGGATAGAATGGCCTGAGACGAGTCGAAATAGTCGATCGGTTGACCAAGACGGTTCATCAGCTAAAGTAGTCATTACAGGGCCGTGTACGCTGACTATGCCATTTTGGGCGAGACTCCAGAGGAGAGAGGTGATGTCAGAGAAGCCGATTAACCATTTGGGTGGGATCGATAAATCCCATTGCCAATCTTCGAGCAGGCGCATCCCCCCATAGCCACCGCGAGTACAGAGGATTGCCTTGCATTCGGGATCTTGCCAAGCGGCGGCTAATTCGGCACGACGGAGAGGATCGTTGCCCGCTAAGTAGCCCCATTCAGCGGTGACAAACTCGCTTACCTCGACACGATACCCTCGATCGCGCCAGATTTGCACCCCTCGATCGAAGGCAGATCTCTCGCGCAATCGCCCACTGGGGGAAATTACGCGTAATAAATCTCCAGTTTTTAGGGGTTGTGGTGTTTGTAGTGAGTCAATCATGGGTATTTATAAGATTGGAGTACTTAAATATTTGAGGATGTGTAGAGACTACTATGGTAATGACAGGTTAAAATCTGAATGGATTGTGATGAATCTCTAGCAAGTTTTCATGGCGATCGTCACAAGTATCTACGTTACCAGCACAATAGTTCGCAGACACCAATTCTGCTAGCTATTATCTCTCTCTACCCACTATGTCCACCGATCGTCTCTAAACAGTACTGTCGTTGGCGCAGCCTCTCCCTTGGAGAATCCACCTTACCAGCCCAAGCTAACTACTTGCTGTCTGATTATCGCCATTGCCTGACTGGAGTAACAGCAACCCCATGACCAAACAACTAGCAGCAAAAATCATTTGCCCAAATCCCGAATGTCAGGCTCCTAACCCAGTTAGCCAGAATTTTTGCGCTCATTGTCGGACAACTATACCCAAAATTTATTTGTGGGCAGTGGGGGAAGATGCCCAAAGCCTAAAAGTTGGACAGATCCTAGCGAATAACCGTTATCTGGTAGTCGGTGGTAGGGTGTTATTAGATACTAAACCAGGCTGGCAACCAGAAATCGCTGGCGGAGCCTCTGCTCAAAACGAGACGCTACGCCAACACCATGAGCCTCGAGTCTCAGAAGATATTCTCCCCTATCTAAGACTGATCGGACATCGCCCGCACATTCCACAGGTTTATGGCTCGATTGCCTTCAACCGTACTGGAAAACGCCCCACAACACTATGGTTGTTGGAAAAAGGGCCGATTTATAGCGAAGGTTTGGGTACCGCTGTGGCGGGTAAACTGATGCCTGAACTTGCTGTCAGTTGGAAGAGTGCAGCTTCAATGCGTCAATTGAATTGGCTGTGGCAAATGGCCAATTTGTGGGAGCCAATGCAGTTGGAAGGGGTGAGTAGCACTTTACTCAAACCAGAATTGCTGCGGGTAGAGGGTGGATTGTTGCGAGTGTTGGAGTTGACACTCGATGATGGAGAGTCGGTACCTACATTAGCTGATTTGGGCAACCTGTGGAAACAGTGGCACAAGCAAGCGCGGATTGGAATCGCTCAAGCGATGGACAAAATTTGTACTCAGTTAATTTCTGGAGAAATGACTAGGGTTAGTCAATTGATCGCGGCTCTAGATGAAGCTCTGCATACTGCTGGGCAAAAACAATTTCTCAATTGTAATTATGTCACGTTGACTCATGCTGGGCCTTCGCGGGAGCAAAATGAAGATGCTTGTTATCCGCCTAGTGGTGAAAAACTGTATCAAAATACTGGTGCGGATCTAAGTTTGGCGATCGTCTGTGATGGCGTGGGTGGTCATCAGGGTGGAGAAGTAGCTTCCAATTTGGCCATCGAAACTATCCGCAATCGGATTGAAACTGTCCTCAGTAAACCAGAAAAACGCTACCCCGACAGCATTACGATCGAAATCGAAAATTCGACCTGTGTTGCCAATGACCTGATTAGTCTCCGCAATGACAGCGAGAATCGCCAGGAACGCCAGCGAATGGGGACAACCATGGTCATGACCGTCGTGTACGGTCATGAGGCTTATATCGCCCATATTGGGGATAGTCGCGTTTATCGGATTAGTCGCACTGGTTGTCATCAAATGACTTTGGATGACGATCTGGCGACTCGTGAGGTGCGATTGGGCGGTGTATTGTATCGCGAAGCCTTGGCGATGAGTTCGGCGGGTTCGCTATTTCAGGCGTTGGGGATGAATTCTTCAACGGCTCTTCATCCGAATATCCGCCGGATGTTGGTGGATGAGGAGTGTATTTTTTTACTTTGCTCGGATGGTGTGAGCGATCGAGATCGAGTTGAGGAGTATTGGCAATCGGAACTTTTACCTGTATTGGAGGGTAAGGTGGATCTGACGACTGCCTGTCAACGAATGATTAACATGGCAAATACTCAAAATGGTCATGATAACTCCACTGTTGCCCTAGTTCATTGTCAGGTAAAACAACCGATCGAAACCGGACAGAGTACGATGATTCAAGACTTACCACCTGAAGCGAGTAGCTTTTTGGTTCAACCTTCAACTCTGCTCCTGGGTACGCCGAATCATAGTGACGATGTTGATGAATTGCCTTCTAAAACTGCGGTCGATCGAGATCGCAAGCCTCTAATTATCGGGGCTGTTGTTCTATTTTTGCTAATGGCGATCGGTGCGATCGGCTGGTTTTTCTTTCCGCCGCAAGCACTCAAACCCTCTTCTATTCCACCTAACCCAGCTTTGAGTCCAAATCCTACCGAATCCCCGACTGCGCCTGCTTCGGAAATCGAGCCTAGTCCTTCTTCACCTTAATTTCGATCGATTAGCAGGGGTGAGGGGTCAGTTTGGAAAAGCTTACCCCACACCCCACACCCCAGACCCCGGCGAAATTTAAGCAGCTTTAAAAAATAGATCCATAACAA
>JANMEL010000236.1:0-4492 GCA_031376885.1 Chamaesiphon sp. OTE_70b_metabat_96 | reverse complement strand
CATTGTGCATGGCAAACCAAAGCCCTGTCAAGACGGGGGGGAGGGTCGCCGCCTCTGCGTTTTCGCCGTCGCCTCCGAACCCGCACGTGCTTCTGGCGGCAAAAGCTTCCCATTTGTTTTTTGTCTCAATTTAGACAACCTTGGCTAGAGCCGCATCAACCGAGGGCTGAAGTGACAAGAATTGCTCCAACCGCACTAGTTTGACGGTCTGTGTTACCCGTGGATTCGATACAATCTGCAAGGTACCTGTGACACTTTGAGCTTTTTTGACTAATTGTACGAGAGCACCCAATCCAGAACTATCCAAAAATTCAATTTTCGATAGATCTAAAATGATATTATTCGGCCCCTCGTCAATACATTTGTCGAGCACTTTTCGGAAAGTAGGTTCGGAAAAGGCATCTAATAAGCCAGTGAGCCGGAATAGTTGATAGTTATCTTTAACTTCGCGAGTACCTCGAAGGCTCACGGTTAGGGTTAGTGGTTCAGCGATAATAGCCTCCTTAATATTTTGATTAAATAAATTATTTATCGATCCGATATCTAGAACAATACTCTGGATATATCACAAATCACGGTTGTTTTGTCAAGTTAGTGAGCAGTGAATTTTTGTCCATTTGCCTACGTTGCCTCTTTACCCTCGCGCATTTGCTGGACAAATTTGGCGAACAAATAATCGGCATCATGAGGGCCAGGACTAGCTTCTGGATGATATTGTACCGAAAAACAGGGCAGGGTTTTGTGCTGTAAACCCGCGATCGTCCGATCGTTTAGATTGAGATGGGTAATCTCGATATCTGCGCTGAGGGAATCAGCTTCGATCGCAAATCCATGATTTTGACTGGTGATTTCTACCGTCTGAGTCAAGCCTGCGGGGTGGTTGAGTCCCCGATGGCCAAATTTGAGTTTGAAGGTTTCCGCACCCAATGACAAACCGAGAATTTGATGCCCCATACAGATCCCGAAAATCGGCTTGTGGGCACCCAATAGCTCTTTGGCAGTTTCGATTCCATCTGTTACGGCGGCGGGATCTCCAGGGCCATTTGAGAGGAAGATCCCATCAGGATTGTGGTTGAGGATCTCTGCGGCGGAGGTGTCGGCGGGAACTACGATGACTCGACAACCGTAGCTGGCGAGGCGGCGGAGAATATTTCGTTTGATCCCAAAGTCTAGGGCGACTACAGTAAATGTCTCGTCTACAGGGGCAGTAGATGGGGGTTTGAATTCCCACATGGGGTCGCTGGGTTCCGACCACTCGTATACTGTTTTTGTACTGACTCGATCGACTAGGTTTAAACCAGTCATATCAGGTGCAGAGCGGACTAAATTTAGCAGCTCGGCGGGATCGAGAATTTCGGTAGAAATGGCTCCATTCATCGCTCCAGTCGATCGCAATTTCCGCGTCAAGGCACGAGTATCGATCCCGTGAATTCCAGGGATGTTGTGATGTTGGAGGTAGTTGGGTAGGGAGGATGTCGATCGCCAATTGCTCGGTCGATCGCAGATATTCCGCGCAATTGCCCCCCGCACTTGGGGAAATTCTGACTCATCATCACCAGGATTTATACCTGTATTACCTAGTTCTGGATAGGTAAAGACGACAATTTGACCGCTATAGCTAGGATCGGTGAGCACCTCTTGATAACCAGTCATCCCAGTATTGAATACAACCTCTCCAATAGTCGTACCCAGGGCACCAAATGAACAACCAGGATAGGTTGTACCATCTGCCAAGACTAGTAGAGCAGGCAATACAGCAGCAACGGGCATAAGTTTAGACACGGATTATTATGGCGGAGCGATTATACCATGAACAGATACGTAAATCTCCACATTTTTTAGATATCTTCGCGATTTAGACCGATTTAGGTGAACTTGCGATCGAATCTCGGATCGAAATAATGTTTTTTCTGGCTATTGCATGAGCCGCACAATGTCTGAAGATTACTAATATCGTTGCTCCCACCTGTAGCGAGGGGGATAATATGGTCGATCGTTAAATTGGTGGTTTGTCCACAACTTCGACATTGATGATTATCCCGCACAAATACATATTCCCGCACTTCTTTGGGTAAGCTAATTCGCTTCGATTTTTCTGGCATTTTGTTAATTACTTTCAATCAATGATGCTCGAATATCATCTAGTGGAGAATGATGAGCTTCTGTTTGTTTTTCGGAAATTACTAAAGGCTCATCTTCTTCAGGAATAAATTCAAGGCAGATCTTTATCCGCCCTTTTTGCCAGCCTTTGCCATCTGGCTGTAGAAATACAACTTTTGTACCATCAATGAGCATCTCAGTAATGGTCTTGCCACTCGATCCTCGACCGATTTTATTATTAAGATCGTCGAAAAATTCTGAAGGCCCATAATCACCAACAGTCCTAATTTTTCTGAACAGTTCATGTACAATTTCCGCAGATAACGAGCTGAAATGAGGCTGTTTGGCTTTTTCTAACAGCTCATCAGTTGCAAAGGTAGCATGTGAACAAAGTATTTCTAATATCTCCTTGTCGAGACAACGAATGACTGCTTGTGAATCGGGAATAATTTGGTTGAATTGGGTGGTCATGATTAAATATATTGGGTATGAATGTAGAATAGTTTGGACGTTGCTAGTGGGGAGGGTGGGTTTTGTATGGATTTCTAGTGAGAATGAGATTTCTAGCATAAACCCACCCCTACGGGTTGAACTAATTTATTTTGCCTAATCCAAATGATGCTCGCATGGGGTATTTACATTATTCCCATGAATCGATCGACACAAACATCTATAATCCAGTGCATACCTAGATCTGTAGGGGTGGGTTTATGCTAGAGATAACGCTATCACAATTAACCTACGCCAAACCCACCCTCCCCACAAATAACTGTCGATCGCAAACATCCCCATCTACGGGTTTAATTAATTTATTTAGGTTAATCCAAATGATGATCGATCGATAGGTGCGTGAGTAATTGGAGACTGATTAATATACTGTCGATCGATTTATAATTTAAGATACTTAGTTTGCTTCAGGGAGTATTTTCCTAATCTCATCGAGGGAAGAATTAATTTGCTCCGAGTGTTGACTAGGAATTCCTGTCAATCGATTGGAGTAACTTGGACTCCTTGCTTTGTTAACACGTTGTCGATCGAGATCTAATATTTGTTTTAATGCTTTATTGAAAGAGCTGTATGTCGTCGATATATTTGAATAATCGAATTCTAATCGTCTCAAAGTTTCTCGATCGGTATCAACATAGGAAATTATTCCAGTCTTATCATAAATTCGGATTTCCGACTCACCCTGTTTAAGAGAGAAAGTGAGTTGCATGAATATGACACTATACTCATCATCATCAGAACCAGTAGAAATATTAATGTGAGATCGACTCTCACTCATGAAAAGTAAATCTTCGATAGTAGTAAGAATATGTGTGAATTCAACCAAGCTAGAAGTCATGCCTAAAAATATTGAGAAGATGATATTCATAGAATACCCAATAACCGATAGGAAGATTTAGATCGACATAAACATCTATATCCATTGAATATCTAGATCTATAGGGATGGGTTGATGCTATGAATAACAATTTCACAATCAACCTCTGCTAAATCCATCCTCCCCACAAGCAACGAATAAATTAGTACACATAACAGATCCCCGACTTCTTGGAGAAGTCGGGGATCTTGGTAGATCGCTAATCTCGATTAATTGCTATCGCTAGCAACTAAACAATCTTCGATCGAGTCCACATTCTCACTAGTAAATAAAACCGATCGATCTAATACAGGCAAACGATGTCGATCGAGTTGCATAGCTTCTAGACAGCTATTGATGCCTTCGACTGCTTGATTGTAGATATCGATTTGTTGTTCTACTTCTGCTAGTTGCCGTTGATTTTGACGGATTTTTTCGTCGGCTTCTTTTTCTAGGGCTTTGGCTAGATAGGCGCGGGCGCGATCGTATTGAGATAGGATTTCTTCGGCTTGCTTGGCGGCTCCTGGTAATAGTTGATTGTTGAGAGATTGATTGATGACTTGGCGGAAAGTACGCATGACTGTTTCGCGAACTTTTTCTTCAAAGTCAATTTTTAATAATTGACGAATTGCGGGTTCGGCTTCGATCATATTATGATGATCGTAACCGCGACAGGCTTGTTGGAGGGTTTGACGGAGTTGGAATAGGGAAGACGTTCCTTCGGTGAAAAATTCAGGACGTTCGCGAACATATCGATCGCATTCTACGCGTGCGGCGTTAATTAGGGCACTAGAGACGATCGTTTCTAATTGTTTGAGGTTTTGTTCGATATCACTGTCGTTACCGAGTAAGCGATAGAGATTGCGATAATATTCTTGCTTTTGAATTTGGGTAATTAACTGTTGGAAGAAGTTGGCGACTAATTCGGCAACGGCGGCAACTAATACTTCTTCTAAACCATTGGCTAAGTAATAGATAGCTTCGCTCAAAATCCCAATTAATGGGACGACTGAATTGCGGCGGTGGCTG
>JANMEL010000224.1:0-3981 GCA_031376885.1 Chamaesiphon sp. OTE_70b_metabat_96 | reverse complement strand
ACCGTCATAACTATTGAGGAGCAGAGCTTTTGGATCGATCGCACTTTTAGAAAACTATGGAATCAGTAGTTGCGGTTTGACGAGCAATTCTCCAAATGACTGATTTAATGGTTCTGATAGCTCGCCGATCTTTGCAGTCAGTTCGCTGCTACAACCACTTAGGAGATAACCGAGACTAGACATGCCAAGTAGTTGAATAGCTTGGCGACGAGTGAGATGATTTGGAAGTTTAATACGATTCATTTGGTTAGTGAATAGTGAATAGTGGTTATACTAAAAATGCTTAGAAACTGGACTTTCTAGAATTACCGAAGATCCAAAGGCTTCTCCGAGAAGTCGGGGATCTGACTTCTCACTAGAATAAATTAAATATAATTTTCTAAGGCTGGAACATCGATCGAGTAAGTCTCAATCCACCAGCCCTAATTCCCATGATGATATGCACCAAGACAAATAATAGGGAAATTGGCACCGTCAAAAAATGTACAGTGCGTAAAATTTGCCAATTGATAAACAGCCCAGACAGCCAATGCAATTGAGCGGGCTTGTACATTGCCAATCCTGAGAAGATTGCTAGGATCAATATGGGAATAATTCCGGTATAAAGCAATCGATGCCAAGCATAAGTACGTCGCTTGGGATTTTTCCCAACTTTCAATGCTTCTAAATCTTGTCCAGATGCAAACTTTCTTTTCCACCGTTGGGTAAGAAAGATGTAAATCCCATAAATCAACAACGTAAAAGCAAATACCCACATAGTGGCAAAGTGCCAATTTCTACCTCCAGCTAACCAACCGCCTAAAGTTGCCCATTTCGGAAACGTCCAACCACTTTTACCACCAAATACTGGCGTGGCATTGTAGATCTGCAAACCACTAGCAATCATGACAAATAGACTGACAATAATTAAACCGTGGAGAATTTTAATAAACTGTGTCTGTGGTGGAATGGGCGGAGATTTCTTTGGCTTTTTATTCATGGTAAATATATCGTTATTACTTATTACTTAATCAAAGTGGAAGCTTGGGAAACAAAGGAGCTAGCCATAGTTGGATTTCCACATCCCAGCCTAGTAAAATCGCGATCCCCGTTCCTGCCATTAGTATCCCCCCGATGCGTTGAAATGTCCCCGTATAAGGTAACAATCGCCGCGAAGAGTTACTGATGTGACGACTGCTATAGGCGATCGCCAACAGCGGAATTCCCGCCCCTAAGCCGTAGACAGTTAATAATGCGAATGCACCCAAAACTTCCTGTTTGACGGCTGCTAGGACTAAAATACTGCCCAATGCTGGCCCCGCACAGGGTGTCCACAATAGTCCCAACTGAGTGCCGATCAAAAATTCGCTCCACAAACTTGGAGCCTTTGGTTGCCAAGATTTACCGAATTGCACATAACTCATAAATTGATAGATCAATTCAGGAAAGATTGCCAATACGCCCAGTCCAAATAGCAAACCTATCGCCACATTCCGTAACAGATTGGCAAATCCGACAAACCAGGAACTCGCCACACCTAATAGGCTACCAATTAAGGCAAAAGCACTGACTAAACCCAATACTAGCATCACTGGGCCAAGCCTGTGAGATTTGAAGGATCGACCCAATATTAATGGTATAACTGGCAAAACGCATGGAGAAAGAATAGTTAATAATCCGCCACCGAGGGCAAAAACGAAGGTGAGTGGTGAGATTTCATTCATACTGCCCGCCCCAATAATTGCCGAATTTTCGCCTCAGTTTCATCATAGGCTCCTTCACCAATATGGTCGTAGCGAATGATGCCCTGTCTATCGGCTAAGAATAAATGCGGCCAATATTCGTTTTTATATGCTTTCCAAGTCTTGAAGTCATTATCCACGCCTACGGGATAAGTAATGCCGTGTTTAGTCATCGCTCGACGAATATTTTTACTATCGCGCTCGAAGGGAAATTCTGGCGTGTGAATACCAATTGTCTGGAAGCCTTTAGCTGCATACTTCTTCTGCCAACTGGTAACGTAGGGCAATGTCCGTTGACAATTGATACAGCCTAGTGTCCAAATTTGAACTAAAACAACTTTACCGAGTAAATCTTTGGTCGTTATGGGTGATGCTGAATTCAGCCACTCGCTGATTCCTTGGAATTCTGGCAATTGATTCGGAGATCTGGCGATAGTTTCAGGCGTAATAATCTTGGTTTTAGGAATAACAATGGACGATGCTGATGGACGACTGGCGCAGCTAGCCAATTGCCAGCCAAGTGTACCAAATCCTAGATAAGTCAAAAATTTCCGACGTGGTAATGATAAAGGCATAATCGTGTTAATTGGGTTGATAACTTAAATACAAATTAGATTGAGAATTGGATTTAATATCGCTTACGCTTAAATCCCTTTAAATCCCATTTTTCCTTCAATTTCTTGTTCTGTTTCCATAGAGTTGACTCCGATACTTTTTAAACGATCGGCTCTAGCTCTAATGCCAACTTGACTTAAAAATAGACCCAGCAAAATTATGACACCGCCGATATATTGAGCGCGAGTTGGTACTTCGCCGAGAATTAAATAAGCAGCTAAAACGCCCACGATCGGCGCGAAAGAACCAATTAGAGAGGCTGTGGCGATCGATGAATCACGCAACCCCGCATTCCAGCATGATTGCCCCACAACGACAATTACCGTCCCGTATAACAACATCCATTGCCACAGAAACGGCGACAGCACGTCCATAAAATGGTCGAAACCATACATCGATAATGCCAAGCCAAAATAAACGATCGTCCCCAGTCCAGTTCGCACCGTATTATGGATACCTAATGGGACATGAGTAAGATACTTTTTGGCGACGATCGTCGCAATGGACAAAAATATCGCCCCCAATACAGCCATTAATTCCCCCAAACCAACCTGAAATCCAGCTACTGGAGTCATCATCATGTGCGATCGATCGGTCTGAAGTACAATCGTCAGTAGCACTCCAGTAAAAGCGACGATCGATCCCAATACTTCCCAACGATTCAGTCGTTCGCCCAATAGCCAGATTGATAATGCTAGTGTCAATGGGGGTTCCATGCGACCGAGCAGCAATACATTCGTCACTGGAGTTAATGACAATGCTTGAAAAATCAATCCTGGAGCCAGTGCGCCAGACAAAATCGCCACCACGACTAAACCAATCCATTCCCGCCCCGATATCTGCCTCCAGGTATTCCGGCTCCATTGGTGGCGGTGAATCGCGATTAACACTAGCAGCGCACAAAGATTTCCCGTAAATAGGACATTACAGTAAGAAATCGGATTATGCCCACCCATGAAATGTTCGGCACCAATTTCGGTAATTTTCCGCGTGAGGGCACTGGAAGAGCCGAAAATCGGCATCGCCAACCACAAATAGATGTATCCAGGGATGCGTGAGGTTAATTTCGTCAATTGCTGGGGGAAGGTAAGCATGGTGAGTACGGGGAATAACGGCATCGACTAGATGAGATGCAGGTATAGACCGATTCTAAACTCACAACCTGAGTTTCCCCTGAGAAAATGATTAATAATTTGGTAGTTGCTATAACCCAAGCGACTTTAATCGTTGGCGGTAGCGGAGCGTTTGCCCCAGCAATAGCCGCGCCGCAAGGTAATCGATCCGATCGCTAAAATCGATACCACGATTCCGAATTGACCGATCGATGCTGAGTATCACTAGCCTCAAAAATCCCCTCCTGGGAGCGAAAAGTGCCGTATGCACGGCAGACGCTACGCGAACGACAGGTGACACACTGAAGCTCCTCGAAGTGCTCAGTGCATCGCCCCAACCCTCCCCTTGGAAAGGGGAGGGAGTTAAAGCCACCCTTTCCAAGGGGGGTTGGGCAGGGTGGATTAATTGTCGTCAGAGAAAATATATAATGGAAGGGCGATCGCCTGGGGCACTTCGCGTTCGCGTCTTGACTCAGAGGAAAATCGAGAGTGAATCTAATCGAAGCAATCAAAGCAGTACCAGATTATCGACA
>JANMEL010000221.1:0-10442 GCA_031376885.1 Chamaesiphon sp. OTE_70b_metabat_96 | reverse complement strand
GGATTTATTTATTTTTACCATTCTATCTATCATAAATAAAAAAACCCCACGACTCGATCGTGGTTTTTTTTTATTTAGGATCGATCGGCAGTGCGGCAGATGGGAATTATAGATCGATCGATAAATTTGGGTACATTAATTTGGATATCGATCGATTCATAGCGACCCTAATCACGATCGGATCGATTTCGCGATGAAAAATAGTTTAGACAATCTCATTGGTGGTGACATTAAGCTATTCATCGGGGATCTAGGTGGGAAGTCTATCCTTTAATTATTTGCCACGCCTCCTAAAATATGTTATTCACCAAGAAAAAAGAGCGAAACATTAATTATAGCAAAATATTACTAGTTAGCTGGTTTGTACAGACATGTAGTCTAGGGCCAAATCTAATTTCTCAGTTTGCACTTCCGCCAGTTGCTAGAGTATTGTTTAGTATCACGACACTAGTTGTATTTGGGCTGGTATCGATGGGCAAAATCAAACCCAAACTAGAAAATACTGGAGATCGAAAACGTAAAGTACCTCGACTGGCAGTTGCAGCCATTTTTATTGGATTTTTGATTTATAATGTTGGATTAATAACTGCTTTCCTGAATAGTAGTGCTACCAATGCTGAGGATTTAGTTAGTAGGCTGCTAATATTTTCAACTTTAATAGTTGCGAGTATTTGTATGACCGAGGATATATTCAAAAAATGTATGAATATTTACTGTTATGTCCTCACAGCATTTTCTATCTGTGCAATTATTGTTTTTCTGGCAGTATTTATATTAAATCTTCCCCCAGTGAATGAATTTACGGCACTTGGTACCGATCGGGTGTATCAAAACTATATCATTGCTTTTGCTGAAGCAGAAGTTGATACCCTAGCAGGTTTTAAAAGAGCTGGATCGTTTTATGATGAGCCAGGTACTTTTGCAATGTTCTTAATGCCTGGATTATTTTGGAACATTTTAGTTAAGCCATCAAAAATAATGTTATTCTCGATGTTAATTGCTCTATTGCTAACATTTTCTGTTGGTGGTTGGATGGCATTTGGAGTCGCTTTTATCTATATCGTCAAGTTATGCCCTGAATTAATCTCAGATTATATCTTGCAAAAATATAAATTTCTAACAAAAGTCTTTCTGGCACTAGGTGTGATTCTCTGTATCAATTTTCTGCTCAAACTTACTGATGTTAATTGGCTATTTGATTATTTTAATATTAAATTTGATGCGGGTGCACCAGATAAAGTTTCATCGGTAAGTACTAGACAAAATGAAATCGATACTTTTTTTACGACATTATGGGAAAACCCATTAGGCTATGGGATTAAATCTAAATATATTCCTCCATTTAGTGTTGGATTGATTGCGAGTTCGATCGAAGGTGGATTGCTGGGAGTCGTTGGATATTTTACTTGTTTCTTGGGTATGATGATGAATATCATCGAAAATTCTTTCTTTACTAAAGTACCTCCATCAAGAGCGATCGTAGCTATTCTTGCAGCGAACTTATCATTGATTATTATGAGTTTTCAGCGGATTGATATGCTGAGTTTCTACACGGGAATTTTCATGCTAGCTTTCATGATTAATTGCGATCCAAATACAACTCAGGATCTCCGAATCAAACCTGTATACGAAAAGCCTCGAAAAGCAAAACTCATGGGATAAGCTATCAACACATCAATAACACTATCAAAATAATGACCTCAAACAACCAAACACCTCTAGTTAGTATTGTCACGATCGTTCGGAATGGAGCAGATAGCATTGAAACTACCATCCAAAGCGTCATCAATCAATCTTATCCAAATATTGAATATATTATTATCGATGGTAAATCGACAGATAGCACAGTTGAGATAATTGAAAAATATACGGATAAAATTTCCTATTGGATTAGCGAACCAGATCGAGGTATTTCCGATGCTTGGAATAAGGGTATCGCCGCATGTCATGGCGATCTGATTTCTATTCTTAATGCTGGGGATACTTTTCCAACTGATTATGTAGAAACAGTGGTGCGAGATGTGTCGATCGATCTTCCCATTTTAGCCTATGGTGATGTCCAAAAAGTAGATGAGATAGGTAAAGTTGTCCAAACTGTCAAAGGACATTTTAATCCACATAATATCTCAGATCGAATTGGCTTTCTTCATCCTGGTTGTTTTGCTACTCGCAAAGCTTACGATTTAGTCGGATTATTCGATCTAAAATACCGTTTAGCGATGGATTGTGATTGGATTTTTCGCTGTTATCGAGCGGGTGTTAGTTTTCAAAAACTATCAGCCACCTGTATGATGCTCGAAGGTGGTGTAAGTAGTAGCTCTAATTTGGCTGCTTGTGGTGAATATCTGCAAGCAATGCGAAATCATCAATTTAGCTCTCAAGAAGTGTACACGTCGATGCTAGCCGTCGCTGTGCGAGGATTGGTTAAATCGATGGTGCGGAAGGGGTGAATATGAATTCCGCAGATTTCAAAAGTCAGATCGCGATGATAGCGATCGCTATTCACAATCTAGTTTATAATTTGCTC
Organism: Chamaesiphon sp. OTE_70b_metabat_96; assembly: GCA_031376885.1. GTDB lineage: Bacteria > Cyanobacteriota > Cyanobacteriia > Cyanobacteriales > Chamaesiphonaceae > Chamaesiphon. Next base: position 7,915 of record JANMEL010000221.1, on the reverse strand, counting down.
CCTTTTTTCGCGATCAAGAAAGCTTATCTGAAGCTAACTGGGGTGGTAATTGGTAACGATAGTTATATCCATACTTGGGTGAGATTTACAATTCCAAAACGACTCAAGATTGGTGACAATTCTACGATTAATTTTGGTTGTCATTTAGATGTCAGAGGCGATCTAGAAATCGGCAATAATGTGATGATCGGGCACAATTGCAAGATTTATACTTGTGGGCACGATATTGATGATGATAACTTTGGTACGATTACGGGCAAAGTTATTATCGGCGATAATGTGGTAATTTTTCCCAATGCGCTAATTATGCCAGGTGTTAGTATTGGCAATAATGCCATAGTTTTGAATGGTAGTGTTGTGAGTAAAGATATTGCCGCTGGAAGTGTTGTGGGGGGAAATCCAGCTCGTTTCATTCGCCAGAGAAATTGCACTCCTCAATACCTGCTCAACTATAAGTATTGGTTTATAAATTCTTAGTTTCGATCGAACATTAAATATATATTGGGGAAAATCATGAGCAAGCCTAAAATATTAGTATTTTGTACCGTTAGTCCCCTACCTGTCGATCGAGGAGATCGGATTAGATTATATCAAACGATCGAACGATTGAGAAAAATTGCCCATGTGCGGCTATTATATGTCGATCGACAATGGGAACCTGTCATCAATGACTTTAGCACAGAATTACCCGATGTAGAATTTTGTTCGGTCAAAGTTTCTAAGCCAGAAGTAATTTGGGAGTCCATTAAAGCGATTCTCACACTTCGCCCTTATGTTGCCTATCGATTCATCACCGATCGAGTCAAACAAGCCTTTCAGGAGCAACTAGAAGTATATCAACCCGATCTAGTCTGGGGAATTCAAATCCATTCTTATCCATTGCTACAATATGTCAAAACAGCTAAGAAAGTAGTTGATATTATGGATAGCGTTACTTTTTTTTACGATTTAGCCGATCGATATCAAAAAGCCACTCTCACTCAACAAATTATGGGGAAGCTTCAGATTAACTTAGCTAAATATGAGCAGAAGATTATTCAAGAAAGCGATCGATTCGTCACTTGCTCCGATCCTAATGTCCAACATTTAAAATCTTTGCATGGCAATGCTCATCAGATCTCGATCGTTTATAATCGCGTCGGTGATGAATTTTTGGCTCAAGATAAACTATGGGAATTTGACGATCTTAAACCATCGAGATTATTATTTGTCGGTCATTTAAGATATGTGCCCAATAATCTAGCAGTGCGATATATTGCCGAGAGAATATTACCCGTACTGAGAGAAAAAATGGATAACTTTGAGTGCATTATTTGTGGCAAAGGTCACGAACAATTGCAAGAAGAATTCAAACATATACCTAATCTAGTCTTCAAAGGATTTGTTGAAGATCTAACCGCAGAATATCGCAATGCTAGTGTACTCATCTCCCCAGTACCTTACGCATCAGGGGTTCAAAATAAAGTGATTGAAGCGATGGCATTAGGTTTACCAGTAATCATCTTCAACCAAACAGCTCAGGCAAATGAAATGAAACATGGAATTGAGGTTCTTGCTTGCGATACACCAGTAGAATTTGCCGAGGCAATTGTCAATATTAGTACCGATCGAATCCTTGCAGAACAATTATCTCATGCTGCGAGTAAATTAGTTCAAAGTAGACATACTGCTGAAAGTCAACTAGAAAGCTTCCAGCGAATTGTCAATGATGTTTTAACTAATTGAAACATCGTTTTTCATGCATTCATTGTGATACGATCGTGATAATCTCCTAGCAATTGAGGTTTATATGGTTGCAGCACAAGCGCATTTGCCCCTACTGACCCCTGAAGAGTACTTTGCTTGGGAGGAGCAGCAGGAAATCAAGCACGAGTACTTCGATGGCGAAGTCTTTGCCATGAGTGGAGGCACAGTCAATCACGGACGGATCGGTGGTAGGATTTTTTCGTTGATTGACGATCGCCTCATAGAATCAGATCGCTGTATCGCGCTCAACTCAGATGTCAAGATTAAGATTCAGGCATCAGAAAAGTACGTTTACCCCGATGCAAGTGCGACTTGTGATGAACGAGATCGACAAACGACTCAATTTATCAGCCATCCAGCTCTAATCGTCGAAGTGCTCTCCCCCAGTACAGAAGCTTACGATAGAGGCAAGAAATTCAAGCTTTATCAGCGTTCGATCGACTTAATTGAATATGTCCTCGTCAGTGCTGAAGAAATCGAAATTGAAGTATTTCGCAAGAACGAACGTGGTAAATGGGAAGTAACCAATTATGTTGCTGGGGATATGGTCGAACTAGAAAGTATCGAGCTAACCTTTGCAATCGAACAAATCTACCGTGGTATTGAATTTTGAGAAACTGTCAAATCTAGCCCCGATCCAATCCCTTGTCATATACTCACATCTTACACCAGTATAAAAATATTATTAATTAGCGTAGATTCAGGGCGGGCACAAGACAACTGGGCGGATCGCAAAGGTTATCGCAGTAATAGTATTTATGAATTAGAAAGAAACTGCATCCGCAGAAAGTATATTAATATCAATCTGATTCGATCGATGAGCAGGCTGCATCAGTGATTGATATAAAGCTTTTGTAGATGCAACCATTTCCTCAATTGTAAACTCTCTTTTGAGTTGTTCGATGCCTTCTTTGCCCATTTTTTGGCGAAGTTTGGGATTATCGACTAGAGTAGTAATTGCTGTAGCTAAACCACGAACATCCTGACGCTCAACTAACAATCCAGTTTTACCATCGAGAACTTGTTCGGGGATACCATTTACATTAGTAGCAATAATCGGCAACCCAGCTCGCATTGCTTCAAGAATACTAATTGGTAAACCTTCATAGTGTGTACTAAGGACAAAAATTTGTGATTTAGCCAAGAGATCGATAACGTCTAATCGATCGCCCAAAAAAGTTACTTTTGATAAAATATCTAATTCTTTGGCAATTGTTTTGGCTTCTTCCCAATCAGGGCCGCTACCAACAAATAAGACATTAATATCTCGATTGACCTCTTTAATTGCTTTCATTAATGTATTCTGATCTTTTTGCTGCTTATTAAAACGAGCAACCATAATCAACTGAGTAGACTTACTTTTTTGATTGGCAACTGGTGTATTCAGATCGAGATTAATTCCATTATGAATCGTGACAACTCGACCCGCTTTGACAACACCTAAATCGATAGCTAGTTGACGATCGCTTTCCGAGACACAAATAATTTTGATTGCAAGATGTGCTAATAATTTTTCGGCGGCAAGTGCAATTGTTCTTCTCAATTTGGGAGCATTAGGATCGAAGCCCCAACCATGAGCAGTGAAGAGAACTGGCACATTACAAATTTTTCCAGCTAGTCGAGCGATGATGCCTGGTTTACCACTATGAGCGTGAATAATATCTGGATTGATTTTGATAATTGCCGTTACCAATTCTTTTACAGCGAGTACATCTTCGATCGGATTAATATTTCTAGTCAGTTTAGGTAAGTGATGAACCAAAACGCCTAATTCTGCACATCGATCTGTCAACCAACCGAGACTACCAACAATTAGATGAATCTGATAATCCTTATACAAAGATCTAATCAGATCGTGTACATGCCCTTGAGCACCACCCAATTCAGACTTGGTAATTACATATACCAAAACTGGCTTATTACTCATATCTACTACTGATTCGACAGTCGATCGTTCAAATTTAGTGACTGTCGAAATATTTAGATGGGCGATAGTTTTGGTGAGCTGAAGTTCACTAATCTTGGTGAGGATAGAGGTAGCTGATTTTGATGTTGATGGGATATTTTTGAGATATTTAAGTGCAACTATTGCTTGAGGGGATACTTCCAGAGCATTGATGAAAGGTAGTTCTTTCATAAGTCCTGCTAATATTAGTTCGGCAAATTGATGATAGTAATTTGCATCGACATTGACGTTGGCTAAATGTTGAGGATCTATGCCCCAGCCTAAGATATCTAAAGATTTGGATGGATTAGCTAGCGCAAATATTGATGTGGCAATTTGGTTGACAGCGTTATTTAAAACTGCTTTAAAAGCACTATCCGAACCTAGACTAGCTCGTTTGATGCGATCGAAATGCTCATCCAATAGCTGAGAAGAAAATGGGTGAATAGTAGAAACAACCGTATCTTGACTAGGCGTTAATTCACTAGTCTGTACTTCCAACACATTTAGCATGGGAATGATCCCTTTCTCACCACTTAGATCCAAATGTCCCATGAACATGTGTGACTCATAACCTTTGGGTACACCTTTAAAATAAATAGGCATATTTCCCCCAGCGGCGACAATTTTATGTAGGGCAATATTCAGTGTATTAATCGGCCAACCCAAACTTTTGACAGCAAATAAATTAGCTTTACCACGCTCCAACATTGTCAAAGCATTGAGCAGTAAATATACAGACTCAGTAACATTTTGAGCATAGGTAAATCGATCTGGTGCGTGTAAACTAACAACACCTTGTTCGACGCGTCGATCGAGTTCCGCACTAATTGGGCTATTTTCGACTACATGGGTAAATCTAACAATCCCATACAAAGATTTTTTAGTATCTAATTTATCGCTGAACAACCACTCAGCAATTTTTTTGGAGCCAGCATAAACATCGGGAGTATAATATCTAGAAGCTTTGCCAGTCGAAGAAAAAATACAGGCTTCAATCTGATATTTTTCGCACAATCTAATAATGTTGTCGGTACCAAAGATATTAGTACTAATAGTCTGGTAAACTTGGGTTTCGGCTAATCCAGGTAATCTTTGAGCTGCCAGATGAAAAACGACATTAGGTTCTTCTACTGCAAATATTTGTTGTAATGCTTCATAGTCACGGATATCAGTTTGATAATGAACGATCGAAACATCTTCGGCGATCGAAGTACCATACTCCATATCTACAGAGACAATTTTCTTGACTCCAAGTTGACTCAAATGTGAGATCAGATGGCTACCAACAAATCCCGCACCACCAGTAATTAGAACTACTTTATCCTTGAGAATGGTCGCAATTTGTGATTTGTAGAGAGTAATATTGCGATCGCAAACTTCCGTAAAGGGATTAACTTTCAATTCCTCTCTACCTGTTAAGTCGATCAGATAATTCGTTAATTCGGTTAGTTTTGCCAGAGTTTTAGGATCTGTAGGTTCCGGTGCTCCGACAGGTACAGTTTCCCAAATTTCAGCAATGATTTCATTTCTAGTTAACGATTTATTAGCGACTAACATGTTGTTTTACTCTCAAAGCGTGGGGATTTGTACTTTTGGGTATGGTGATTTTGGCCTCGGATTGAGCCAAGACTGTGCCAAATCACCTTTTGTTGGCAATGGATATCTCTTACCTATTTGGCTAGCTAAAGACTAGTAAATACACGGAGTAGAGAAGTGCTGCTTAATACGTTCAATCATAAGTGTCGTGCTAGGCGATCGAACTCCGCAAATTATCGCACCAGTAAAGCTACAAAATGCTGAAATACTGTCTCTGCATATCAAACAAAAGCTAGGATGTCTGCGATCGGACACCGATTTCCTGAGCGATGCGGATCTGTCGATCGGCAGATCTCCATCTCATATCATTCAAATTATGTATAAATTAAACCGATCGAGGATTTAATAATGCGTACACCTGTAGGAAATTTCGATCGCTTTGGGAACTGATATCCCACATTCTGCACTTCACAGAATTCACAAAGGAAATTCTAGTGTTTAGGGGTGAGGGGTGAGGGGTGAGGGGGGAAGCTAGAGAGGCGGCGATTTGTGTTGTCTCTGGAGCGGAAACTGTTGGATTTGGACAATACTTTCTTGTTGGCGTAGCCTCGCCTTTGGCGATAGTGCGGAATGTGGGTGATATACTTACCCACCCATCGACGATCGCTAAAAAGTCTCTCTATCCCACCATCCCTCGCCACACTGACCTTTAGTCTGGTAAGTTAGATCTATATAAAGGTGACGGAGAACAGCGATGGGGTTAATTGTCCAGAAATATGGAGGAACATCAGTGGGTTCCGCAGAGCGGATTCAAGCAGTCGCAGAGCGAATCGTGCAGACGGTGAAAGCAGGGAACGATTTGGTAGTCGTCGTTTCGGCGATGGGAAAAACCACCGACGGGTTAGTCAAACTAGCCCAAGAGCTATCTAGCAATCCTTCTCGGCGAGAAATGGATATGTTGCTAGCCACAGGAGAGCAGGTGACGATCGCATTATTGAGTATGGCGATTCAGGAATTGGGGCAACCCGCAATTTCCCTCACAGGTGCTCAAGCAGGGATCCTCACCGAAACAGAACATACCCGCGCTCGAATTGTCGAGGTGAAACCCGATCGAGTTCAACGCCATCTCAAAGAGGGAAAAGTAGTGATCGTAGCGGGTTTTCAAGGCGCGAGCGACACAGAAGATCGAGATATTACCACATTAGGTAGAGGTGGCTCGGATACTTCCGCTGTTGCCCTCGCTGCGGCTCTCAAAGCGAGTGCTTGCGAAATTTATACCGATGTACCAGGCATCCTCACCACCGACCCCAGAATCGTCCCTGAAGCCCAATTGCTGACCGAAATTACCGCTGATGAGATGCTCGAACTTGCCAGCATGGGCGCAAAGGTATTGCATCCTCGTGCAGTAGAAATTGCCCGCAATTATGGTGTGCCCTTGGTGGTACGATCGAGCTGGACAGATGAACCAGGGACTTGGGTAGTCTCCCCAGTGCCCAAACCGCGATCGCTCAAGGGGATGGAGATTGCTAGCCCTGTGGATGCGGTTGAATTTGTGGCAGCCCAGGCGAAGGTGGCAATTTTGCGCGTACCCGATCGAGCGGGGATTGCGGGGAAGTTATTTGGTGCGGTAGCCAAGGAAAATATTGATGTAGATCTGATTATCCAATCAATCCATCAGGGCAATACTAATGACATTGCTTTTACAGTCAACAAATCTCTTACCAGTCGCGTCCAGGCGGTCGCAGAAGCCATCTCGCCCGTACTCCATGACAATTTGGAACCCAGCGATGCTCAAGTGCTGGTAGAGTCGAATGTGGTCAAGGTGAGTGTCTGTGGAGCGGGGACGATCGGTAGACCTGGAGTAGCCGCCCGCATGTTTCACACTCTGGCGACTGTCGGGGTGAATATTCAGATGATTTCTACATCGGAAATTAAGGTCAGTTGTGTGATTGCCGAGGAAGATGGAGACATGTCGATCGCCGCATTATGTCAGGAATTTGATGTGTCGATCTCTACGCCAAATCTCGATCTACCAGCATCAACCACCCCACCAGTCAGAGGTGTAGCTTTAGATCTCGATCGAGCTAGACTGGCAATCTGTCAAGTACCCGATCGACCTGGAATGGCAGCAGAGCTATTTGGGATCTTAGCAGCCCATAATATCAGTGTGGATACGATCGTCCAATCTCAACGTACTTACATCTCTAATGGGGTGCCCATGCGAGATATCACCTGTACTGTAGCGGTAGGTGATGCAGGGGATGCCAAACGCCTACTAGAGGCTGCTGCTAGCAAATTGGGCTGTGGGGAAGTGGTAGTAGATACTCAGATCGCCAAAGTTAGTATTGTGGGAGTGGGAATGATTGGCAAACCTGGAGTAGCCACCCAAATGTTCAATGCTTTGGCAGCGGCGGGAATTAATATTCAAGCGATCGCCACCTCAGAGATTAAAGTTAGTTGTGTGGTATCCCAATCCCAAGGCATCGAAGCCGTCAAAACCATTCATCGATCTTTCGGTTTGGGGTAACTAACCCCTTCCTAAAGGAAGAGGCTTTGAGACAGCCCGACGATCCTACGAGCGGATGATAAATTTCCCGATCCAGACGAGAATCCCCAGCTTATAATCTTTGATTGCAGGAAAATCAGTTAAATCCTCGAAATTCACGGTAGGGGCAATTCATGAAT
>JANMEL010000155.1:0-2818 GCA_031376885.1 Chamaesiphon sp. OTE_70b_metabat_96 | reverse complement strand
TCCCCTATCCCCTATCCCCTATCCCCTATCCCCTATCCCCTATCCCCTATCCCCTATTCCCCTAATTCATCCCCAATGCTTCGATCGTAAAGGCAATTTGTTGATAAAAAACATGACTTTTTAGCTTTTGGGAGACAACTCCAGCTTGATGAAGAATGACTTTGGCAGTTGCTTTATCCCCCATTTGATACAGAGCTAAACCCTCTGCATACAATCCAGTTTCATCTCGCGCTGAGATCGATACCAAACCCTGATTTTGGATTTCTTGGGCAGCTCTAAAATCATCCATCGCCTTGTCGATATCCTTGAGATCGTGACGTAGCAACCCGCGATGATATAGGGCACAAATATAGTTGGGATAGAGATCGATCGCTCTAGTCAAACTAAAAATAGCTTCTTGCTTGAATCCCGATAGAGAGCGCACCACACCTAATAAATAATTGGCAGGAATAGAGTCTCGATCGATCGTCAATACTTGCTCGCAATCTTGCATTGTAGCAGGGTATTCGCCGTGACGAAAATAGATCCAACTCCTTTGAATATAGGCACTGAGATCTTGAGGATTGAGTTGAATGAGTCGATGATAGTCGGCTAAAGCAGCATGAAGATTACCACTTTCGGTATTAATTACCCCCCGCTGATAATAGGCACTAATTAGTTTAGGATTAATCTGGATTGCTCGATCGCATTCCATCAATGCTGCGGTAAAATCTCCTCGACTAATATATACATCAGCTCGACGAGAATACGCTTCAGCCATACTCGGATCTAGACTAATTGCGCGATCGTAATCTGTCATCGCCGTCGTCAGATCGCCCAATCTTTGGTGAATTTGACCGCGTTTGCGGTAGAATGTTGCTCGATCTCTCTGAAGTTCGATCGCCCGATTGAAATCTTTTAATGCGGCGGGAAGATCGTCCAATTTTTCATTACACATGCCGCGATAATAGTAAGCATAAAAATCATCAGATTTTAAGTTAAGATATCGATCGAAATTAACTAGGGCAAGCTTATAATTTCCGAGATGAAAATGAGCGATCGCATTTAACCATCGAGCGGGTATTTTATGGGGTTCGTGTTCTAAAATTGGTTTGCAATCGAATAATACTTGGGAGTAATCACCAGTTTTCTTGCCGATCACTGCTCGACAAAGATGAAACTCTAAATTTGGGATACCTTCCAACTTAGCTCGCGCTCGATCGTTTTCGATGGCATTATTGCAGGCAATTAGTGCGGCAGGATAATCTCGAAGACCATAATAAGATCGTGCTAATCCGCCGTAGGCATCAGCTAGAGCCGGACTAAGTTTGAGTGCGGTGAGATAGTCATTTTTAGCACCATCATAGTTCTTTAGTTCGACGGAACATCGACCCCGCGCACAATAACCTTCCACAAACCGATCGTTTAAAGTGATTGCCTGAGTATAATATGCGATCGCTCGATCGTACTCTTTTCTAAACGTACAATCATTACCCAATTGATACAGTTTTTGAACCTGTGCATTAACTTGCTGCAAAGATACATCGATAGTTTGTTCGGATAGCAATTTAGGATCGGATTGAGACATAAATTATTAAGTTAGTCGAAATTGCTGTTTGAAACCACAATTCATCAGAACAGCAATTATTAACATAGATTATTTGCACTAGGAATATAGACAAATGACCGATCTAAAATATAGTGCTTCTCGATTTATTATTCCCATCCAACTCAGCTTTACTAGTACTTCTCATATAACTTTGTTGTAGTTAAAGTCTAGAAAAGGAATAAATTGAGTTTCAACTAGAAATGAGGATTGAGAATTTCGGCTCATATCGGCTCAATCCATTTCTAGTCATAGCTTTTGGATAGTTATGTTATTTGAATTAACTATTTTAAATGGTACTTTCTAGTTAGTACTTTTGTTAGCAACATATCTGAAATAGAGTTACAACTAAAATTCATAATCGGGATTGCCTACCTGAAATACGCTCAATCCCAATTTTCGCCACATTCGACAAACTTTGGGTCGATCGTCAATGACACCCAATACATTATACCGATCGCGAATATTCAGATCGTACAATTCTAATTTAAGCACATCGTCGGCGCGCTGGTCATCAGCCGGACGCATAAATAAGTCTTTGTAGTCGATATTGTACCGTTTGAGCCATGCAATTGTCAGCTCTTGACAGACATTCGATCGACCCGAAAAGATAATAATAGTACTATCTCGCCCCAATGTCTCGACCATTTTCGCCACAGCCGGATTGAGCGCGTCTTCACCAACTTTATCCCAATCGAAGGGGCGACGAGTATTATTAATCGCTAGGGTACCATCAATATCGACTATGTAGCAATTGGGTAGAGTCGGATCGATCGGTGGTGATGGCTCGACTTGATGTAAATAATCATAGTACATTTGCTCGATCGCCTGTTGTCCGACAGAATTTGGTCGCACTAAATCGCGCCGAATACATTCAGCTAGTTCTATATTAGTAAAATCTTGAATGACTAATTTGGCTTGATTTTTGGTAGCTAATTCTGTTGCTCGTCTAATATGGACTGGGTTTAGATTTGTATCTGACCAAATTACCGAATAACCCTCACCAAAATAATACTCAGTCAATAGATCGCGAACTTTAATTACTCGTTTTTCGCGTTTATTTGTTCCGCCGAGTTGCAGTCTGAGATCGTCTTTACAAATATTGGCTGTCTCTGGATATTGTTGGATATATTCTTTGGCCCAAGTTGTTTTACCGCTGGCAGGCAAGCCTTTGGTGAGGATTAGTTTCATGATTCGTTTTGAGGAAGGGGAAAGGGGGAGAGGGGGAGAGGG
>JANMEL010000116.1:0-17095 GCA_031376885.1 Chamaesiphon sp. OTE_70b_metabat_96 | reverse complement strand
CAAAAATCTAGCTACCTACGTTCACGCTCATCCTACTCTGTCTGAGGTATTGGAAGAAGCTTACAAACGTGCGGCTGGTGCTGCTGTTCATTAATTGAGTTGAATTCGTAGGGTGTGTTAGGCGCAAGCCGCATGAGCACCTTAGATCTTCTGCATAGATTTTTATCCCTCCCCAACCCTCCCCTTGTAAAGGCTACGCGTACCGACAAGTTATTTGAATTGCTGCGTAGGTTGTTTACCCCTCCCCAGCCCTCCCCTTGGCAAGGGGAGGGAGCAAAGCCCCCCCTTGGCAAGGGGGGGTTGGGGGGGTCTTCTAGGGTATGCGTATTAAAAATAACTTTTCAAACAACCTCTTAGGGCGGGGTGGGTAGATCTCCGCAACACCACCAGAAATATTATTTAACTCTTAATTTCTAACTAAATGTGGATCGATAATTTTCATACTCAGCAACCCAAATGGGTTAGATGGACAGCACTATTTCTAGTCGGAATTAGCCTGCAATTCGTGTTGCAATTTTTCCCACCCGAACCAGTCATGGCGCAAAATCCAGCCGCCAAAACCAGTATGTGTGCTGCACTTATCGATCCACTCACAGCCGAAGAAGAAAGTTATGCCCGAACTGCTTGGCAGTATTTCAAAGCCAATTATCAGCAATCGACTGGATTTGTGAACTCCACTGGGGGATATCCATCTGGTACGCTGTGGGATTTGGGAAATTACTTGATGGCACTTAATTCAGCCCGCTGGCTGAATCTTATTCCCCAATCAGAATTTGACCAGAAAATGAATAAATTTTTGGAGAATATTGGGAAATTAGAATTATTTGATGGAGTTTTACCTAATAAAGTTTACAACGCTAAAACCGCCCAAATGGTGGACTATGGGAATAAACCTACCCCGCGTGGGATTGGTTGGTCGGCATTAGATATCGGCCGGATGTTGGCAGCATTTCACGTTATTCGTACTTGCCATCCTCAATATAATGATTGGCTGAAGGGAACTGTCGCCAGATGGCAAGTAGCCAAATCGGTCAAAGACGAGCAACTTTATGGGGCAATGGTGAAGCCAGATGGTAAAACCCTGTTAGTCCAAGAAGGGCGACTCGGCTATGAGGAATATGCAGTTAGAGGATATGAATTATGGGGCTTTAAAGCACCTAAAGCTTTATCCTTTGAACCATTTAAGTTTGTCGATATTTATGGAATCAAAATACCTGTAGATGTCCGCGATTATCAAAGCACCAATGCGAATAATTATGTCGTTAGTGAGTCCTATATTCTCGATGGCTTGGAATTTGGCTTACAAGGCGAAATCGGCGACTATGCAGCGAGAGTTTTAGAAGTTCAAAAACGCCGCTTTCAAGATACCAAGCAACTTACGGCGGTATCTGAAGATAACCTCGATACAGCACCTTACTTTATCTACAATACTGTTTACTCAAATGGTGTCCCTTGGGCTGCAATTACCGACGAAAATAAAGCCATTCCTCAGTTTCGGAGTATTAGTACCAAAGCTGCTTTTGGCTGGCGATATCTGTACCCTAATAGTGAATATGCCAAACAGATTTTTGCTGCTGTCAAAGACCTCAAAGATCCGGCGAATAATGGCTTCTACGCTGGACTATATGAAGCCACCCAGCAGCCAAATAAATCGCTCACGGGTAACACTAATGGACTAATTTTAGAGATTCTCTATTACAAAGCTAGAGGCAATCGCCCCCTGATTAGTGGTATTGCCCCTGTCACCGCTCCAGCCTCAATTGGAGTAGTCGCAACTGCTCCCGCTCCAGTCGTACTTGCTGCCCCTGCGACCTTAATTCCATCAGTTGGAAATCTGCGGGCAACTACTTGTCCTCATCCAGGTAAGTCCCTGAGTGTGGCCGAAAAACGCTATGCTCAAGCCGCTTGGCGATACTTTGAGGTGAATATGGAGGCGACAGGGCTACCGAATGACCGCAATTTCCTCAAAGGCTCGACGCTATGGGGGTTGGGTGATTATATTGCTGCGCTCCAATCCGCACGGCTGCTGGATGTCTTAACTGATAACCAATTCGATACTCGGATGCGGAAGGTGTTGGGGATGCTACCCAAAATCGCTTTATTTACAGGCGAATTGCCCAATCGTAGCTACAATAGCCAGTCGATGCAACTGGTAGATTATGGCAATAATCCCACGCCAGAGGGTACGGGGTGGTCATCTTTGGATGTGGGGCGACTGCTGACTGCTCTCTACGGTGCCAAAACTTGTTATCCCCAATATACCAATGCGATCGAACAAATTGTCCTCGATTGGTCGTATTTACGGGTGGTACGAGATGGTTCGCTGTATAGTTCGATCGTCACTAGGGATAAAAATGGTCGGATGTTGACGCGGGTAGAACCTGAAACGCGCTTGGGCTACGAAGAATATGCAGCACGCGGATTTCAGATGTGGGGATTCGATGTCCATAAATCGGCTGTCGGCGGACAATATCAAACGGCAGCTCTAGAAGGATTTCAGGTACCAGTTCAACGGGTCAAATCAAAGGCAACTTCTCTCGAAAACACCAAAACTGTCACTAATCCGTTCTTCCTCTATGGCTTGGAGTATGGATTAGATCCACAAATGCGGGCATTGATTATCCCCATGCTCAAAGCTCAAGCCGAACGCTATCGCCGCACGAATATCTTGACTACTTCTACTACCAATGCGATCGAAACTAAACCCTACATCCTCCATAGTACCGCGATCGGTAAGGGTCGATCGTGGGAAACCCTCAGCGACGATGGTAAATCTTATCCCGAAGCCCGATTGGTTAGCACTGCTGCCGCAATTGCCGCCTACGCCCTATTTCCCGAAGATCCCTATGCCCTAGAACTCTGGCGAACCACCCTAGATCTCTACGACCCTTACAACGGCTATTACGAAGGATTTTACGACAAAACGGAGAAAACAGTCACAACCTATACCAGTAGCACCAATAGCATGATTCTCGAAGCTCTACTATTCAAAGCAACCGATCGAAAATCCCTCATCCGTCCCAACCCTAACCTAAATTCCCCCTGGTGGCAAGCCATTACTACTGGCACTGGACAAGGTTTACCCCGCCAAGCCAGTCAAACAGCCGAATTTGTCGCCGAACTCGGCGGTAGCTATTGGAAATCGACAACACCTAGCATTGCAACTGCTGTTGAGGTGTCATTGATGCCACCATCAGCACCAACGCCACCAGCAACACCACCACCACCACCACTTGTCGAGCAGGCGAAACCCTTACCCCCACCAAAAATCGACCCCCCGCCACCAATAATTGTCGTCAAATCTCCCCCAGCTCCGGCATCTCCACAACAAACCGAATTAGATCGAATTGCGGCTAAAAATGCCTGGAAATACTTCGAGCGCAACATCGTCAAACAAACGGGACTAGTCAATTCTGGCGACCAATATAACTGGACTACCTGGTGGGATCAAGGCAGTGCCATTATGGGTATCCACGCTGCTAGACAATTGGGCTTAATGTCCCCAGACAGTTTCAACCAGTGGGCGAGAACGTTCCTCTCTACTTTGGAGAAAATGCCCTTACCCAGCACCAAATTACCCAATAAAGCCTATCGAACAACGACAGCTCAAATGCGGAAGCTCAATAATACCCCCGATCCTCAAGGGCGCAGTGGTTGGTCTGGGCTAGATGTGAGTAGGTTCCTGGTGGGACTGCATACATTAAGGGCTAAGTATCCAGAATACACCGATCGAGTCAATAAAATAGTCGCCCGCTGGGATCTCCAAAAACTCGTCAGAAATGGTCTAATTTATGGTGGTATTCCCGCCCAAAAGGGTGTAGTTAATTACTTTCAGGAGGGACGCTTGGGCTACGAGCAATACGCAGCCAGGAGCCTACAGTTGTGGAATCTACAAGCGACAGAGGCATTGGAGCGACCTCCCGTGGAAACAGTTTCGATCGATGGAATTCCCTTTCAAATCGATCGCCGCAATCTCAAAAATTCTGGAGCGAGTAATTACCTCACCAGCGATCCTTATCTATTCTGGGGACTAGAACTCGGCTGGACAGATGCAGTCAAACCCCAAGCTCAGAACCTCCTAAAAGTTCAAGCCCAACGATTTGAACGCACTGGAATTTTAACAGCAGTAAATGAAGATTCGATCCAAAAGTTACCGTTTTTTCTTTATTACAGTGTCAATGTCAACGGTAGAAATTGGGAAGCTATCGCTGGCAATAAGTCTTATCCCAACTTAAAATTTGCCAGTACCAAAGCTGGGTTTGGCTGGAGCTTTCTGATGCCAAATGATACTTATACTCGAAAGTTGCGTCTGGCTTTCCAAAACTTAAATGATTCCAAGCGTGGTTACTATTCAGGACTATATGAAAATCCAAAGCTGGGAAAAAACAAGGCGATCGATCTCAATACTAATGCAGCTATCCTGGAAGGCTTACTATATCGATCTAGAGGAGATCGACCGATCGTTTTGTAGGGAAAAATATAAGTTATTAGAGTTGCTGCGTAGGTTGTTTACCCCACCCCAGCCCTCCCCTTGTCAAGGGGAGGGCGCAAGAGCTACCCCTTTGCAAGGCTACCTTACACATACAAGTTTTCCTGAGACGGATTTTGCGATTCTCTCAACAACATCCGCATCCCACACACCAACAAAGCGGTCGTACATCCAACCCACCGTCTCAAACAACCTATGCTTTGAGGGGGGGTTCGGGGGGGGGACACTCCCCCAACCGACGGGGGGTCTGGGGGTCGGAACCCCCAGATCCGGGTTCTCTTAACACTAGAATCTTAACGGACTTGTGTATATACGGTAGGGGGGTAAATCAACCTCCGCAGCAACTCAAACAGACTTTAACCCCCCAAATCGTTGGCGTTCGCGTAGCGTCTGCCTGCGCAGAAGCCTACCGTAGGTAATCGTCAAAACTAAACATTATTTAAGCGTGAAAAATCATGACTACATCTACGATCGATCGAGAACCAAACTTCAAAGGAAACTCCCAATCTCGCCTCAGCAAACGCGCCCTTTGGTTCCGATATCTCGCCGAAATCAATCTAATTTTTGGAGGGTGGTACCTATACTGGCGAATCTTTTATTCTCTCGATTTTCAAGCATTATGGTTATCAATTCCCCTATTATGTGCAGAAATCTATAGTTATATCGGCGGAGCCATGTTTACGATCGGCTTGTGGCGACCATTAGAACGACAAATCAAGTCACTACCCTATCTCAGTCCACCGCTACCAGTGACAGAATGGCCCACAGTAGACGTATTTATCACTTGTTATAATGAACCTCCAGAAATGGTTGAAAAGACAGCTAGAGCTGCGCTAGCGATCGATTATCCTGCGACTAAATTACGAGTATATATATTAGATGATGGCAACTCACTAGAAATGCGGACTCTTGCCCAGAAACTTTGTTTAGAGGATCTACAGTCGGAGACACTCAAAGCTGAGGCACAGCGGATTAAATCGGAGCGGTTGGAATTGCGAGAACGACTCAAACAGATCCGTGAATTGACAGATGATAGCCATGCTGCCGAAACTTTTGTGGCGACGCTCCCAGAGCGAAGCGATCCAAATACAGTCGTTCACTTTTTACAAGTCTTTCGCCAAGTCATGACTGTTAGCCACGGTAAACATCTTAGCATTCAAGAGTTACTAATTACCCAAGAACAGGGACTTATTACCGCAATTAAACAAAAAGAAATTGAATTTACTGAAATCACTCGCTGTCGCTATATCGCTCGTCCTAAACCAAAAGGAAAAGCGCACTACGCTAAAGCTGGAAATATTAACTATGCTATTTTTTCTGGAGAGACTACCGGACAGTTTCTGCTTACCCTTGATGCCGATCATATCCCCAAACCGCAGTTTCTCAAGCGGGTTTTACCATATTTTGTTAGTTACAATGTTTCGACTGGTCAGTATGATGCAAATCGAATCGCCCTAGTTCAAACACCTCAAGATTTTTATAATATTCCGCCTGGAGATCCTTATGGACATCGCGCACGTCTTTTTTATGGGCCGATTCAACAGGGTAAAGACGGTTTAAATTCAGCTTTTTATACTGGTACTAATGCCGTATTGCGCCGCGAAGCTCTAGTTAGTGTGGGGTTAAAATATTTTACTAAAGCAGTCGCTCAAAATAAAGAGTTGCTCAATGATTTTACCCTCATTGGCGGGATGTCTAGTGACAGCATTACTGAAGATATGAATACCGCCATGCGTCTACATGCAGCGGGATGGAAGACAGCCTATCACCATGAACTGTTAGCAGAAGGGTTGGCACCTGATGACCTCGCTTCTACGCTCCAACAACGGCTCCGCTGGGCACAGGGGACGATGCAGGTATTAGTTCAAGAAAATCCTTGGACAAAACCAGGACTAAGTTTTTGGCAACGGCTCCAGTATTTTCAGACGATGTACAGTTATTTTTCGGGGTTTGCGACTGTCATTTTAATTTCTTGTCCAATTATTTTCTTCTTCACTGGTATTACTCCCATCCACACTTATGGAGCAGATTTTCTCATCCATTTTGCTCCAGCATTTATTATCAATCGTCTGACTTTTTTGATGGTGACATGGGGCATTCCTGCTGGCGAAGTGTGGAGAGCCGAACAATATGCAATCGCGTTGTTCCCTCTATTTATTCAAGCAGTATTAAGTGTATTTACTAAGCAGTCTCTCAATTTTAAAGTCACCCCAAAGGAACGGCAATCGGGTATTTATCTTAATCTAGTGATGCCTCAATTAGTTGTTTGTGGGTTAACAATTTTAGGACTAGTTTGGTGTCTAATTCGCTGGTCAATGGGCACTTTAACCGATGTATCGCTCTATGCCGTAAATGCTGGATGGGCACTTTATAACTTACTGCTATTGTCGGTAATTATTCGCGCTGCTATTTGGAAACCAAAAGAAGAGAAAGAAATTCAAAGTTCAATCCATATACATTAATTATACAGACAGTGAATTTTATCTGCAAACATCAATCAATTTTTCAACGTTATATCTTATCATTTTTTAGAGCCATTTTAGTTTTGCTGTTTGTCCTGGGTATGAGCTTGAGTATTGTGATTCATCCTACCCCTACTGTTGCTAATTCAATTCCGCTAGACTCTAAATTTATTACCGATCTGAGTCCTGGCTCAATTTCATTAGGTGGTGAATGGAAATTTGCGCCCGGTTATCTTCAGCCAGATAATGCTTCTCAGCCAACATTTAACGACCGGAATTGGCGATCGATCTCTGTTCCCAGTAATTGGTTTCTTCAAGGGCAAGATCTATCTGGAGTCGCTTGGTATCGCCGTCATTTTCAGATCGATCGATCTCTAAAAGGCAAAGTTATTCAGCTTATATTTGATGGCGTTGACTATACTGGTGATGTTTGGCTCAATGGTCATTACTTGGGCTTTCATGAGGGCTATTTTCAGCCCTTTAGATTTATTGTTTCCGAACAGCTAAAATATGGATCTGACAATATCTTAGCTGTGAAAGTCAATAGTCCAATTGAAGAACCAGAAAAAGTTTGGTCTTTGCATAAGCGCATTATCAAAGGTGTTTTAAATCATCATGATACCCGCCCAGGTGGTGCATGGTCTATACGCGGACAAGACCAGAATACAGGCGGAATTTGGGCACCTGTATCGCTACAAATATCCGATCGAGTCGCAATTACTCACCAACAAATTACACCAAAATTAGACGCTAGTTACCAAAATGGGATCGCTCACGTCGATCTAACAATTATCAATCCAACTCCTAAACCACAAACAGTGAAATTATCGCTGCAACTTCAGCCTGTAAATTTTGAAGATGCCCCAGATTCACCCATAATTCAAAATCAACTTTTAAAGCCAGGTACAAATCAGATCGCGATCGATCTCCCCAAATCTAATCCACATCTGTGGTGGACATGGGAGCATGGCAAACCCGATTTATATATAGTAAAAGCTGAGATATTAGATAAAGGTAAATTATTAGATCGATCGAGTACCACGTTTGGATTTCGGACAATTCGCCTCAACCCTCAATCTCAAGCATGGGAATTAAATGGACAAAGAATTTTCTTGCGTGGTACCAATTATATTGCTTCCCAGTGGTTGAGTGAAATGACACGGGAGAAATACTCGATCGATCTCAAACTAATCCAGCAAGCAAATATCAATAGCATTCGCGTTCATGCACATATTGAAGCCGAAGAATTTTACCGTTTATGTGATGAAATGGGGCTATTAGTTTGGCAAGATTTCCCCTTACAATGGGGTTATACAGACGCGCCCGACTTTGTTACCGAAGCGACGCGACAGGCGAATGATATGGTGACAATGCTCTACAACCATCCGTCAATCTTCACCTGGAGCATCCACAATGAGCCACCGTGGGATGCCACATGGATGAAATACAAATATCCCGATTATAACCCCAAGCAAAATCGCGCCCTCGACGAAACAATTTACAATAGCTTGCGCTCTCGCGACTCCACCCGCCATCTACATCTCGCCTCAACCACCCAAGAACACCCCTGGTACGGCTGGTATTCGGGAAAATGGCAAGACTACGGCAAACCCACCCAAGAACCCTTAATTACTGAATTTGGGGCACAAGCATTACCAAATCATAGTTCTCTGGAAAAAATATTTACAGCAGCCGAACTATTTCCCGATACTCCAGCCAAATTAGAAAAGTGGAAATATCATAACTTCCAACCCCATGAAACATTCGATCTGGCGAAAGTGCCAATGGGCAAAACCACCCAAGAATTTATTGACAATACTCAGCAATATCAAGCCCAACTAATTCAATTTGCGGCTGAATCTTACCGCAGACAGCGTTATCAGCCTGTCAGCGCAATCTTTCAGTTTATGTTCGTCGAAGATTGGCCATCAATAAATTGGGGTATTGTAGACTATTGGCGACAGACAAAACCAGGTTACGAAATGCTCAAACGTGCTTATCAGCCAATTTTACCAAGCATAGTCGTCACCAAACAACAGTGGAAACTTGGTGAGTCTATTCCGATCGAGTTGTGGCTAATTAATGACCTATGGAGATCGATCCCAAACTCGACTCTCACATATACATTAAAACGAGCGGAATCGATCGTCAGAAAAGACTCGATTGAGATATCAATCCCCCCCGATAGTGTCAAATTAATACACAAACTTACCTTATCAAATTTAACTACTGACAACTATCAGTTGCTGGTAAAATTTGCTGATTCTCAAGGCAAATTGTTAGGTGAAAATAGCATCGATTTGAATGTAGTAAAGCGATAGTAAGTAGATAAAATTCTACTTACTTATCAATATTAAAAATACGATCGATATTCCTTACAACAATTACCCGACTTTGACTACTCTCTATTTGAGTGAAAAGATCCTTCCGCTCTCAATACGGTAAGCGCGGAAGTCGCAGGCTACGCCAACGGCTAAGTAAATCTTCGATCGTAATACTAATCTACCGAGAGGATATGGGTACTCTAGATAGTAACTGGATTTAATGCACTACCCACTTTCCACGAGGCTCAATTATCTATGTTTGGATTGGTGAATAAAGGCTTAGAAGATATGGTTTGTAGCCAATATGGGGAAGAAACTTGGGAAGAAATTAAATCCAAAGCAGAAGTTGAGATCGAAGCATTTATTAGTATGGATGCGTATCCTGATGACATCACCTATCGACTCGTCGATGCAGCTAGTGCTGTGATGAAAATTCCCGCAACAGATATCTTAGAAGCATTTGGCCGATATTGGATCTTATTTACTGCGACAGAAGGGTATGGCCCTCTAATGGAAATGGCAGGTGATAATTTACCTGAATTTTTGCAAAATCTCGATAATCTACATGCTCGTGTAGGTTTGAGCTTTCCCAATCTCCAACCACCCAGTTTCCTCTGTTCCGAGCTAGAAGAGGAATCACTGAAATTACATTACTACTCTGAGCGACCTGGATTAACTCCAATGGTAGTAGGAATGCTCAAGGGATTAGGCGAAAAATTTGATACAGACGTGGATATTCAGCTCACTAATAGTAAAGCTCAAGGTAATGACCATGAAGAAGTATCTATCGCTCACAAACCAAAATGCCCATTTAAACAAATTATTCACAAAAATAATGACTAATTAAAATTTCAATTCCTCACCACTTTACTAACTGTTGCCGACGGGTCATGTCACAATGAATCTTTCAGAAAATGTCACTATCGCTGAATATGTAACGACACCAGATTTTTCACCACTTCCTGATGTTTTTGCAACAATTTTTCCATTTTACATTGTCTTGAATCGGGATCTCGAAATGGTTCACGTCGGGCCTGTACTCAAACGGTTATATCCAGATATATTAAAAAATAAAGATTTCCAGTCAAATTTTCAAATTAAACGCCCTAATGTGGTAGCTGATTTTGATACGATCCGCGCCCAGCCAAGATCGTTATTTTTATTAGAATCTCTCGACAATGGGATGCAACTAAAAGGGCAAATAATTTACGTTGATTATGAGGAGGTAATCTTATTTCTTGGATCTCCTTGGATTACGGATACTAAGCTAATGTCCAACTTCAAGCTAAAAGTATCTGACTTTGCCCTTCACGACCCAGTTGCTGATTTCTTGTTTTTGCTCCAAGCCCAAACTACTTCTTTAACAGATGCAAAAAGGTTGGCAGATAAGCTCGCTAAACAGAAGATTGAAATTCGCAAAGCATTGATCCAGGAAAAAGAACTGAACGAGCTAAAAACTCGATTTATTACCACTGCGTCTCATGAATTTCGGACTCCCTTGGGGATTATCTCCTCTTCGACCGGATTACTAGAAGATTACGATCATAAACTAGAACGACCCAAAAAACTCAAGCATTGGCAACGGATTCAATCTGCTGTCAAGCATATGACAACATTACTAGAGGATATTTTGTTAATTTATCAGACAGATGCGGGCAAACTAGAATGCAAGCGGTCTGAATTCGATTTGATTGGATTTTGTCGAGAACTGATTGAAGAACTAGAAATTAGTAGTAAAGCTGAAGGTCGATTCAATCTGACTATAACCTACTCAGATGCTAATGTCGCTCTAACCGATCGCTTTTTAGTCTGGATGGATAGCAAATTAGTTCGCCAAATTCTCACGAATTTGCTCTCTAATGCCATTAAATATACTCTAGGAGACAATCGAGTCCAGTTTGATATTATATGTACCGAGAAAACAGTTATATTTCAAATTGCCGATCGAGGCATTGGTATCTCCGCTGACGATCGAGTGCGGCTATTTGAATCATTTCATCGCGGTACCAATGTAAATAATATTCCTGGCACAGGCTTAGGTTTATCAATTGTCAAGCGATGTGTGGATCTCCATGACGGCACCATCGATCTCACAAGTGAAGTCGATGTTGGTACCACATTCATTGTCACTCTACCTTTAAATTAAAAGTAGAACACTAGTCACTTATCACTATTAACCAACTCCTATGACAACTATTCTAGTAATCGAAGATGAACATGATGTTCGAGAAAATCTCCAAGAAATTTTAGAAATGGAAGATTTTAATGTCTTAACTGCTGAAAATGGTAAAATTGGCTTGCAGCTAGCGATCGAACATCAACCACATTTAATCATTTGTGATGTGATGATGCCAGAACTCGATGGTTATGGGGTAATTACTTCACTCCGTCAAAACCCAATTACTATCAAAACTCCATTTATCTTTTTATCTGCTAAAGCTACAGATGAAGATCGCGAAAAAGGGCGGCTATTAGGTGCAAATGATTATTTAACCAAACCATTTACACCTAGAGATATCTGTAATGCGATCGATACAATGGAGATTGAAGCCTAATCAAATCTGAAATAGCATCTGCTTTTCAGAAGCATATCTATATATTTTGGCGATTTTACACAGCTTTTAAAATTACTATGACTACTATTTTAGCGATCGAAGATGAAACTGAAATCCGCGAAAACATTCAAGAAATTTTAGAACTAGAAGATTTCAATGTACTGACTGCCGAAAATGGTAGGATTGGCGTACAATTAGCTCAAGAGCATCACCCCGATCTGATTATTTGTGATGTAATGATGCCAGAACTCGATGGCTATGATGTACTAATTACACTGCGTCAAGATCCCAGCACACTCAAGATTCCTTTTATCTTTCTCTCTGCCAAGGCAACTACAGCCGATTTTCGCAAAGGAATGTCACTGGGAGCAGATGATTATCTCACCAAACCATTTACGCCGAGTGAACTGCGGGAGGCGATCTCAATTCGGCTCGAAAAACAAACAATGATGATGGAGCGATACGCTCAAGAAATCGAACGAGTAATGGGATTAGCTCCTCAAGCAACACCCAGCGATCGAGTTATTAGTGAAGCTGTCACAGGTATCGCGACACTTGTAAAAGTTATTCAACCTACTGGCGTTTTGGATGTAACTAATTGTAGCCAATTGCGGCAAGAGATTATAGAAGTTGCTAATACTGGCGGTTGTAATGTGCTGGTGGATTGTCAAAATCTCAGCTTTATGGATAGTTCTGGATTATCAGCTTTAGTGTTGGCTTCTCAAAAAATGCGTGAAGTAAATAGTCAACTATCAATTTGTTCGATCAATCAGCAAATCGAAATGTTATTTGAACTGAGTAGTATGGACGATATTTTTGAGATTTTTCCTAGTTCTACTGAATTTTATAACAATTATAACCCCAGCAGTAAATTAGCTACCCGATCGAAGGGGGAAACTTACTGCTAGACTCGATCGAATGTACCTAGTGTTTATGGCATTCCAGATACCGCTAAAACTTGGAGTGCGGAAGCTGTCGCAAAAGTAATTTTAAATGGTATTAAAAGAAAAGAGTTTGCGATCGGGAGTGGTTTGATTTCATTGGTCAGGACTCGACAGCGATCGCGTGTTGTCGAAGCAGGTATTGCAATGCTAGTCACTGCATTGGTTTCATCACTGATCCGAACTCACGAGCGTTCTATTTAATCCCACATTTCAAGTCGATTAAAAATTCTGCGTTTCCCCCCAGATATATCGATCGATCCAATCACTATTAAATATCGAGGCATAAATCCGATTTTGAACTATGAAAGTACTCTGATGTTTGATGATAATCCCTGACAACAGCAATTCTCGTTCGATGGGACTATTGGCGATCTCAATTGCTGACTGTGCCCAGACTTGTTGATAGAGTGCGAGCAGTTGGGGAGATTGCTGACTTTTGGTAATGCGATCGCGAATGGTTCTCAGGTGTTCTGGCTCGTCCTGGGATTCCCAATTATCGATTATCTGCGTTTGTACTAAATGCTCGATCCACTCGGCTTCAGCGTTGGGAGGGATTGGTGCGGTACTATTGCGAATCAGTTTACATAGTTTTTGGGTGAGGAACGGTTGTCCGTTCGTCCAGGCTAGAACGGCTTTGAGGATGGTTTGGGGGTTGGTGACTCGTTCTGCCAATCCTTGTAGTAACGGCTGGGCTTCGTGTTCTTTGAAGCCTTCTAGTTGAATGGATTGGCCGATATTGAAGGGGGTAATCTGGGTATTGGTAATTAAATCGGCAGGGGTGGCGACACCAAAGAGGGCGAAAGTTAGGCGTTGATATTGGGGGTTGAGGCTGCGCTGGTTGTAGCAGGAACGAATCAGGGCGAAGAAATCATTGACGGGGAATTTTAAGCCCAAGACGCAATCGATTTCATCGATAAAAATGACGAGTTGGGTTGAGGGCGTGCCGACTTCTACTAGCAGGACTAATTCGATAAATTCACTCAATCGCTGTACTGGGGAGAGATCCGCTCGATCTTGCCACCAAGTTTTGAGGTTGACTTTACCACGTAGCTCGAAATGTCGGGATAGTTCGGCAGCGATGCCCTTGTACCATTGTGCGGGGGTGACGGTTTCACTGCCAATGCGGGTCATATCGATCGATGCACACCACATTCCTTCGTGTTGGAGATGATTTATCATCCGTACCATCAGGCTAGATTTACCCATCTGGCGGGGATTGAGGACGTAGCAAAACTCGCCACTTTTTAAGGCTTTATAGAGGTGTCTGTCGGCGGCGCGGACGACATATGTGGGTGCGTCCATTGGTAGGCTCCCACCGACTTGATAGTCAAAGCTGGTGGGGGCTTCGGCACTGCGGAGCAGCTCGTTTTCAAAGATTAGTTCGGATTGGGTGGCTTTGAGGATACCGAGGGTGTGGGAGAGTTCTTGGGTGCGTTCTAGGACTTTGTGTTCTAGGGTGCGGCTGTATTCGGTTAATTCATCTCTGGCTTGTTCGAGGGCAAGATTTTTGAGTGCTAGCTCTTGGGCAAACTGAATCCGCTCGGTTTCGGCGCGTTGGCGTTGGGTGATATCGGTAAAGGCGGCGATCGCATAGACGATTTGCCCCCGCTCGTCGAAGACTGGGGTAGCTGATACCTCTAGAGGGGTCGTCTTGTCGGCTTGGCGAATCTCTAGATCGCTAATGGTGATGCTCTCTCCCTGTAGGGCGCGGACGATCGGTTGTTCGTCAGTGGGATATAATCGATCGGTTCCCGCTTGGTAAACTTGATAGGTTTCAGTCAATTGAGTAGTTGTGGACTCGGTGACGATGCCCTTGCCCAGGATTTGTTGGGCTGTCTGATTAGCGTAGTAGGGTTGACTATTGGCATCGATGACAAATACGCCGACTGGCATGGCTTCGAGAAATTGCGTCAGTCTGCGTTCGTTTTCACCCAAGGCGACGTAGAGTTGGGCATTTTGGATCGAAATTGCTGCTTGAGCAGATAAGAGTTTGAGGATTTCTACTCGATCGGGTGTAAAGGCATCCGTCGTCAGGTTATTCTCTAAATATAAGATCCCATTCAGTTTGCCTCGATCTAGTAAGGGGATGCACAGCACCGATTTGGCTTGGGTGGCGACGATATATGGATCGCGAATAAATTGTCCAGTCTGGGCGGCATCGTTAAGGACTAAACTTTCCTGGGTGCGGGCGACATAGTTGACGATCGAGACTGATAGGAGCGGGATCTGGCTGTCGAGATCTACAGTGTCGATCGGGAGCGATTTGAGGATATTAATATCATCGGTATTTACTTTTCCTTCTGCTTCAATGACCCAATTATTGTCTCGTCCGAGGATCAGAAAACCCGATCGAGCACCAGCATTTTCGATCGCAATTTTCATCAACTTTTCAATCAGATTCTTCAAGACGACCTCGCTAGAGATTACCTGAGCTGCTTTCATAATGGTTGCTAGTTCTAATGTGTCAACCAAACGATTGGTAGTTATAACCGCAGCAGTAGTTCCTGTGGTCAGATCTGTCCGCGATGAACTATGAGAGAACCACTGGGGATAGATTTCTTCTAATAGTTCAACTTTACGTTTTGCTCCCCAAATTTGGTAGCCTTGATGAGCTTTTCTCATATAAAGTTGTGCAAACTCTGACTTGCCACGTTCCAGCCAAAACTTTGCGGCTAGTTCATTAGCCAAGGCTTCATTTTGGATAAACTCATTTGCTCTAGCAGACTCGATCGCTCGATCGTACAAGTCCACTGCTTGATGCCATTCGCCAGCGATTCGAGACATTTCTGCCGCTACCAAGAGATATTTATGCAGAAAGTTTTCTGGACAGTTATCTGCCCACTCTTTCATGCGCTGTTGGTTGATTTCGAGTTTCTGCCAGGATCTTTCCCGTTCTGCTAACGAAGCCTGGTTATAGAAAGCAACGAGCGTTAGTGAGTAGTAAAAATTATGCTTGGAAATTGAGATCGTACCAGGAATGTAGTCGAGCCATGCGCCCGATTGCTCTAGCAGGCTTAACGCTGGTCGATCGTATAGGTAGAGAATCTCAGCTTTAAAGATATAATAGAAGCAGATAGCTGCAATTGTTTGCTGGCTTTGGCAAGTTTCTAAAAAATACGATTCTGTTATTTCTGCTGTAGCGAAACAAGACCGATCGGATGTCAGGCTCATCAAATTTTCGAGCAAAATTTTAGCAGCCAATGTACAATTAATCGCCCATTGATTCTGACTTTCTCGATCGAATATCAAACACTTATCTGCTTCTTTTAGGAGCAGTTCTAAATTTGTACCTTGATAAATCAGATTGTATAAATTGTAGGTCAAACTATATCCAGCAGATTGTAACTCGCCCGCTTGTAGTCCAGCCTCAATACCCTCAACATTGACTCGTTCGGAGAGTTTGATATGCTTTAGCCACGGCATAATCATGCAAGCGTGAACTTGATGTGTTCCAATCTTTGCCATGAGATCGTTATATCGATCGGCTAGCTTTACACTTAGACAACCATATTCATAAGCCAAATGATAGTTATTTAGCACATGTACATTGATGATGCCGAAGCTGACATAACCTAAAGGAGATTTTTCCATGTGGCCACATTTGAGATTGAGATTGACCATTTTAGTCCCGATGATGTACATCAGAACTGGCTGGAAAATCCAAGCTGGTGCCCAGATCCGCACTAATATTTTTAAAGCAGCCTTTTTTTCTGGGATCGTCATTTCTGGGTAGTCAGACAATGAGCTGATTTCCTGTTCGCCCAAATTCTCTCGATATTCTGCAAGTTCAGCTTCAAATGCTGCTTCCAAGTTGTCTGTAGGTAAGTCGATGCCCAATGTTTTCAGTGCTGTTCGACCTGTATCGATTGCCTCACTTAGTTTTCCTAATAGGGTATATTGAACGATCTGTAAGTAATAGAAGTCGGCTCGATCGATCGCTGATTTTGCTCGCTGCAATGCTGTCTCGATGAGGAACTGAGACTGTTCGATATTTCCATTGAGATACTCTATCTCTGCGAGTTCTCGATACAGGATGAGAGACATCCGATCGTCTTTTTCCCAAATATCTCCTGGAAACTCATTTTTAGCGACTGCTAAGTAATTTCTGGATGCGACATAAGCGGTAGCTTTCTTGGCTTTGATGCCAGCCTGTAAATTCAACTTTGCGAGCACTATTTTTTCGGCTCTCCCGCTAGTATGGGGAAAATCGGGTAAAATGTAGCGATAGCGGAATTTTACCCCCTTTTTAATATGAGTTTTAGTATAGATCCTTTATTGAAGTTACCGAATGTTGTTGCTGCAAACTATTCGAGTACATTAG
>JANMEL010000121.1:0-3534 GCA_031376885.1 Chamaesiphon sp. OTE_70b_metabat_96 | reverse complement strand
GAGGCGGTGGGGTGGGTTTACGGCAGATTTGTTGGTGTGTGGGAGGCGGATGTTTTTGAGGAAATCGGGAAACCGTCTCAGGAAAACTTGTGTGTACACGGTAGCCTTGGCAAGGGGGGGGTAAACCCATCAAAACTGAATTCTAGCGGACTTATGCGTACGGGGTAGCACCCAATGGGAAGTCTGGGTGTTCTGACTTTATCCCCTACTTCCCGACTAGAGTAAGATCCATTTCTAGCTTGGTGGATATATCCATCGGTTTCTCCTTTGGGGAAGCTTGAACAGACATACTGGTGTCACTATTTAACAACATTTTACCTTCAATAGGCAACATCGAATCAAATTGCAAAACATATCTACCTTCCCCTGTAGAAGCGATCGACTTGATTTTGGCCTTAGTTTTTTTGTCCATCCCTGGGATTTTAAAGTTTTGGGATGGTGCAGACTGAATAATCTTAGCCTGGATTGTAATGCCGCGATCGTCCATCTTCAAGACTTCATAAGTAGAAGATTGATTCATCCGAATGTTCGACACCTTGAGAGAATTTGTGACTTGCCATTTTGCCCCTACTCCCAACATCTGACTCGGTAAAGGAGTAGAGACTTGCTCCATCGACTTACTCAATTGCTCTAAAGTTTGCTTGAGCATGGGGTCTACATTTTTTGGAATCATTAGCTTTTTACTTTTGACTCCACCCATATCGCTGACGATGATATCACCTTGATAGCCGACCAAACTTTTGAAGCCTTTTTGCATGGCAGCGAGGGCTTCTGGTGGTGTATCTTCGGCGGCGATCGCCTGAATATCAGTATAAGCAAAAGTATAGTGGATATCTCCCGATGGATCTACAGATGTCACATTTAGATCGACTTTGAGTACCACTTTGGGGAGAGTCATTTTGGGCATAGTCATCTCACCCATCGA
This sequence comes from Chamaesiphon sp. OTE_70b_metabat_96, assembly GCA_031376885.1. Taxonomy (GTDB): domain Bacteria; phylum Cyanobacteriota; class Cyanobacteriia; order Cyanobacteriales; family Chamaesiphonaceae; genus Chamaesiphon. The sequence goes on along the minus strand of JANMEL010000121.1, from coordinate 2,609 downwards.
CATATCCATCGACATCCCCATGGTCATCGTCATCGTTTGCTTGCTATTGACGGCTGGGCGAAACCTCAGTTCGCGGCGAGGTTCGGCTCCAGCGTCCAGTAAATTTATTTTGGATGAACTGGTATTTACAACCGTTTGGGGGGCTGCTGAGGGGCTATTTGCGGGGATAGCTTGAATTGGTGCAGCGGAGATATTCCCCCACATCCCACCGATTAGGGCACTTAGAATTAAGACTTTATTCATGATTCAATCCTCGTTAGGCAAGTCTACAGTGGGATAGTCGATCGAGATGACTATATCTATTATGTATCCTCAGTCAATTTTGCACGACCGATCTCTACATCTGTCGATCGACCACCCCTAACAGAGTTGAGAGGCTCTAGCTTTGACTGGAGCAGCATTTGGGGAAACGATCGTCAAAGTTTTGCCCGTCGATCGGCGGTACGAGATCTCTAGATAAGTTAAAATGAAGGGCGTTTGGTGTGTGATGAGAGGTTGATTGATGAAATTTGGAGTGCAGAAAGTTGGGATTGTTTTAGTAGCAATCTCTACTATTTTTTCGATCGGTGGGTGTAATAGTAGCAAATCATCTCAGTGTGCTAATGTGATTAGGGTCGTAAATCAAACGGTAACAGATACCAAAATGATTACTGCTGGTGGGACTAAAGGTGATGTAGCGACGATCGAGAAACTGGCTACAGCATTTGATAAGGCCGCAAAAGATATGAACTCAGTTAATGTTGCTGATGCCAAATTGAAAACATATCAAGGTCAATTTGTGACTATGTATCAAGGTGCAACTGATATTAACAAACGAATGCTGCTGGCTATTAAAGACAAAAAATCTAGTAGCGTTTATGAAGAACTCAATAAGTCTCGCAAAATTTTTGGCCCCGAACGAAATATAGTTCAAGGTATCTCTACCTACTGTCAGAACTCTGCTAAACAAGAAAAATCAACAACAAATCCTCCGAGTAAATAGCTCGGAGATTAATTAATTAGATTTCCGACTTCTTCAGGAAATCGTAAATCTAATTACTTGCCTCAAATCCACCTAAAGATCCAGAAATTCCAGGTTCGTAGCGATAAACTCAGACTATCTAGTGGTAAGCCTAAATAAATCGGTAGCCAAAACACAAATCCAGCCGCAATAATAAAGATCGCCGTCAAACCCATGCCTTGAACTAATGGGAAATTGCTCCGCAACCAGGTATCTATCAGCCATGCTAATCCCATCATTGCAAATAAGACTGCGCCCATATAATGATAGATAAATACACAACGGGTAACTGGAACCCAGGGTAGTAAATTAGCGGCATAGTTGATGATGAAAAATAGGCGAATACCGATTTTTTCGATATTTAATTCGTTGATCGGAGTTCCGAATAAGTCTTTGATGACTGTGATCACTAATCCCAAGATTGCTGCAAAAGCAAACCACCATAAGAATGGATTGCCCATGGCATGAACATCATAATAAAGTTGAGTTGATGATTCTTGTTGATAATAATAAGCTAAAGGACGAAGCATTAGCGGCCAAGTATACCAATCAGCACAATATGGATGAATATTCGCACCATCACCAACTTTCTCGTGATAATTGAGAATTGACAGTTGCATCTCCCAAAAATTGAGATCGGGATTTTGGATCAGATGGGGAATCCATAAAATGCTATATACTAGAGCTGGAACAATCGCTAAACTAAAAATTAGTGTCGCTGGATTAATAGTCACCAATCGGTCGAAGATCGAATTAGATTTGGTTTGCGGTTGAATGAATGGTTTGATTAATACCCATATTTTCGCCATTCCCAGCAGGATGTACATCCCCAACAAAAACCATAACCCATTCCATTTGCAAGCTACCGCTGCGCCGAAAGATACCCCTGCACCGATCGTCAATAGTAATTGAGAACTACCCTTAGCTCTACTCGCCATTAACACCAATAATTGTCCGATAATCCCGAAAAATATCAGAAAAATATTATTGAGAGCATACCGCGAATCAACTAGAAATAACCCATCCAAACTAATCAATAAAGCAGCCAAGAAAGCAAAGCTCATCCGCTGATTTAACTGATAAGCTAATGCCGCGATCGACGGCGGAATCAGCGAGCCAAAGAGTGCATTCATCCACCGATAACTAAAAGTCGAATGCAGCGAACCTGTCAATGTATTAGTAACATCTTGCCCGATCGGTAACCGATCGCCGATCCAAATCCCGATCGCAATTAAATACTGACTTAGGGGTGGATGAGAATTATAAAATTGGGTATTGGTGAGATAATTATTAGCAAACTTAGCATAATAAACTTCATCAAATACGAGTTCGTTAAATCTACCCAACTCCCAAAACCGGAGCACGATCGATATCGCAGATACAGCAACTATTCCCCAAATAGCTAATTTCTGATTCTCTTTTGTATCGAAATCTAATGCCATTATAGGTTCAATTAATTGACAATTAATAATTGGGTGAGCCGATCGAAACTGACCCCGCACCCCACACCCCCCACCCCCCACCCCAGGTAAATTCATGCCCAGGCCAATAGCGAAACATTTAAAAATAAACACATAAAAAAAAAAAAACGAAAGCCAGAGAGCCAAAA
>JANMEL010000115.1:0-27607 GCA_031376885.1 Chamaesiphon sp. OTE_70b_metabat_96 | reverse complement strand
CAATCCCATCAGTGTGTAAAGTAGAGCTTGGGCACAAGGGAGAATCGTGTTCACTGTTCTCATCGATATTGTTCTGTGCCCTTTTTCTCACATTTTGGTCGCGACCGCTACTAGTCTATATGTATTGGTGCAAGATGTGAGCTGCTGTACATTTACGCAGTCAGCAGCGAATGTTAAACCTTTCATTGACCGGAACAGGTAAAACGATCGGGGGAATTCTGAGTAGCCGCATTATTGATGCTCATCTCACAATTATCATCTGTCCTCTGGACACGGTGCCGAACTGGAATGGAGAAATAAAACATGTTTTTCCAGACAGTCGCGTAACCATCAAAAACTTCAATCCTCACTGGGAAGATATTAGCGAGGGGCATCATTATATTCTCCTCAATCATGAAATGTTCCAGCAACCTGCAACTGCTGCTAATATTCGACAACTGTTAGAACGATATCAAATCGATCTGATTATTGTGGATGAGATTCATCGTTGCAAACAACGTAGCGAAGATCCATCCAAGCGACGGCAGATGGTGCTGGCTTTGATTACCAATGCAGCCGAGCAGAACCCAGATCTTCATGTACTGGGAATGAGTGCAACTCCGGTGATTAACAACCTCAAAGAAGGCAAAAGCTTGGTTGAATTAATCACTGGTGTCGAACGATCGGATTTAGGTGAGAAAGCTACGATTAATAACTGTATGCGATTACATCAGGCATTTGTCACGCTGGGAATTCGGTCTAAAGTTAAGCCTAAAATTAAGATCGATCGGGTGAATATTCCAGTTGATTGTACTCATTTGGTCGATCGAATTCGGGAAGAAGGTACGTCAATCTTAAAAATGGAGCAAATTCTCACCATTGCCAGGATTCCAGCCATTCTCAAAGAACTCCGTCCCAAAACGATCGTTTATACCCACTATGTTGAAGGCATCGTCGATCTGCTGAAAGAAGCGATCGAAGCAGCAGGATGGACTGTTGGTTTCCACATGGGCGGAGACAAAAGCGGACGCGAACATTTTATCAATGGATCTGTTGATGTTCTGATTGCCAGTAGTGCGATGGCTACTGGTGTTGATGGTTTTCAACGAGTGTGCGATCGACTTATTCTGAATATTCCACCTTGGACGAGTGCCGAACTAGAACAGCTAGAAGGACGATTAAATCGGCAGGGACAAGTTCACGATACGCTCACAATTCTGATGCCTGTAACTTATGGTTTAGATGATGGCGAACACTGGAGTTGGGATGAGGGCAGGTTAGCTCGGCTCCAAAATAAACAGACGATTGCTGATGCTGCTGTTGATGGTGTGATGCCTGAAGGTCAATTACGCAGTGAATCTCAAGCATTTCGAGATCTACGTCAGTGGCTAGAAAGATTGAAGACTGGGGAGCAGAAATCAATTATTCGCCCGAAAATCTTTGTGCCACTTCCAGATGTAGATCCTGTCGATAATCGACGACGTAATGCTCAATATGGTGACTTTAGCAGGATGAATGCCCGTTGGAATAGTAGCAACAGTGACACTACCTACAAACGCTTGCAAGGTAATCCAGAGGAATGGATGCAATACCACACCCTTTACCAATCAGCTCGAAAAACTTGGTCGGTTACGCCTTATGAAGAAGCTATTAAATGGCTGGAGAAACGATCGAATCTAGTTGTAGCTGATTTGGGCTGTGGTGAAGCACTATTAGCGAAGGCTCTTGCAGGTAGGCACACAGTTCATAGTTTTGATTTTATTGCCATTAATGATTCAGTAATCGAGTGCGATATTGCTCATTTGCCATTAGAAGATGCTTGTCTAGATGTGGCAATGTTTAATCTATCGCTGATGGGTTTGAATATCACTGACTATATTCGAGAAGCAGCTCGCACACTCAAACTTGACGGACAACTCTGGATTTATGAGGTCACATCCCACATCAAAGATTTGCAAGGATTTGTGAGAGGACTCGAATTATCTGGATTTAGAATAATTGAGAATACAGAGGTATGGAAATTCCGATATATTCAGGCGATTAAATCAGAAGAGGTTGAACTCGCTCAAATTAGAGTCCAACTTTAGCCATTAGAGATCGCTTGGTAACTACTGACTCGACGGCCTACTGGCAGTCGCTTCGCGATCGCTGAGATTGAGGCTTTAAAAGCTGAGATCGACGCTCTAAAAAAGCATGGGATCGATCGAGTCAGTAGTCTCTACTACCCGATCGCTACGCCAACAATCGAGATCGTCACTGGCGATATACCCGACCCCAGACTTAAAACTTGGAAGGAATTCTTTGATATGGTCGGAATAGTGGCTTTAAAGGCTACTGAGGCACAGAAAAAGGAAAACATAAGCATTCGTACCGAACAGATAGCGCGGGGAATACAGGCGGCTAAAGAGCAGGGGTTGGGGGAGTGGGCTGTTAAAGTCGCTGGTCGATCGTTCGTTCGTGTTGGCGACTAAACCATATAACCTTTAAGACTGTTATCATTGACAGTTCGGCAAATATCCGAATATACTATCAGTAATTCACAATAAAAATCATGGTACAAACAGCAAGAATAGAGGCAAGAATAGCACCAGAGTTGAAAGCTAAGTTTCAGACGGCGGCGGATATTGAAAATATTACTCTATGTGAGTTTCTGGTCAAGAGCGCGAGGGAAGCGGCTGATAATACGATCGCAAATCATCGCGTCTTAAAACTCAGTGCGGAGGGTAGTAGAGCTTTTGCTGAGGCTATTCTTAACCCAAAGGAGCCAAACCAGAAACTTAAAGACGCGGCTATTCGGTATAAACAGGAATTCGGCAATGTCTCTTAGGATTGACTTACTCGACAGTAAGAAGCACGATCGATCGTTGTTTACCTGTGGTGTAGATAGTTTGGATGATTACATCAAGACTAGGGCATCTCAGGAATTAAAGAAGCGAGTATCTACACCTTATGTACTGACTGACTCACCAGAACGCCAAGTATTGGGGTACTATTGCCTATCTTCTTACTCGATCGCTTCAGCCGAACTTGAGGAATCAACAACCAAGAAGTTACCCAGATACCCGCTACTACCAGCGATTCTACTCGGACGATTGGCTGTTGACTCAGAGTATCAGGGCAAGGGATATGGGGGATTCTTATTACTCGATGCGATGAAACGATGTCTTGAATTGTCAACTCAACTAGCAGCGGTGGCGATGGTGGTTGATGCCATCAGTCAAGGCGCGGCAAGCTTCTATAAAGATTACGGTTTCATTGAGTTTCCCGACGATCCGATGAAATTCTATATTTCGATGGTTGAGATCGAGAAACTTGGGCTTTAATCCGAACGGGGAAAATATAACTTAGTGAATCGCTACTACTGGCTAATGGTGGAGTCGGGGGACAGTTTAAGGTCATTTACACGCGGTTGAGTTCCCAGCAGATCTACAAGCAGGAACAGTGGGGGATTATTGAGGCGTTGTTGGGTATTCATCCACACTCGCTGTTTGTCTTCTCTAATCAAGCTCAGGATGACTGGCATTTTATCAATGTTAAACATGACGAGAAGAATACTCAGCGGCGTTTGTTACGGCGGATAGTGGTCAATCAGCGCGAACAACTACGCACGGCAATCGAACAGATTTACGAGTTAGATTTACAGGCAATCGGGCAAGGATGCAGGAAGAAGCCGATCGAGCTTGAGCCGCTGGAGATTCAGATTCAGCATGATGAGGCGTTTGATGTTGAGAAGGTAACGGATCGATTCTTTAAGCAGTATAAAGAGATTTTTGAGTCCGTTGAGGGTTCGATCGAGGGTATTCCAAACGAGGAACAGAAGCATCGAAGGGTTATTTGAAGTCGAAGTGTCCCAAGGATGTTGAGAAGATCGATCGATTTGTGGATAACTATGATAGTCAAGATCTAATCGATCCAGAATCCATTCTAGTTGCTCTCAAAGCTGTGACAGTTTGCGATCCAGCTTGTGGTAGTGGTGCTTACCTATTGGGAATGATGCACGAGTTGCTGGAACTACGCTCTTGCTTGTTTGCTAGTAATAAGTTGGGGACAGAGAGTATACATGCCCGCAAGCTAGAGATTATTGAGAACAATCTTTATGGGGTGGATAAAGATGTATTTGCGGTTGGTATTTGGAAATCGAAACTTCTACGCCGTCACAGGTGTCCCTTGACTTGTGATTTCCTGGAGGTGGATAATATCTCGGCGGGGGTCAACTAGGGCGACTTGAATTTGGATCCGTTCGCCAATATCTACCCAACGGTTGAACCGCATAGCTAGCTCTACGCCCAAGTCTTCGATCAAAATTAGTCCGAGTCGCTCGTCTTCTCGCAACCAGCGCAATACCAGAGCTTCCCAATCTCGATCGACCGAACGATTGAGATATTCTAGCGTCCAATAGCGATTGGTTTGACGTTCGACCATATTTGCTTCATAAATATTTGTCCCCAAGCTCTGCATGATTTCGAGCAATTGTTCGGCGGTGAATGGTAGCGCATCGCCCCTGAGATGTGCTTTGATCTGAAAATGGGCGAGTAAATCGGTATAGCGACGAATGGGAGATGTCACTTGGCAATAGGTGTCTAAAGCCAAGCTAGCGTGTCTGGCGGGGGTCGTGCTCATTTCCGACTTTGGCATACAGCGACGCATGGCACAGGAGCGTGCAGGCCCCGGAGGGAGCAAGATTAGTTCTTCTTCGGGAGGGAGTTCGGGTTGGGGTTGTCCGCGATAGGGAAGGGGGATGTTATTCTCTTGTCCGTATCTGGCGGCGACTTCCCCTGCGAGGATCATCATCTCGGCGACTAATTGTCGAGCGCGGTTGTCTTCGATTAGTTCGATGGAGACTTCATCGCCGACGACTTTGATCGTCGATTCGGGCATGTTGATATTGATACAGCCTTGGGATTGTCGCCATTGATTTCGTAGTTTGGAAAATCCCGCGATCGATTCGATTTCTGTTTCCCCAGGAATCCGCAGTTGGAGCATTTCCTCCACATCCTCATAAGTGAGCCGATAGGTAGGCTCGATCGTGCTCGGAGTTATCTCATATTCGACCGCTGCACCACTCTCATCGAGGATTACCCCAAAACTCAAGGCGCAACAGCGATGCCCCTGTCTGAGGCTCATGGGGCCAGTTGCGAGTTCGGGTGGGAACATGGGAATCATTCCCGTGGGGAGATAAATGGTGACGGATCTTTTCCGCGCTTCTAAGTCTAATTCATCCCCAGGATTGGAGAGACGAGTGGGATCGGCGATATGTATCCATAGCTTTTGTCGTCCGTCTGGCAATACTTCCAGACTCAATCCGTCGTCGATTTCTTTGGTACTCTCATCGTCGATCGTATAAACTTTGAGATGGGTCAAATCGATCCGGTGTGGATCTCGATCGACTGGTGGATTGGTCAATACGTCATGCGCCACAGTTTGTACCTTAGATGAGAATTGAACGGGAATTTGAGCGCGTTTGAGATGGATATTTTCGTTTTGTTCCCACCAACCCAATTCGACGAGCAGGGCGAATACAGCGGGTTCTGACTGGGTTTTGCCCAATGCACCTAGATATTCGGCTAGTTTTTGGGGCGGAGGCTCTGGGTGAAGGATGTATTTTTCAAAGGTTTCGAGCCTTTGTTTGTCTGTCTCTGCCCATTCAACTTCCTCGCCTGCTAGTCGTTGTTGTACGCGAGCGATAAATCCTTGCTGCTCCCGTTCTTTTTGTTCTTTGACGGTGGCTTGGTGCTTGAGTTCGACGACTAGATCGCGACTGCGGGGTTCGTAGTTGTCTTCTTTTTTGTTTTTGAAATAAATCTTATCATCTGAGAGCAGAACATGGGCTGCATAACAGAAGGGGGGAGTACGATCGGAGTATAATAAATCTGCCAATGCTGGCGGGTTGACTGTTTCCCCATCTTCTACCAACATTTCCCAAGCCACTTCCAGATTCTCAGGATCGAGATTCGGAGCCACTGCTGCGCTGAATTTGGTTATTTCGGCGATCTGCTTGCAAATCATCCCCTCAACTTCGTAAGTGATATCGCGAGGATGGATTGTATGAGATCTGTCTTGCGCGTCGATCGCAATCCAGTGTTTTTTGCCTTCTGGACGATCGGCGATAGCTAAACGGCGTGCTCCATTGTGCAAAAATTCAATTAGAGTTCCCTTCTCCACGCCGTCTCTTCCCTTCCAAATACTTGGATTGCTTGTAAATATATATTATCCGCTTTACGCCGAATATCGATCGACTAATAGCGATTCTCCATGGAGAGGCTACGCCAACGAGGGAAAATTAGTCTCGCGTTAAATCGCCACAGAACATGAAGATATGAAGTTTGCAACGAGTAAAATCTGCTAGCAAGCCTCATTCCTCATCCCTTGTCATTTAGCCTTCCACGTTGATGAATGGCATCAAAGCTATTTGGCGAGAGCGTTTGATGGCGAGAGTCAAATCCCGTTGTTGTTTGGCTGTCAAGCCAGTAATCCGACGAGGTAAAATTTTTCCCCGCTCGGTGACAAACTTGCGAAGTAAGTCTACATCTTTGTAGTCGATCGGTTCGCCTGGTTTAATTGGTGATAACCGTTTGCGAAAATAAGCCATAGTTTTAGTCAGTAGCTCGCACTGAGCGTAGTCGAAGTGTGGATAGTGAATAGCGGATAGTCGATACTATCTACTTGATTTCTTTGTGAGTTGTATGCTTGTTGCAATAACGACAGAATTTACTCAACTCTAGACGAGCGGTAGTGTTCCGGCGATTTTTCATCGTGGTGTAACGAGATACACCAGCCGAGCGTTTCGCAGTGTTACTGCGACACTCAGTACATTCTAAAGTGATAATAATCCGAACGCCCTTTTTGGCTGCCATAGCATCTAATTTCTGTTGTTTTGGAGTGTTTGGGTGTTACTCGAAGGTTATTACGCCTTCGATAATTAGGGTTGGTCGGTTTGACCAGTTCTAAAGTTAGGTTTGCTTCAACCTTCTTATTTGAGCTTGTTATATTGACAACACTTCACTTGCGCGATGTTTAATTGCCAATGACAGAGCGAGGAGCTAGCGAACTCACAACTAGGCGGTTTGTCCGCCTAAGCTCGGTGTCTTGACTCAAATAAGGTTTACCCCGAATCGGGGTGGCTTGGTTCACATCAATTACGAATTACTCCGTTTATTGATGATTCCATAATCCTTACAGACCCAACTTGGGAATAAAATAGACACAGCCTATAATCTTCTCACGATCGAGGTGCTTTTTGCAAGGGGAGTGTGAGAGAATCAGGCAGTAAGTCGCGATCGGCATTCGAGGGAGAGCGGTTTGTGTTCGATCGTAAATTAGATTGCCAGAATAAAGCTCAAAAGTAGGATCGAGCCTCCAAATGTTAAAAAGAGAGGATGAGCTACAAATTGTCTGCAAATTATATACCAGGGCCGATCGGGTGTCTTGATGAGCTGATACTTGCCTAAGTATTTGTCTACGGTGAGGACTTCTCCTTTTGAATAATATTCACCAACATAAACATTATCCCATTTTAAAGATTGTTTGAGGGCATATTTTGAAGGAAAGTCTGTTTTTTTGATGAGGTAGGCATCAGCCACTTCAAAACCTCGATATTCAGCTTCGATCCGCTCCTTTAGATATCGCTGTTCACATTCATAGCCCAGACTCCTCGCTTGTTGTAAGTCAGGAGAACCATAAATATAAAGCCAAGTATCTTTATCCAAATCGATATCGATAGAACTATCTGGCTCTACTTTTTTGAGAGATTTGTCACTCATTTTAGTTTACCACTCTACTTTTGAAAACTTGAACTCTGGAATCCACCCTCAATCGTTTACCCTGAAATTTGGGATCTTAGGCGATATTGTCAAATAACGGTCGATCGTCAATAGTGGATAGTGAATAGTAAATTAATCATCAGCGATCGATCGTCCCACTACCCCCCCTTATGCTAGAACAGATCCAAACCACACTATACCAACTCGAACACTTTGCCGATACCCTGGTTACACAACAACTGACTCAAATTAGCTGGGTATCGATCGGCATTATATTTATAGCAGGATTGCTAACTAGTCTAACTCCATGCACATTATCGATGCTACCAATTACGATCGGTTATATTGGGGGATATGAAGCCAAAAGTCGCTGGCAAGCCGCACTTCAATCAACATACTTTTGCGCGGGAATTGCCACGACTCTAGCTGGATTGGGGATCTTTGCAGCGGGAGTGGGAAAGGTTTATGGGCAAATTGGGTTGGGGTTGCCGATTTTTGTCAGTATCGTGGCAATTTTGATGGGGTTAAATCTGCTCGAAGCGTTACCTTTTCAACTTCCCGATTTTGGCGGGATGGATTGGATTTCCCAGGATTTACCTCACGGGGTGCGATCGTATTTGTTAGGTGTGACTTTTGGTTTAGTTGCTTCACCTTGCAGCACTCCGGTTTTAGCTAGTTTACTTGCTTGGGTGGCAAGTACGGGGAATATTTGGCTGGGTGCGGTACTTTTATTATCTTATACGGCTGGTTATGTGGCTCCGTTAATTTTAGCGGGGACTTTTACAGCTTCGATTAAGAAGTTATTGGAGGTACGAAAATGGTCTGGGTGGATTACACCAACTAGTGGGGTATTGTTGGTTGGGTTTGGGGTATTTTCGTTATTATCTAGAGTATAAATATTTTTTTAAACCCCAGAGACTTGTAGTGAGCGAAGTCGAATTACGCAGAGGCGCAGAGCAAGAGAAGATGACGATCGAATCTGACAGTACAGTTATCAATAATATTTGGCAGATGCCCCAAAGGTGGGTACGCAAAAAAATTATCCCAGTAATTACCAATCTCAAATTTGCGATCGTATTGCTACTAATTATCGCCATCTTGAGCATTACAGGGACACTCATCGAACAAGGCGAACCACCGATATTCTATCAAAGTAATTATCCCGAACATCCGGCTTTATTTGGCTTCTTGAGTTGGAAGGTAATTCAGGTAGTCGGATTAGACCATGTATATCGAACTTGGTGGTATTTGGCGGCATTAGTTTTATTCGGTGTGAGTCTGATTAGTTGTACGCTGACGACTCAAGTACCGATGCTCAAGTCAGCGAGAAAATGGAAGTTTTATGACAATCCTAAATTTTTCCAACGGCTGGCTCTGAGTGCAGAAATAGACAATCAAGATTTATCAGTTTTGACCGAGAAACTCCAGGCTAGAAAGTACCAAGTATTTCAGGAAGGTGATAAAGTTTATGCCCGCAAAGGATTGATTGGTAAAATCGGCCCGATTGTCGTTCATATTGGGATGATTCTTACCCTATTGGGCGGTGTGTGGGGCGCAATGACTGGGTTTATCGCTCAAGAAATGGTGCCTGCTGGTGAGACATTCCAAGTCAAAAACATCCTCGATGCTGGACCCTGGGCGAGTGGACAAATACCCAAAGATTGGTCGGTTAAAGTTAATCGATTTTGGATTGAATATACTCCGGCTGGAACGATCGATCAGTTTTATTCCGATTTATCTGTGGTCGATAATAGTAGTCAAAAAGAACTCGATAGACAAACTATCTATGTGAATAAACCATTAAAATACGATGGCGTTTATTACTATCAAACTGATTGGTCGATTTCATCAGTCAAAGTTCAAATCAATAATAGTCCGATCTTCAAATTGCCGATGGCTCAATTGGGTACAGGTGCCCAAAATCGAATTTGGGGTACTTGGATTCCGACTAAACCAGATTTGAGTGCAGGTGTTTCTCTCCTCGCTAAAGATTTACAAGGTACATTATTAGTTTATGATACCAAAGGAAAATTAGTCGATAGTGTTAGAGCGGGAAATTCGATCGAAGTTAATGGCGTAACGTTAAAAGTGCTCGGAATTATCGGCGGCACAGGGCTACAAATTAAAGCAGATCCAGGTATTCCGATCGTCTATTTTGGCTTCGGCTTATTAATGGCTGGAGTAATCATGAGTTATTTCTCTCATTCCCAAGTTTGGGCAGTAATTAAGAATGATAAACTATATCTAGGCGGCAGAACAAATCGTGCTCAAGTAGTCTTCGAGCGTGAAATCATCGACATCATCGAACAACTCAATATCAAAACACAAAACACCATCCCTACTCAGGTAGGCGGATGATGAATTTGCTGCCAAGATTGAGTTGACTATCGACGCGGATATTGCCAGAATGAGTTTGGACGATCGCGCGAGCAATTGCCAATCCTAATCCGGTGCCGCCTGTGCTCCGAGATCTGTGGGATTGGATGCGGTAGAATCGATCGAATATATGTGGTAGATCTTCAGCGGCGATACCGATGCCAGTATCCTGGATTGTCACTATTGCGGTACGATCGAAAGATTCGAGTCGAATTGTCACTATTCCATCAGCGGGGGTATATTGGATGGCATTATGAATCAAATTGGCGATCGCTCGATATAATCGATCGCTATCACCGTTAATATAGATTTGTCGATCGACTAATATTTCCAATTGTAGATCGATATGTGCGGCGATCGCTAGGGGAGCTAATTCTTCTTCCAAATCGCTGACTAAATCATTGAGACAACATGGCTGAGATTGGGTAGGCAATTGTTTTGCTTCCAAGCGGGATAGCCATAATAAATCCTCAGCAAGGCGGCTGAGATGATCGACTTGGCGACGGGTGATTTCTAGATTGTTGCGGGTTTCTGACTCGATTACCTCCACATCTAGGGCACTATCTACAGCTATCCGAGCGACAGATAATGGAGTTTTCAATTCGTGAGCCGCATCTGCGGTAAACTGTTGAATCTGTTGATAAGATTGATAAATTGGTTGCATTGCCAATCCTGACAACCACCAACTTACCCCACTAATTATTAACATCCCCAAGGGAACCCCAAAAATCAGAATTAGATGAAGACTATTCATATATTCATCCAACTGATGGAAAGACTGGGCAACTTGAAGATAACCCCAATCTCGATTGTCGATCGTTTTCAATCCCAGCGTATGAATATGATAACGTTCGCCGAGATCGTCAGTAATAGTTTTCCAGTGCATCGTCGGTATCTCATCAGGAAATGTATGTCTTTTCGCGCCCAGAATTGCGATCGATCTACCATTCAAACCCAACAATCGAATACAATATCCTTGCTTCTGCGTCAACTCACTAATTTTTGAATCAACTCTATTCGGCGAACATTCCCCCCCAATAATACACAATCCAGGTAATAAATTTAGCGCGACTGAATTAACTATTCCTGGTTGCTCCAACACCGATTCAAAAGTATCGTGAATAGCTCCTGATAAACTATTCAATTCTCGATCGACAGTACGCGCAAAAGCTCGAATCATCACCAAATGAATTGCACAACCAGATAATAGTGTAATCGCTCCAATTGCGATCGCATAAAACCCTGTTAACTGAATCCTCGTTCGATTAAATAGCCTACTTTCACGCATATATATAGACTCTGCTGATACTAATATCTCCTCCGTGAACCTCCGTGCCTCCTCCGTGCTCCGGTTACTGTTGGCGTAAGCCTTGCCTTTGGCATTGCGTAGTCGAAGTGCTGTGTTAAATAAACACCCCAACTAAACCCTAAAAATTAAACCGATACCCAAAACCCCGCACAGTTTCAACCAAATTCTCACACCCACCCTCAGCCAACTTTCGTCGCAACAATCGAATTTGTGCAGCCACCACATTACTCACCGACTCAGAATCAGACGACCAAATTCGATTGCGGATTTGGTCATGAGTCAGAGTAAGATTAGGATATTGCATCAAATATTCTAATAATTGAAATTCCTTGGCAGTTAAAGTAATCGAACGTTCCTTTCCCTGTATACTAGCAATAGCAATTGCATTATTACCATAATCTAATCGAAGATTGCCCAATTGCAATTCATCAGATTGAAATGTGGGAGCGCGACGTTGGAGCGCACGCAATCTAGCCAGCAACTCTTCCATGCCAAATGGCTTGACGAGATAGTCATCTGCTCCAGCATCCAAACCAGTTATTTTATCCTCCATTCGATCTTTAGCCGTCAACATTAAGATTGGGAGAGTATATTTAGCCGCTCTTAATTTTTGACATAGTTCGATTCCAGATATTTTGGGTACCATCCAATCAATAATTGCGAGGGAGTAGGTAGATTTATGATCGACTAAATATTCCCAACCTGCTTGACCATCGATTACCCAATCTACGATATATTGATGATGAGCTAAACTTTTTTGGACGATCGCGCCTAAATCTAGCTCATCTTCTATCAGTAAAATTTTCATCTAACATATTATTGTTTATACCACTGCTTGCGCCATTGAGTCATCATATCGATCTCTTTCTGTTGGGAAGAGACAATACTTCGAGCTAATTTTTGCATTTCGGGACGTTTGGATTTTTTGACCAAATCTTTACCCATTGTTACCGCACCTTGATGATGGGGAATCATCGCATCGAGGAATCTTTTATCGAATCCAGCATCAGCCGCACCCAAAGACATACTCATCATCATCATTTGTTTGTGTGCTGGAGTCATCGCCATCTCATGATTCATTTCAGCGTGCCACATTACTGGTGTCGCTGAGGCTTTGGGATACCATTGTTTCCGCCACTGCTGCATCTGAGCAATTTCTTTTTTCTGATCTTTAATAATTCCCTGGGATAGTTTAATTAGTTCAGGGCGGTTAGATTTTAGTAATACCTCTTCAGCCATTACCAAAGCACCTTGATGATGAGGAATCATACTATCAATAAATCTTAGATCGTAGTTGGCATCGGCTGGGCCGACATCCATGCTATGATTCATTCCACCATGATTCATTCCCTCATGATTTTGAGCGATAGTTGTATTTCCATCTTGACGAGCTTGAGAATTGACACCAGCGCAAGCAGTGATGGCAATAGCAGTACTAGCAAAGCCAAACAGTAAGATCGAGCGAACTTTATTTTTAATCATTTTTAAAAACCATCTAGATACTTACTAGTCTAAAGCCATGAGATGAAATTGAGATGAAAAAATTTAACAGCATCAATTCATCTGGTTTTCATTTAGCAGTGCCAAAGTAGAAATATCGACATCTACCTCTAGGTTAATTGGGAAGTATCGCTATGCTGACAAAACTCCCTCCAGTTTCTCACCGCTCTATCGCTCAAGATTTGACTCAAGCTGTAGGTACAGTACCGATCGTCAGATTAAATCGTGTCAGTAGTCTGTGTCAACAGCACAATCTCTATCTCAAACTCGAATCTTGTAATCCAGGCGGAAGTATCAAAGAAAAGAATGCTATTTGCTTGGTCGATCGAGCCGAAACGGAAGGATTGCTCCGATCTGGTGGTACGATCGTCGAGTCTAGCTCCGGCAATTTTGGGATCGCGCTGGCGATGGTAGGCGCAGTTAGAGGTTATCAGGTAAAGATTGTCATCGATGCCAAAACAAGTACCACCATGCGGCGGATATTAGCCGCTCACGGTGCAGAATTAATCGAGGTTCCCCTCAGTGCGGCGGATAGTTTTGGCTCGATGCAGGTAGCACGGATGGAAACAGCCCAAACTTTAGCAAATAGCATCCCTGGCGCATGGTATCCTTGTCAACATCTCAATCCCCACAATCCCGACGCACACGAAATTTATACCGCTCGTGAAATTGAATCAGCCTTTAATGGTGCGCCAGATGCGATCGTCATTGGTGTAAGTACAGCCGGACAAATAGCCGGAATCAGTCGATATTTTAAACAACATTATCCTACCACAAAAATTATCGGTGTAGATGTAGCAGGCTCCGCCGTATTTGGGACACCACGCTTTCCCTATAAAATGACTGGATTAGGCTTATCATTCACCCCACCAAACTTCGATCCTAGTTTAATCGATGTTGCCTATACAATTAACGATACGATCGCCTTTTCCTACTGTCATCAAATCGCCAAACTCGAAGGCTTATTACTCGGCGCATCCACAGGAGCAATTTTAGCAGGTGGATTAAATTATGCCTACCAAAATCAGAGTCGCCCCTTATCAATTCTCATGCTAAACCCCGATCGAGGCGACAGATATTTAGAAACAGTCTACAATAACGAATGGCTCAACAATAATCAGATCCAACTACTATCAAAACAACAACTAGAACTAAAAATTAAATCCCTCTCCCCCATCGAAATCAAACAATCCTAAACCCTATCACCCAATTCTCAATTCTCAATTCTCAATTCTCAATTCTCAATTCTCAATTCTCAATTCATTTAATGCCCCCAAAATCCCAACTAATCCACCTCTGGAAACAATTCATCCCCCTCTCCCTATCCGATGTCTCAATGGCATTAGGCGATCCGCTCACAACCACAACCCTCGCTCATTTACCATCAGCTAGAACCAATATTGCCGCAGTCGGAGTAGCAAAAGCGATCGCGATTTTTTGCGAAAGTCCGATTATCATGCTCCTCCATACAAGTAATGCCTTAGCACCCACCCAATTATCTCGCCGAGCACTCTGGAAATTCACCTTAATTGCTAGTGGAGCAATGAGTTTACTCCTCGCAATGATCGCCATCCCACCTATATTTGCAATCGTGGGCGAAAGGTGGTTAGGTATATCCCCAAATCTCAGTGATACAGTAAGATCGGTAATGACGATCGTGATTTTATGGCCATTTGCGATCGGTTGGCGCAGATATTTTCAAGGCTTATTAATTCATGCTGGGCAAAGTAACGCCGTCGCTCAAGCTGGAATCATTCGTCTCTTGGTAGTCGGTGGAATTCTCGCACTAGGATTTAAACTTCAAGTTTCTGGTGCAATCTTAGCCGCCATGAGTCTAGTTTTGGGTGTCATCGCCGAAGCCATCGCCGCCACCTATCTAGCCCAAAAATTGGGTGCGACAATACTACCTGAATTAATATCTACCCCCGAATTACCCCAAGATTTAGCCGGAGTGTGGAAATTTTACGCCCCATTAGGCGGCTCGATGATGTTAGTCTGGGGAGCGCGTGCAGCTTTAGTGGGGATTGTGGCGCGGGCAAATGATGGTACGATAGCTTTAGCTGCTTGGCCTGCTGCTTGGGGATTGGTATTGGTAATCGCCAATTCTACCCGTATGGTGCAGCAAATTATCATTCGCAATCGTAAACTAGTCAGCGATCGAATCCTCATCTTATTCGCCATCACTGTGGGCATATTCAGCTCTGCTATTTTACTCTTAGTTAGTGCCACCCCCATGAGCGAAACTGCCATCGGCTGGTTTATTGGGGACGATCGAGAGTTAATATTCAGGGTACGCCCAGTATTATTAATCTGTGCCATCATGCCATTGCTAGTCGCCCTCCAAAATGCCACCCAAGGATTTTTAGTCAGTGAAGGGCGCAATTGGAGTATCAATTATGCAACATGGATTGGATCGATCGCCATGTTAGGTACGGCTTATTTTGGCGTACAATTGGGCTGGGATGGGGCAATATCTGCCGCTGTAGGCATGACTTTGGGCGCGATGGCAGAAATTAGTTGTCTTGGATATAGCTATCAAAAAAAATAGCACTTTTCAAACAGCCTCTTAGAATTACTTATTCTTTAGTGGAGGTTGTTGCAATATTATTCCAAAATCCAAAATCAGTTAATTCTAACATTCCTCACACGCACCAATACTCACCCAAGTACTCGCGCCATCTGCCCAATACTCCTTCTTCCAAATCGGAGCTTGATGCTTGAGAGTATCAATTCCATATTTACAAGCCTCGAAAGCTTCGGTACGATGGGGACAACCCACCGCAATCAATACACTAATCTCGCCAATCTTTAACTTCCCCACCCGATGGTGAATTACCACGCGAGTCACATCCGCCCATCGCGCCCGAATTTCCCAGCCAATCGTCGCAAACACCCGCATCGCCATCGGATCGTAAGCTTGATACTCTAGATATTCTACCGCCTTGCCGTCAGTGCGATCGCGAACAGTCCCACTCATTACCACCACCGCCCCATTTGCCGGATCGTCAGCTAAGGTGTAAACTTCAGTCAAAGATAAAGGTGCGATACCGATGGCAAATCGATCGTCAGCATGAGAGATAGCTTGATTTAGAGGAGTAGATGCAATCATTAGTGAATAGTGGCTAGTAAAAGTTGAGATCGTATTTGGCGATGGTTTTTAAAAATAAAACCGCTGTAACCCGCATTTTATTCTTCCAAATCTGAAGATTCCTCCAAGATCTAAAAATCCCCCTTTGCGTACTTCGCGGTAAATACAAGCAACCCTAATGTAGCACCAAGAACCTCCGCGCCCTACCCTTCGGGAAGTCTGCGCCAACGCGTTAAAAAACACCCATTCCATCAAACACTAGCAAAATTAAGCGGATTTTGATCTCGCCGATGATTGAGCGGTAAAGGTGGATTTTGACGACTTCCCACCAGCGCAGCCGTCGATTCGAGAGCTTCCCGCAACCGTTTCGCTGCATAGATAGACATATCTCTAGGTACATTAACTCGATCGCGTAAATATCGCAATGCCAAATCGGATTCCGGCGGCGGAGTGCAATCTTCCCCCGTCATCATCCGAGTCAGCGCACACCGGAGAGCCTCATCGATTAAGCCATCCTCAGCCGGATTCACCTTGATGATATTAACATGATGCTTAATTGTCCGCTGAAGAGCCTCAGCTCGTGAAGTTTCCGGCTCTGGATAACTGACATCAGGTAGCCCAAACCAAGAGCCATTGTCTACCCGTGCTTTATTCGTCAACATCTGGCTTGTGCCATTTTCCCAACAGCCACCCATCTGGGGCGGTAAATCGTGAGCGTGGGTGTGAAAGTCGCTCTGGGTACCGCGATAAGTCGATCGAGTTTCCATCGCATCAAACCAAGCACCCAGACGGCGATTATCTTCACGCAGGGAATAGCCCTTGTAATAATAAAGGCTAGCATTCATCCGTTCCACATAGGGCGTAAAAATAACGTCAGCGGTACCAAATTCATCCAGGAAGTAGCCCCCAGCCGTCTGAGAGAGTGCAGACTCAACTTGAGCCACAACGCCCTGAAATTGCTCCCTGTTGCGCTGCTCCGCTTTCGGCGAATTTGCTGGATAACACAACCACCCACACCAAGCACGAAATAACAATCGCTCCAACTGTCTCAGCGGTATCACTTGTGGATCTTTCATCCCCAATCCCAGCACACCGAAAGCACCTTCGAGAGCGAGTAAAATATCGTCACTCTCAGTAATAATCCGCCCATCTAATTCTAGAGCTGGAAGCATTCCCGATGGCACCTTCTGCTTATACCAACTCTCTTTTTCCCCATAGCAAAACATCGTCACTTTTTCGATGCGGTAGGGAATCTGTTTTTCTTCCAACCACAGCCAGATTTTTTGGCAATATGGGCACCAAGCATGATTGTCGCGATACAAAGTGACGCGCACAGCAGATTCACTCTGCCCAAATAGACGTAGGCGGGCTTGAGAGTTGGTGGTACCATTGACAGTATCGATGTGGAAGTCTGTTAGGGTTGCTAGTTGTTCCCAGGTTAAAGGTACGGTCATTTAGATACTTCGGCTCCGCTCAGTACGAGTTTTGGATTGTTCCTATAGATAGTTTACTCGATCGCTTCTAGTAGGTCGATCAATAAGCTGTTCGACATTTAAAGCACATCCGCCGTTGGTTTCGACTCCGCTCAACCAACTGGGTTGAGTTAAATTGAATATGCAATTTAGATGTTTGACAGCTTATCACCAAGTTATAATTTCAATTGATATTGATAAAATTCTTCGTTTTTGGTGTATCCAAGCGATTCATACAAGCCTTGCGCTAAAGTGTTAGAGATTTGGGTGGATAAAACGATTCGGATTGCGGCTGTTTCTCGTGCGAAATCGGCTGCTGTGTTTATGAGTAATTTAGCTACTCCTTTGTTCCGATCGGTTTCTCGGACAAATAGATCGTTTAAGATCCAGATGGGCTTCATCGATACCGAAGAAAAACTTGGATAGAGCTGTACAAATCCAATTATCTGCCCATTATTGCTGGCGACAAATATAGTAGAGTCGCATTTCTGGAGCCGATCGCGAATAAAATCCCTGGCAGCTTCGACATCTGAAGATTGTTGATAGAATCCACGATATAAATCGAATATGGTTGCTGTCTGTTCGAGATGTTCGATCTGAGCCTGGATAATTTTCATATTTAGAGTTTTAAATCTTCGATAAAAAGTCTTCGGTGTTCCGCTGCCAATAATCTGGATCGACTGTAACTAGTAGATCGTGCCCTGCATTAGGGAATTCAACTAATTTTTTAGTGCCATTTAGATTCTGAAAGATACGATCGATATCAGCTTTGCTAGTCCATCGATCGAGTTTACCATACATGAGCAAAGTAGGACATTTAACTTGACTGGCATAATCGACAGGATTGTGAGCAAAGGCATTAAATCCATGCTGAATACCTCCCCAAAATACAGCCATTTCGGCGATCGGAAATGATGGAATACCTCTCGCACTGATTCTACTTCCAAGCGCATTTACTAGACGAGCGAATGGCAACTCAAGTATAATCGCATCAGGATTAATATTTTCTGTGGCTACTGCTCTCAGAATTGCTGCGCTACCCATTGAGATACCATCTAATATTAATGGATGTCTAAGCTGAGATTTTTGAGCATAATTAAATGCTAGCGCGACATCTTTAGCTTCTCGCATCCCAATACTGATAGTATTCCCACTAGAACCCCCAACACCCAAAAAATCTACAAGTAAAGTATCATAATTTAACTCATTAAATTTTTGAGCTATCGGTAATAATTGTTTGCCTTTGCTATCACCAATTCCTGGAAATAGGATTATTGTTCCTGTAGAAGTCCCATTTTGAGCGGGAATAAGCCAAGTTTCCAACCACTCAGTCGAACTAACAGGAATCTTCTGGGTGGTGTATTCTAGTCCAAGATCGCTAGGAAGTTTTGGACTATTAGGTTTCGCAAGTCCTAAACCTAATATCCCTGGAAAACCATAGTGTGTAGAAGCATAAACACCCGTATAGACAATAATATTAAGTGCTAAGAAGATTGTTAATATAATTTTGTAAAGATGCTGCCTATTTTTTTGTCTCAACCTAGCTTTTTTGAGTAACTTCATTCGAGCTAATATTTTCTCCAGATATTTAAGACAAATCGACAAAATTTACTTGGATTTTGGACACTACCACCTGACGGTGAGCCGCAAGTGGATTGCCTTTTCAAGACAGCCCACCAACCAGAGCATCAAGATAGAGGGCGCAGAGGTAAGAAAATAAAGATTTAGCTTCTCAAATAGGATCGCTATAGATAGTTTACTCGATCGCCTCATCAGAAACGATCGACATCTAGTAGAATACGGATAGATTTAGATCCATATCCCCATATTCCTCGATATGTCATTTTTCAACCAATCGCTGATTCTTGCTGATGTAGCTCCAAATCCTGGCTACACGCAAAATTTTAATTACTGCTTCAAAATCACCAATTTGAATAAATACCCCAATCACGTATTATTTGCCCAAGTTGGTTCAGAAAGAATGCAGGTTAGCACAGAACCTTATCTATTAGTGAAATCAGGTCAATGTATACCTCTCAAGGGATATCGTCCACTCGCAAATATTACCTCGATTGCCAAAAATAAAGTTCAACGCAAAGATTTGCAAAATACTAATGTGGGGACAATTCTCAAGAATGCTAAGATTCAGAAATCTCTAATTAAAGGTAGTCCAATCATCTATCCTCCCCATGCGGTGCCAATAATTAATGAAGGTAAGAGGATCGAAGGTAATTTTAAAATTCAGTCGATCGATAGTAAAGGCATCAAATTAACTCCAATTAGCGATCCGATTCCAGTGTTGAATCTAATTTTATTTCCACTAATTGGATTGGCAATTATCGGTGGGATGATTTGGAGCCGTAAGCGTCAACTAGTTAGGGTATGATGATTTCGATAATATTGAGTATGGCGATTGTTTTAATTAGTGGATTAAGTGCGATCTTTTTTCCACTGACGACTTATGCAGTCACATTAGCCACTTTTGGCATCGCTCATGTCGTTATTGAGTTGCGATATATCGATAGTCGTTTTCATCAGCGGTTGGGTGGAAGTATTGAGCCGCGCCTATTATGGCTGGTATTATCGATCGCGATTCTACGTTGGTGTGGCATTTTTGGCTGGATTGATGGTGGATTGGCGCAGATATTAGAACTCTGTTGTGGATTGGGATTGGTACTATTTGCTACCTGGCATTTATATCAAAATAGTTGGCAAAAAAGCTCGATCGGTATTGTGCTTGGCGGTATATTAGCAATGGGAATTATCCGCGATCCGATCGCTACTTCGGTTATTTTTGCCATCCTTCACAATTTTACTCCAGTCGGTTTTATCCTCGAACGTCAAGGATTGAAATCTAAATCTATGTTGTGGATTTGTTTGGCGATCTTTGGACTATTACCACTGCTAATCTTAGTTTATCAGTTTTCACATCTACCTACCGAAACAAATCTAACTTATCTCGGTGCTTTTATCGCTCCAGCATGGCAGCAATTACCGATTGCTTACCCCTTATTCTCGGCAGTGGCTTTCCTTCAGTGTATGCACTATGCTGTGATAATCGGCTTATTCTCACAATGGACACCCAAGAGATCGTCAACTCTCATGCCCTGGTTTTTAAATACCTATTTTTACTTACTATTAGCTGGAATTTCAATTTGCTTTTGGATATTTTTCCAGCATTCATTCGTGCTGACTCGTGCATTTTATGGTGTCGTTGCCAGTATTCATGCTTGGATTGAAATTCCCCTCTTATTACTATCTCTACAACTGATAAATCAGCAACCCGAAAGTATAGGAAGCAAGATTAGCCCCAAAGGATAGTGCAAAACTCGATCGCCATGAATAGCCGATCGCTAATTTATACATCCATCCTTCTATCATCACAACAGGAACTTCCAATAATAGAGATAGAGTATTAAAGCTCAAATCAGGTAATAGAGCGGTAAATAACTGCCACAAAATCGGGTGAGTCACCAAAGTACTCGCACTAGCTACCATCATTAGAGATCGCCATTCCAACCGTCTAATTATCCCCCAAATCCCGACGACTAGAGCTTCGATCGCGATCGAAATTGTCAATGCTGTAAATTCGGATCGATCGAATATCATCAGTGATTTGATTGCAATAAAACTAACCGCTCGACAATCTCTAGAGTGAATAGTCGCTCGATATCGACTATTCACCTTCGGTAGCATTTATCTATGCGTTACCTGTAACTAAACCCCAGAGGAAAATTGCTACCATCGAACCTAATACCGCAAAAATCAAAGATGGTAAGATCGCGCCACTGATAGCGGTAATCGCAAACGTCTTCGTCGTAATCAAAGTGTATAAAGTACCGCCCAAAAATGCCCCAACAACGCCCAATACCATTGTTGATATCCAGCTACCACCTTGGGTACCAGGATAGATCATTTTTGCTATGGCACCAGCAACTAAACCGAGTACTGCCCAACCGAAAAGATTCATAACTGTCGTTCTCCAATGTTAGATAATTAGATCGTTAGTTACCCATTGTTGTTACCGCATTTCGAGCCGAACTTCGATTTACTCCGAAGATTGCTTGCTTCTATTTTAGCCGATCGCGTCAGGATCGATGCAGGAGATACAGCGATTCTTAATTTTTTGTTCCAAACCCAGTTTTTTTCGGTGGTAACTTGGCTTTGGTTTTATCTTTGCTCACCTCCAAGACAGCGGATTGAAATAACTCATGTAGATGAATGGGTACGCTAGCTAAATCTGGTAGATCTGGCTCCAAGTATTTGTTTAGTTTAATCAGTAATAGATCTAAATCTGTTGATAAATCGAAATCCGATCGATCTAAAGCTTGGCGGAGTGCTACCTGTAGCTGTTGGGGGAATGCCAAAGCCAATCTTCGCCACACAAAGGCGTTGATTTGGGGATCTGCTAGAGACTTGTTGAGGAAGACGATCTCCGCAGTTGTGAGGGGTGTTGTCTCTAAATCGGCAAGCAAGGCTTGAATCCGCGTATAATCGGGCAGAAACATCTGTCCCCAATAAGGATGACTGAGTGCGGTAACTGAGGGAGCATTTTTGAATTGAGGTGGAAGTTCGGGATTGGGTGCAACCATCTTACCTACGGCGGCTGGCTGACTCAGGAGGGGGGGTGAGTCGATGCTGGCGATACTTTCGACCATCGACCTCACTTCGTCCGCGCTGACCCCATTCTCGGCGGCTACCTCGACAAGAGATTTATCGCCATCGATTCCGGCTGTCGCCAGTTGTTTTTCCACCATCCAGGCTTGAAACTCGGCTACTTTGGGTTGTAATTCGGCACCAGAGAGGGTAATCTCATCGCTCCCAAAAAACTCGACAAATCGATCGTGATATACTGCTACTGATTCCCAGGCTGCATCGAGGAGATCTCGCGCATCGGGATAGAGATAATGGGGATAGTTTTGGCGGAAGGTACCGACGGCGACGGCTAGTTTGGGTTTACCCAATTTACCCAGCGCAACCCAGGGCGCAAAAATAGCCCAATCGATATCGACAATTTGACTAATTTGAGCGATGATGATGTCCCCAACTTTGAGCCTAGTCATGGCTGTTTGAGACTCCAAATCGCCAAACTGAATGCGGTAATGCTTGGCGGTGAGCCAATTCATCACTTCCAATCCATTCGGAAAAACTTGAACGATCGCCAGTAATCCCACAAAGCTATGTTGCCAATTAGCGAGCAATTGCCGATCGACCGCACTTAATTCTACCTGGCTCGCCATAAATAATTCCAGGGGAGTCTTGCCGTCGATCTCACCTTCGATCGCAAATCGATGAATCAGCAGTTTCTTTTGGCTGCTATCTAACTGGGGACTGCGCTGAAGTTGTCTGGCTGTATAAGACTCGAATGCTAGAGCAATATGGGGCACTGTGATGTCGATCGAGCTTATCACCGATCGCCACAGTTGACCAGCATGGATAAAGAGGGGATCGAACATGGAGTAGGAGGGTGGGCTGTACCACCGTAGGGAGGGTGGGAGATTTTCCGCAGTTTCCCGCTCTCCCACTTTACTTAGCCTTCTTCCGGCGTAGTGGTGGGGCGGATTTGCTCTGCTTCGGGGCAGTCATCGGAGACGAGAGGATCGGCAGTACCACGGTAGACAGAGGCTAACTTTTGACTGATGGAAGCGATACTTTCGAGGCGAACCATTTCTTCCCAGGCGGCGATTTCATCATCTTCGTCAGTCTCATAACGAATAGTCACCAAATCTCCTTCTAAATTGGTAATCCGTGCGCGTTCGATCCAACGTTGCTGATCTCGCAAGAAAATACACACTTCTCGACCATCTTCACACAGTTGATAAATTTTTCGGTGTAGCATGGCTTAACTCTCCTAAACAAATAAGTCTGGCGGTGGAAGTGGGAATCTAGCACCGATAGCGAGATGACAATCGATAGATTTAGCTTTCCCAAAATTAACAACAAGCGACTGGGTAAACCCCAGGCTTCACCAACGGTTTAGTTGAGCAACTTAATATGAGCATCTAACCAAGGTTTGAAGAGGAAATTTATTAAACAATCGGGAGTCTGCAATCGGCAGCAGGGGTAAAGAATTCTCCACAACCTTACTGACATTAAAGTCGAATCTACCATCACGTAGGTGGCTATAGTCCTGACGATGTTAATTAGCTTCGATCGTGGCGCGAACGAAAATTTTAAATCCGATCGCATAAACCACTATGACCATCTTACCTGTTCGGTTGTCCCTTTGGTTAAAAAATGTCGAACAGGGGTCAGGTGTCAGGTGTCAGGTGTCAGGTGTCTGTAGGGGCGGGTGTCTTGTCGTTTTTTTATGCGGGGGGAACCCTAGAAATAAAAACGCCGCTTTATGCTACAGACTAACGATCGACCAAAGACTCATTCAAACCCGCCCTCCCCACCAGTAATATGCTTAGGAATGCCATTGGTCAATTTTATTTTCCATCTTCGCTTGCCTAATTCGATATAGCTATGTTATCTTAAACAAGGTCTGGTCAAGCCAGCAAAACGGAACGCTAGCTCAGTGGTAGAGCATTCGGCTTTTAACCGATTGGTCCCGAGTTCGACCCTCGGGCGTTCCATATCTATTAAGGGAAATTAAGATTCGGGAGGGGCGATCGATCGCCCCTCCCGAATGTTTTTTGTTTATTTTCATTACAGATTTACCCCATTTGGCCCCTTTTAAGGTCGAAAATGGATCTAAGTCTAGTCTCAGCGGCAAAGAAATTGCCTCTTTGCGGAAATAACTGTTCGTGGTTAACAGATATTTGGTAAAGTAACTCTAAGTTAATATTCGTTTATATACGAAAGCAACTACCTAGTTCGATCGATTTTAAAGACAAACAAATTATAGGAGCACTTTCTAATGGCAATCGTCCCAATGCGCCTCATGCTGGATCATGCAGCCGAAAACGGTTATGCAATCCCAGCTTACAACGTCAACAACATGGAGCAGATCCAAGCAATCATGCAGGCTGCTAATGAAACAGATAGCCCCGTAATCCTCCAAGCATCTCGTGGAGCCAGAACTTATGCTGGTGAAGCATTCTTGCGTCACTTAGTCTTAGCTGCTGCTGAGACTTACCCAAATATTCCGATCGCCATGCACCAAGATCATGGTAACAGTGCAGCAACTTGCTACACAGCCATCAAAAATGGTTTTACCAGCGTCATGATGGATGGTTCATTAGAAGCTGATGCCAAAACTCCGGCTAGCTTTGAATACAACGTCGAAATTACCCGTCGGGTAGTAGAAGTTGCCCACTCGCTCGGAGTCAGTGTCGAAGGCGAACTCGGTTGTTTGGGTTCCCTCGAAACTGGGATGGGTGATGCTGAAGATGGACATGGTTTTGAAGGTGTTTTAGGTCGTGAAGACTTGCTGACAGATCCTGATGAAGCGGTACAATTTGTCGAAGCTACTGGTGTAGATGCACTAGCGGTGGCGATCGGTACTAGTCATGGTGCCTATAAATTTACTCGCAAACCAACAGGGGAAATTTTGGCAATCAGTCGGATTGCCGAAATCCACGCTAAATTACCTAACACTCACCTCGTCATGCACGGCTCCTCCTCCGTACCTGAAGACTTGATCGCACTAATCAACGCTCATGGTGGTAAAATTCCTGTGACTTATGGTGTACCCTTGGAAGAAATCCAAAAAGGGATCAAATGTGGCGTACGGAAAGTCAATATCGATACCGACAACCGCCTAGCGATCACCGCAGCAGTGCGGGAAGCATTGGATGCTAAACCAGAAGAATTTGACCCCCGTCACTTCCTGAAACCTTCGATCGTGTACATGCAAAAAGTATGTGCAGAACGTTATGAAGCTTTCTGGTGTGCGGGTCAAGGTAGTAAGATCAAGACTGCAACCTTAGAAGAATTTGCGGCTAAATATTCCAAAGGTGTATATCCTGCGCCCAAAGCGATGATTAGCGTCTAAGACTGCGATGATTCGGTAGTGGGTTCGATCGATCGAACCCATCTCCACCAATAATAAACCCTTCCCTCATCCAAACAAGAGAAGGGTTTGTTGTAGTGGCGTACTCCCAACATCAACCGCTCGTGCTGGCGTTAGCGTCGCCTCTGCTTCAGCAAGCCAGATTATGCTCGTTTTTCTACCACGATCGTCAGATGAGCAACCATCGCGCCAATCGAGCCTACAGCAGCCAGAATGGGGAAGAAAGCCGCACTGATGGCACCACCCACCACGCCAACAGTTAAAGGGATTTCAATTAATATATGCCCCTCTTCATTCTTGAGAATAATCCGCCGAATGTTGCCTTGATGAATTAGTTCTTTGATTTTGGCACCCAGAGCATCACCATTAATACTAAATTCTTCTACCCCAATCTTTTCTACTATTTTTGCTTCATGTTCTCCAGTTACTAATTCAGACTGGATTGTTTCGACATTTTCTTGAAAGTTGTCATTTGGTACGGTCATGTTATTAATTCCTGTTGTTGGTTATGTTGACAAATTAGAGAAAATCAGCAGCAAATCGTTGGCGTAGCCTCTCCTCTGAAGAATCGCGGGGAGTCGGGGGTGAATATTTGTTCGTCGATCGGGGCTGATTCCCATAGTTCATCGAGTGAAACTTCTTTAGTTTTGTGAATAATCATAGTGTTTTTCTCGATTTTGTAGTAGTTAGTGGGGACAGATCCAAAGGCTGTCTTGTCTCGCTAAACCGTCGGGGAACTAGGGCGGGCGTGTTGGCAAAGCCTCTGCCTAAGCAGAAGCCGCTTCTTCGAGAAGCCTTTGGATCTAGCGTAGATCTAGCGTATTTTAAGTCGCCATCTGCGGTTCCGCTCTACCGAATTTCCACAGTAAGATGACACCCAAACCGAATAGATTAATTAGGAAAACTACCAAGCCGCCCAAAAACGGAATTAATGCCAGCACTGTCAAGATTGCTAAACCAATTAAGAATGGCCGTGTTGCTGACTGCCGATCGTTTTTATCGATGCGTTGCCCGACAAATAAAGCCACACCGAGCGAACCGACTAAAGAAGTGACAACCGCACTCAAACTCAATAGTGGAATCAAGGGAATCCCAATCAATGTAATCGCCAAAAACACAGTGCCAAAGAGGATAGCAAAAATCGCTCCGATTCCCCAAAGTGCTGTCAAACTGGGCTGTTGACGCAATTTTTCAGCCAAATCCGGCAAAAATGACGGGCTGGTTTGCAAGATAATCAGTCCGAGAATAGCAGCGACAACAGCAGCACAAGTTCTAAATATCGCACTGAAAAAATATTGAGCGAAGAAGCTTTGTCGATCGTAGGAACCGTACATCATGCCATGTCGGTCACTAAAAGTAGCCTTCTCGCCACCAATAATTGCCCCTGGCTCCTGAATAATTTTGCCACCAAAAGAGTAAGCATCACCATCTACCCTCGCTCCTGCTTTGAGGATGACATCGCCGCCAAAAGAGATCGCCGTATCCAAAACCCTAGCATTAGGTAATACCGTCACACTCCCACCAAAAGCACTAGCATTTTCGACAGTTTGGTTCGCTGGTACAGTCACGCCACCACCAAAGCGGACTAGATCGGTATTATTAATATTAATATCAGTCTGTGCTAGCGCATTTCCAGCAAAGATTAAACAAATGGTGGCTATAAATCCCAAAGTTAATTGTTGCCATTTCATGTATTTTATCCTTACTAATACTGAGACAAGTGAATACTCCTCATAGTATTTAAAAAGGATGAGGAACCTGTGAGGAAAGTTATTCTCTAGACAGTCTTAATCATTAGTGCTGTATTTCTTAATACAGCATAATTCTCCAGTGCCCAGAAATGTTGTCACGTTTTACCATCGTCGATAATATCTAAACAACTATCCGATCGAGTGAGTGTATTTCTAAATTGGTTTTGCTCAACCTGAGCGTTAACTTCGTCATTTATTAGCCCAACCAATATTATCAGCAGGATGAGGATAAATTCTTTGAATTTCATGTGAAGCTGTTTATTTTATGTCTGTATCGGCTCTCCCGCTAGTATGGGGAAAATCGGGTAAAATGTAGCGATAGCGGAATTTTACCCCCTTTTTAATATGAGTTTTAGTATAGATCCTTTATTGAAGTTACCGAATGTTGTTGCTGCAAACTATTCGAGTACATTAG
>JANMEL010000290.1:0-15216 GCA_031376885.1 Chamaesiphon sp. OTE_70b_metabat_96 | reverse complement strand
CCATTGCCATAGATGCTGTGATAGGTACCAGAAGTTGCGTCTGCTTCAATGAGATCGTTTCCCGCACCACTATAGAATTTCTCAACCACTTCTACGCCAGTCGAGCTAATAATCCCCTGTTTCCCCACCCAGGTACTTTCCCGATTGAGATTGAGCGTCAGCGACGTAGTGATCGTCGTCACATCCCAACTCGATATCACATCATAACCAGCCCCACCAATCAATAGATTACTACTAGTCGCCCCAAAAATTGTGCCGAAAGTATCATCCCCATTCCCACCATCGAGGATATTTATTCCCGCGCCTCCGCGCAGATTATCACTACCCTCGCCTCCATACAAAGCATCGTTACCATCGCCGCCATCGAGGATATCACCACCATCTCGCCCTTCGAGAAGATCGTTACCATCGCCGCCATCAAGTACATCAAATCCCCCACCGCCACGAAGAGTATCATTCCCCGCATTTCCATAAATGCTGTAATTGAGATTGGAAGTGGCATTGGCTTCAATGACATCACTTCCTGCACCACTAAAAAATCTCTGTAGGGCTTCCATCCCTGTAGAGCTAATAATATCTGGCAAACCCACCCATGTGGTATCGTTATTCAGGTTAATATTAAAAGAGACAAAGGTATTAAGACTTCGAGAATTGTCCAAACCACCAAGATAGGAAAGACCTAAAATATCAAAGCCAGTACCACCAATTAGGATATTTCTACTACCAGACTTAATATAAAAAGTATCGCTACCATCCCCACCATTTAAAGTATTTAATCCTGCTTGTCCATAGATATAGTCATCACCGCCCAATCCTTGAATATTATCATCACCAGAGCCACCATCAATAAAATCAAAGGAGTCAGTTCCAATTAAATTGTTATTAGCGTAGGTACCATTGATAATAGTCATGATTTTACTCTTTACTTAAATTCAATATTTTTAAATTAGGCTGGACAAGCAATCAATGCTAGGAAAATATGGTGAAATTAATTATCGAATTTGGATATCATAATTATATTTAACAAGACCGATGACTGAATCGGCTAATTGTCTCGATCTTCTCTTGAATTTATGCTTCGATAAGATTAACGATCCAATTAACCCAACTGAGTACTGTTGAAGATCGTCGAGCATAAGTCGATTCTGTGATGTGACGCAGATTAGCATTACGCATTATCTGCACAATCTCTACTTTCTCTGGCATGATACCATTTTTAAAGTAAATTTTCAAGGTATTGTGAAAAGCACGAAAAGATAGAATCAGCTTGACAAGTTTAATTTGTCTGTCAAAAATAGAAATTTTAAATAAATTCCTACCTTCGTCTGTTAAATGAAAGCTACTCAAATCGCCTTCTCTCTTGCGATCGAACAATCCTAGATATTTACCAGCATTTAAGTAATAATCTGCTTGTCTTCGATCGAAGTCATAGCTCTGAGTAACATCTTCTTTTGTCAACCTATGTTTTTGGTTTAAAAGTTCGCAGAGATTAATTACTCGCTCAAAAGAATTAGCTTGAGGAAATGGAGCTTCAGGCTCATCTTTGATAGTAGTGCTATTTAAAATTTCCTGGATTGTTTGAATATTTATGACTCCATCTTGAACTGCATACTTTTTTTGTTGTACTAATTTGAGCGAATTATAATGTCCACTATTCTCGAACGTATATTCTCTAAGATGAAAGATACCATTTGTGTATGTGAGAAAAATAGGACGTACTTTTTTATTTATTTTTTGACTCCAAAGTTTATAAGGATAGAATAATTGCCTGACAAGAAAATCATTGGAAATATAATTCTTTGCTTCTATTATATTTAAAGATTTGTCACCCTCATATCCACCATCAATTTCAACTTGAGAATTGTTAACGTTCACTTGAAATAGACAACTATCTTTCGATTCGATCTCGAAATCAAAACAAGATGAACTCATTCTTCCATTTACTGTCGAATACAAACGATCTTCACCTGTAAAATTATTAATTATTCCAGAAATGAATGCACAATTTATCGCAGTTGCTTCGCTCGTAATATTTTGATAGTTTAGACTTTCGATGAAGTGGGGAAAACTAA
This sequence comes from Chamaesiphon sp. OTE_70b_metabat_96, assembly GCA_031376885.1. Classification (GTDB taxonomy): domain Bacteria; phylum Cyanobacteriota; class Cyanobacteriia; order Cyanobacteriales; family Chamaesiphonaceae; genus Chamaesiphon. Next base: position 13,144 of record JANMEL010000290.1, on the reverse strand, counting down.
TTTTTTCTATTTCAATATTGTCTTCAGTAAGATCGTGAAATATTTTAAACTCTCCAATAATGTAACTACCTCTAGACACAGGCAAAATAGATAAATTGTTATCTACAAATAGCTTGGGAAGTTGCGACTTATGGTCAAATTTAGTCATCAATCTAGGTTCTCGAAATTCCTTTATCTCATTCGCTGATATTTGGAAATGATTTGATGAGTCAAGATTAGCTAGGATTGCATGTTTGTCAAATATTTTCTCCCAAGCCACATCATTTTTAGATTCAGGCATAATTTTTGATTAACACCTCTTCAACTTCACCTCTTTTTCCAGCATCAGAGTTGATAGTACGATTAGCTTTGATAATATGGATTCGATATTCTCCGTACTGTTCTTTAATGAAATCTGTTGATGAATTAGATTGTAAAAAATTAATACCTCTCTTGGTTAATTCATCACAGGCTGCTCTCAATCTAGTTTGATCGTCTGCATTCCATCCACCCTGTACATATCCCGTAAAATTTGAACTTTCAGAAATTGGGTGATAAGGAGGATCTAAATATACAAAGGAATTTTTATCAGCCCCTCGTAAAATCTCTTCATAGTCTGTATTTCTTAACTGGATATCATTAGAGTTAAGATAATGACTTACAGCTCTGAGAGTTGGCTCATTTACTATGTTTGGATTCTTGTATCTGCCGAAGGGAGAATTGAATTCCCCAGAATTATTTACTCTATATAGACCGTTAAAGCAAGTTTTGTTGAGGTAAATTATTCTAGAGGCTCTTTCTACATCAGTTAAAATTTTGAATTTTGCGGCTCTGTCTAAAGCACGAATCTCATAAAAATAATCAGCATCATTTTTGTGCCTCTGAAGATCTACGATTAGTTCTTCGAGATTGGTTTTGATTACTCTATATACATTTATCAGCTCTGAATTAAAATCATTGATAATAGCCTTCTTCGGCTGAAGATGAAACAACACAGCACCACCACCGATAAAAGGTTCCACATATGATTTTATGTTTTTTGGTATGTGCTCGACAATCGTCGGCATAATTTGTCTTTTACCTCCTACCCATTTTAAAAATGGAGCGACTAATTTATTTGGATTTTTTGCCATTGTCTATGTTTCTACAGAAAATTTTGGGGATGAGTTTCAATGGTAAAGCAGGTTTATCAAGCTAGTAACAGCCAAAATGCTATAAAAAAGCGAGAAAGTCCGCAATTGAATGTACGATCGAATCTAGATCCCATCGACCCCTATACAAAGATACTATGTTTAAACCCTGTAAAATCCTCCTGATTGGTAAAAATGGACAAGTTGGTTGGGAGCTGCGACGCGCATTGGCTCCCCTGGGTGAGGTTATCGCGCTGGGTAGTCAGGATCTAGATCTGACTCAGCCCGACCGAATCCATAGTATAGTCGATCGGATAAAGCCTCAACTGATTGTCAATGCTGCGGCTTATACAGCGGTGGATAAGGCGGAAAGTGAGCCGGAAGTCGCGATGGCGATTAATGGTGTCGCCCCAGGGATTTTGGCGGAAGCTGCGGGGAAATGTGGCGCGAGTTTGATTCACTATTCTACCGATTATGTCTTCGATGGTACGAATAGCACGCCTTATACTGAGGAAGATGCACCACAACCGATGAGTGTATATGGTAAGACGAAATTGGCGGGGGAAATGGCGATCGCCAGAACAGACGTACCCTATTTGATTTTTCGCACTAGTTGGGTATATGGGTTGCGGGGTAAGAATTTTTTGTTGACGATTTTGCGGTTGGCGCGAGAGCGGGAAGAGTTACGGATTGTGGGAGATCGATTTGGTGCGCCGACTTGGTGTCGGGGGATTGCTGAGGTGACTAGTTTGGCGATTGCTACGACTGGGGGCGAGTTTGGCGATAAATCGGGAATTTATCATTTGACTGGAGCGGGGGAAACTAGTTGGTATCGATTTACTCAGGAGATTATCGATCTTTATGGTGCGTCGCATCCGCAGGAGTTGATGGTGAAGCGGGTGGTGGAGATTACTACTCTAGAATATCCTACTCCGGCTCAACGTCCGATCTATTCGGTATTGAGTGGGAATAAGTTGAGGGAGCAGTTTGGTTTGGCGATGCCTAGTTGGGAGAGTCATTTGGCAATGTGTTTAGAATAGCAGCCTGGGGGTGCGATCTCCGCACCTCTGAAGCAATTTCGATCGGCAAAGTCATGTCACAATTGACTTGTCTGCACTTCTAAATACAATCTGACGGCTTGTTTGTTTGAATTCAATATCGAATAGATCGAAAATACCAGATCTGCCTAAAAGAATATCTACATCTACATCCGACTGTAGCCAAGCAACAGGGGCAGTTAATATAGTCTCGGATACAATCATCTCGACTTGGCGCAAAACGTAATTGATGGTGCCGCCTACTCCCATTGCTTCATATACTATATCTCCTTGAGTAATTGAAAGTCCAATATCTAAACCTAATTGTTTTGAAAATAGAGATAAATCTGCCCCAGAATCAACTAACATTTCTACCTGTCTAATTTGTTTTCCATTAACTTGAACCATAACTTTAGGTTGCCAGTCATTTGTTCGCATTGTCTGAAATCTCACGCCCCGAAATTTTGGCGGCTCCCAACAGTCATATTCATGAACTCTCGCTAGAACAAAATCTGTTCTTTCCGGTTCAATTTGAGCGATAGTTTTGAGGTATTCTCGGTTGTGGGCGATGACACCATTGCTAGTGAATGCAATCCATTCGCCTCGGTATATTCCAAGATTCTGTTGATTTTTTAAGTACCAATTGTGAGCATCAATATGTTTTTGTTCCATAATATTTAGATTTTATGGCATTAATCAAAAGTTTTATTTACCCGATCGAGTTCTAAGTCTGAAAATCGATCGATTGTCCAATTTGCCAAACGTTGGAGCATATGAAATGGGTAGGTGTGGGCGATCGCGCATACTTGCATCCCAGCAGATTTTACAGCTTGAATACCTGGAAATGTATCTTCGATCGCTAGACATTCTGATGGTAATAGATTTAGATCGGCATTTAATTTATTGAGTCGATCGACTGCGAGTAGATATCCTTCTGGATCTGGCTTGCTATTGATGATATCATCTGCCGAAACGATCGTCTCAAAATAGCGAGTAATGCCCGATCTACTTAAAACCAGATCGACTTCCGATCGCATCGCACCAGTTACCACGGCCAATTTATAGCCACTATTATATAAACTATCGACAAACTCGACTACTTCGGGATAAATTGGTAAATCAGCCAGCTCTTCCAAGCGTTGACGATAAGCGATCGACTTTTTGGCGATTAATTTATCTAGAGTATTATTATCGATCGATCTACCCTGCAATTGCCACAATTGGGGAATACAAGATCGATCGCTACGACCGATCGATACTTGCCGAAAACCTTTACCCAGAGGGCGTAAATTGTCATCCAATAATAAATTGTCAATTAACTCCCCATGAATCGACTCATCATTAATAATGACCCCATTAAAATCAAATAAAATTGCTTTTAGCACCACTATCTTATCAAATATCCCTAAATGAAGACCAAAGGTTTAAATCCCCCACCCAATTATCAATTATCCCTTAACACCACGAGTGAGTTGATTTAACCAATATACATCTTTGGTGCGGATATCTTGAAATCCAGCCTCCACCAACCAACGATCGATATTTCCCGCTGCGTAACTTTGAATATAAGGCTCTTCAAACACATTATTCAACCAATCCAAACTCCGCAACGTATTTTGATTCCCATCCAGAATCAGGATTTCACCACCTGGAGCTAATAGTCGCCAACATTCAGCGATAATTTCCTGGGTAATTGCGGTGGGAGTTTCGTGAAAGAGCAAAGAAGCCGTAACCAGATCGAAACTTGCCGATTTAAACTGAGTTGATTCGGCTTTGCCATGATGCCATTCAATCTCTAGGTTCGTTGGTTGAAAACCTGCCTTCGGCAATCGATCTGCTTTGTCTGCGGCGACTGCTAACATATACGGAGATAGGTCTAAACCCGTCACTACGGCACAAGGAAACGCTTGCTTGAGTAAAACCGTCGTGGAGCCAGTACCGCAGCCCAAATCGAGAATATGCCGAGGCTCAGAGCGAATGCCCATAATTAACTGCTGACGAATCCACGGCTCGTAAGGAGGTAATACATATTGCGTAATCGGATCGTAGGTGATAGCGGCTGTCTGAGTGAGATAGCCACCTTCTATTCCGTGAAAATTTTGAGTATGATAGTAGTCAGGATAGATGAACTCTAAAGTTTGTCCATCTTCACATACTCTAGTCTCTGCAAGTCTAACCGCTTGTTCCCAATCGATACGCTCTCGCAGTTGAATCATTTGCTCTTTGTCGAGCAATCCTTGAATCAAGGGGGATAGAAATCGATCCCATAGGGTATCTTGTTTGACAGTCATCACAATATTAGTTAGAGATCGTACACCTATATCATATTGTAAGCAATTTTCAAACCTGGTAGTCTGAAACAAGTTTTTCTAGCCGATCGATCCTTCAATCCCTCGTATGAGCAATATACTTATTTCGGTCGTCTCCGCTGGATGGATAATAGCGATCGCGCTATTATCAGTTCAGAATGCTAGTTTAGTAAGTCTAAAATTTTTGACATGGAGATCGATCGATCTACCTTGGGGTTTAGTATTAGCGAGTGGTGTTGGGCTGGGATTTGCGATCGGCGGTTGTTTGCCATTGCTCACCATCAAGCCTAACATATCCAAGCGCAAATAACTTTTAATCACGACTTCTCTTTAGCAACCCACTCATCCCAGTAATCATCGCTTCTGGATCGATCGGCTGAAGCCAAATACTCTTCTTACTTTCGTCTTTTTTCCCGCTCTCTTCTTCAATTGGAATCAATGTAGAAATATCGGGAACAATGACAGCCTCTTCAACTAAACCAACCATTTTCAATCTAAAAGCGATTTTCAGAGCTGAATCTAATTCAATCCCCAAGTGTTCGGAAACTTCAGCGATCGATTTTTTACCATTCGCCGATTCCCACAATTGCAACTCCTGCATATCCAATCGATAGCTAGGCGGTGCCCCGATCCGCTTTAAACTATGCTCTGCTTGGGGTAATCTATGTGCCAATTGGAACCAATCTCTTAGCACCCGTAAGCCCAATAAACTTGCTTCATTTGCTGATACACTCAATCCAGTCATTTCAGCTTTAGCTAACTTGATCTTGGGACTAAAGACGAATCGAGCCGTCTGAAGTTTGAACAAGCTACAGACAGGTTGAAGAACCTGAGCATGAAAAATAACCTGAAGTTGTTCGGCGGTTAAAATCCCTTGAGACTTGAGATATTCGCCCAAAGAATGCTCTAGTTCCTGGGTTTCTGATAAAATCTTGTGGATTTCTGCGGTACTAATCCAACGCCGCTGCTCTAGCATTAGCAACAGAGAAGTTAGATCCCGATTTCTTGCCATTGCTACCAATCGACCCGATTTAAACCAGAGGTAATGGTTCGCAGAAGGAACAGCAACAGAATCTTTTTCTGTCTCTATTTTCAGCATTCCAGTCAAATTGTCGATCTGGATGGAGCGAAAAACTTCCGCCAATGAGTATTCAGATAAGTAGCCAGCAAGTTTCATAATGAAAGGTTCCTAGTGCCAGCAATCGATTGATTTCAGCAATATACGTGACTTTAATTAGCATACCCAATTTGAGAATCGAAAAACAACTCTACTAGTGGCGATCGGTTGAATCGGTGTTAAAGTTGCGATCGAGATAGTTTATGGCGGATTAGCGACTCGAACGATCGATTTTGGGATAGGTTGATGTAGACCATGCCTATTTATATCAATTAGGTTAGCTAAATCAATCCGTGAAATTAACTATCTTTTGGATTTGGCGATCGGGATCGATCCAAATCCTAAGTATTTTCCACAGTAGACAGTTTGCCGATTGTTACTAGAATTCGATTCCAGCCTGTGCTTTGATCCCTTGCTCCCGAAACGGATGTTTAATTAGGGTCATTTCGGTGACGAGATCGGCAACATCGATCAGACTCTGAGGTGCGCCCCTTCCTGTGAGGATAACATGGGTGAGGTCGGGTTTTTGGGCTAATCCGGCGATCGCTACTTGAGGATCTAGATAACCCAATTTAAAGGCAATATTAATCTCATCCAATAAAACTAACCGATATTCGGGGTTGACAATGTAGCTCAAGGATTTTTCCCACGCGAGCTGCGCGGTGGCGATATCACGATCGCGATCCTGAGTATCCCACGTAAAACCCTCACCCATCGCATGGAACACCAATTGGTCGTCAAAGCGGGCTAGAACGGCTTTCTCGGCTGGTTCCCACGCTCCTTTGATGAATTGGACGATCGCCACCTTATAGCCGTGTCCTAGTGACCTTAGCACCATTCCTAGTGCAGCGGTTGTTTTGCCTTTGCCAGTACCTGTATTGACTATAATCAACCCTTTATCGGTACTAGATCGATCGATCCGCTCGGCTTGCACCGTTTGGCGGCGTTGCATTTTCTGTTTGTATTGTTCGGGTGTAAGATTGCTATCCAAAATGAGGGATGAGGGGTGAGGGGTTTGTTCGATGGTAGCTAACAGGTGTACACCTGGTAGGGGCAATTCATAAATTACCCCATACCAGGTGTAAATCGAGGATAAATTTGCGGAGAGGTTTAACTTCCGATCCCAAAAAACAATTATCAATTATCAATTATCAATCATTCCCATTCGATCGTGCCTGGTGGCTTGGAAGTGATATCATAAACAACCCGATTCACGCCTTTAACTTCATTAACAATGCGGTTAGAAACTATCTCTAGAAACTCATAAGGTACCCGCGACCAATCAGCAGTCATGCCATCTTCACTAGATACACAACGGAGGACGATCGGATTTGCATAAGTACGTTGGTCGCCCATCACTCCGACACTATTTACATCTGGTAAAAGTACCGCGAAAGCTTGCCACAATTTATCATAGAGTCCTTGTTTATTCACTTCTTGACGGACAATCAGATCGGCATCGCGCAGGATATTTAGACGTTCGGCTGTGACTTCGCCGATAATCCGAATTGCTAAACCTGGGCCAGGAAATGGTTGACGTTTGACGATTTCTTCTGGCAATCCAAGGGACTTACCTAACTTCCGCACTTCATCTTTAAATAATTTGCGTAATGGTTCGACAAGTTTAAATTGAAGATCTTTTGGTAACCCACCCACATTATGATGACTCTTGATTTTAACGGCAACTCGTTCGCCGGATTTGGGATCGACATTAGTATCAGCAGACTCGATTACGTCGGGATATAATGTTCCTTGAGCGAGGTAGTCAAATGGCCCCAATCTTTTTGATTCGGTTTCAAATACACGGATAAATTCTCGACCAATAATTTTGCGTTTTTCTTCGGGATCTGTCACTCCAGCAACGGCATTAATGAACCGTTCCCGCGCCATTACGTATTCAACGTGGATATGGAATTGGTCTTTGAATAAGGTGACAAGTCGCTCTGGTTCTAACTTTCGCATGAAACCTTGATCGATAAACATACAAGTCAATTTATCGCCGATCGCGCGGTGTAATAAAAAGGCTAAAGTAGAAGAATCGACACCGCCAGATAGTGCCAACAATACTTTTTTATCACCAACTCTCGCCCGAATTTCACGAATAGATTCTTCGACAAATGCTTCTGTTGTCCAAGTTGGATCGCAACCACAAATATGATAAACAAAGTTGCGAATTAGAGCACTTCCACCGATCGAATGCACCACTTCAGGGTGAAATTGTACCCCGTATAATTTCCGGCCTGGGTTGGCGATCGCAGCGGTTGGTGTATTCTGAGTATGGGCAAGCAATTCAAATCCAGCGGGTAATGTTTCGCAAGAATCACCATGACTCATCCACATCGTCGCGCCATCATCTACATTAGTTAATAGATCCGTCGGATCGTCGATCGAAAGTTCTGCTTTACCATACTCAGCTTTCTTTGCCTTGACTACCTCCCCGCCGAGTTGTTGTACCATCAACTGCATCCCATAGCAAACACCTAATACCGGAATACCTAGATTCCAAATTTCTGGGTCGCATTTGGGAGCGCGATCGTCGTACACTGAACTAGGGCCACCAGAAAGAATAATCCCCTTGGGATTTAATAGTTTAAGTTCCGCCGCTGTCGTGCGATAAGAAATAACTTCCGAATAAACTTGTGTCTCCCGAATCCGCCGCGCGATTAATTCCGAATACTGGGAACCGAAATCCAGAATCACGACGATTTGATGATTTAACTTGGTCTTTTCTACAGCAAGATCTGTAGGCTGAATGTCGATAGAAATGGTTTCGGTTTGTGTTGTCACTACTCTCTCCTCTTCGGGTAATATGTGCGGATGTCCAAATTGCCTACCATTGATGTCCTAAGGTAGACAATTTTGAGATTAAAGAATCATTTTAAAATTTCGGGAAGCGAGACTTATTAAAAATTTATTAATATTCGATCGACTCTAGCACAACTGCGCCAACAATGTCGAACCGATCGGACTAGAGACGATGATTTTTCGTTGTCGATCGAACAATACAGACCCGACACTTACCTGTCGTTGACTTTGACTATATATGTAGGTTTGCGACCGAGCATCGATTCGATCGGCTAAATAGCCGTAGACAAGCCTTACCCAACTAGTATCTTCGAGCCGATCTATCTCACCCAGATATCCCAATCCAGCCTCGGCTGTCTCGCACTCAAACAAACCCGCTAACTGCGGCGCAGGTAAACAAACCCGTGCGGCTGCGGCGACCAAAATCTCCAATCTGCCATCAGCTAAATGATGATGGGTATGAAAAATGCCCCCAGCCAACTTGATCAACTTACCATGATAGCCAAATAACAGCAATTGAGACACACCCAAAAGTCCCGCCTCAGCTAATAATGGCCCCAACCAGTTCGCCGTCTTGATAATTCGATCGCGTTCGACCCCCATTCTCTGAGCCAAATCCAGCCCATTTTCACCAATGCAAAAAACCAACGGTAAGCCAGAATCTAGAGATGCCGCTTTCGATCGCAACTCCGTCAAACACAATTCCAATTGCCCCGGCGCACTCAAAGGCTGAGAGATACCCGTAGTACCCAATAAAGATAACCCCTCGACTACGCCAAATGACGCATTCGATGTCCGCGTCGCCAAGATTCTACCCTCTGGCAAAATAATCGTCACCCGAATCTTTTGACCCTCGCTCAACAAAGGGGCTAGATTCGCCTGGAAGAGCCGTCGAGCGTAACTATATATCGCAGGAAGATTATCGAGATTTGACTGCTTCCCGACCCCTTCTCCCCCCAAGATCGTGACGGATTCCACCTGACTGACATCCGCCCATTCTACCACAGCCCAAATCGGCGTATCGCGAGTCAGATCCAAATTCTCGCCAGGATCGCTGCGAGTAATTCCCAGAGCCATACCCACCTGAATCATCGCCACTTGTTCGATCGAGATTTCTACCTGTTGAGGCGGATCTAGCAAATCTACCATGACGATCGACAGCCGCTCCCGTCGAGCATCATCGCCTATCTTCATCGTGTCAGATTGCTGTAAACACCGCAACGCCGCGATCGCGCCAGCAGTTGCAAATACCGGAAGAGTGAAACCAGATCGCATGAGCAGAGTGTGGAGAATATGCTGAGGGTGTTGGTAAAGCGTAACGCACCTATACCTATATAGCGATCCTAAATGATGATTTTAAAGATTTTTTAACCGCAAAGACGCAGAGGGCGCAGAGATTAGGAAGTCGAAATCTATATTTTAATTGAGAGCCAGTAGGGTGGGCACTGCCCACAGACCATATACAATCGAAGTAAAAGACTTCAAATTGTTCATATCAGATACCTCCGGTACGTTACAAAGAACGAGCAATCAATTCATACTAATCACTGGAGTTTAGACTAAAAAATGGGCACAGCTAAAATGGCTTGCCATCGATCGAAGGCAAGCTGTTGTTCAAAAATACATTTGGGTTAAAGATTAAACAGCTACTTTTGGAGACTTTTTAGGTCGAGAAACCCGTTTTTTAACTGTTGGATAACGTGGGGGCTTAGTACGAGTGTTTCCTTTAGCCCAGCCAGGAGATTTTCCCCTGGGTTTGGGAGATTGGGCTGGAGTACCAATTGCGACCAAAAGTGAAAACATCGACTGAGCAACACGTCCAGGGGTTAAATCGATAGTAGCAGATTGCCAAGGTAGTCGGTTTTCCGCAACGAGATCTTTAGCCAACCACAATTGCCAAGTCATCAATGGCATGAGGTCACTCCAACGCTCAGATTGCTCAGGAGTTCTTAAATTCGGTAGTGTCCAATGCAATCGTTGCTTGGCAAACCGATACCAATGATCCACCCCAAAACGACGCAAATATTTACACCAAACCTGTTCTAATGGGAGGGTTCTTGCGCCCACCCAGGCTAGCCACAAGGGTGGAAATGACTGACCGTTAGACATCGGTTTGATTCTTTCAACAAGGATTAAATTAATGGGATGCCCAGCCGCACGGTAGAAATGTAAGTTTTGCCATTGACGAACTCTGACAATTCCTAGTTGTGGATGATGTTCTGCTTGGTGCAACGCACGCCGAGGGAACCTCGGCGCGATTGCATCCGCAATTTCAATGGTTTCAGTTGTTTCTGGCCATGTTTGGGGGTCATTCAGCTTCATTTTTTGCCCATGTTTACGTGGTCTGCCCCGACCGCTATAAGCTGGTGGTGCTGACCAAAAACAGGCGTTCCTTCTGATCCGCATCAGAGAGTCAGCCTTGATGTCGGCTTGTGCTAGTACCCATGTCGCATTGCCATACTCTCGATCTAGCACTGCTAAAACTGGATTTGTAGTTTGTTCGCAGATTTGCTTGAGTTGCGCTGCCGCTTTGGGAATCGGTGATTCTCCACTACTTATTCGTTCATGTAACAAGGGTAGTGCCCAACTCCCTTGTTCTTCTGGAATCCAGGCTACTGTGCTGTATCCTTGTCCAACAATTACTCCTTCTTGATATTGGTATGTTCGATCTTTTAATGTTTTAGCATCTGGTCTACCCCATGCTGTATGGTCAATCGCAACTAGTACATGCTCTCTTGCTGGGACTTCTTGTTCCAACTCCTTGATATACAAAATCATGAGCTTCTTTCGATCGGGCCTACTGTCTTGTAATGCTTCATAGACGCTCGACCATTGACGGGTAAATAATGGGCTTAATGCAAACTCTGCTAAACACGCTGCATTTCTCATGGTCATTATTGCATCCATCAACTCAAATGTAGCATCTTTTGCCCTGACCAATAATTCGTATGCTGCTTGACGAAATTTCTTTAATGCTTCACTATTCATACAGGGAGTGGATGGGTTTTCTTTTTCACCCTCATTCTCTCCTGAGTCGGTGGCTAAAGTTCTCTTTGGCTACCGTGCTCTCTTTTTTAGTCTAAACTCCAGTAATCACCCCAAATATTTATATTGCTAAATTAATAACGATCTCTGGGCATTGCCCACTCTACATGATGTTTGACTTTACCCTCATTTTTATTCTTGTCGAGCCACTATTACTCATAAAAATTGATTTTACCTAAATCTGAGCGACAATCTTGTAAATAGCCTCAGTAATTGCAGTGAGTTCTGCTGGTTGAATAATATATGGTGGCATCGTATAAATCAGTCGCCCAAACGGACGCAACCATACGCCCTCTTCGACAAAACGCGGCTGGATCGTTTGCATATCTACCGGATTGTGCAATTCTACCACCCCGATCGCGCCTAATACTCGCACATCCTTGACTGCGGCCAAACTCCGGCAAGGCTCTAACTCGGCTTTGAGTTGAGACTCGATCGATCGAATCGTCGATTGCCAATCATAACTTTCGAGCAGGGCTAAATTTTCGACAGCCACCGCACAAGCCAAGGGATTTGCCATAAATGTGGGGCCGTGCATAAATACGCCAGCTTCACCTGCTGCAAAACTGGCACTAATCTCTCCCGTCGTCAGGGTAGCCGCAAGGGAGATAAATCCCCCAGAGAGTGCCTTACCCACACATAAGATATCTGGACAAATCCCCGCGTGTTCGCTAGCAAACATTTTGCCCGTGCGACCAAACCCAGTGGCAATCTCATCTAAAATCAGTAAGACATTGTATTTTTCGCATAATGCCTTAGCTTGGCGCACATATTCTGGATGATAAAAGCGCATCCCCCCAGCATTTTGCACCACTGGCTCAAAAATCGCCGCTGCGATGCGATCGTGGTGTGCCGCTAGTAAAATTGCAAAACTCTCAATATCCCGCTCTTGCCAGTCATCCTGGAAGCCAATCTGCGGCGCATCAGCAAAGTATTGTTGGCTCACCAGATTGCGAAACAGATGGTGCATCCCATTCACCGGATCGCAAACTGACATCGCCGCAAAGGTGTCTCCATGATAGCCATTTCGGAGAGTGAGAAAACCTTGCTTCTGAGGCAAGCCGCGATTATACCAATATTGCACCGCCATCTTCATCGCCACCTCGACCGCAACCGAGCCAGAGTCACAGAAAAACACCTGTTGAAGTGCTGCTGGTGTCAGCTCGATCAATTTCCTCGTCAAATCTATTGCTGGCTGGTGAGTCAAACCGCCAAACATGATGTGCGACATGCGATCGATCTGAGTATGAGCAGCTTGGTTTAAGCGGGGATGGTTATAGCCATGAATACAAGTCCACCACGAAGAAATCCCATCAATGAGCGATCGACCATCCATCAATTGAATCCTTACACCCCGTGCAGATGCAACGGGAAATACTGGTTGCAGATTTGGCATGGCTGCATAGGGATGCCAAACGTGCAGGCGATCGAAATCGATGAGTTGCTGTAAGGATTGCATGGAGTGTGAGGGCCGATCTTACTGGGTGTTCTCATTATTAGGCTTCGCGCTCGAAAATGGTAAACAGTGCAATGCTATAGACCTCCTGCGAAAGTAACAACACAATCTTTTTTAGTATTGTTTTCATCTAAAGTTCCCCCTATTCCCTATTCCCTATTCCCTATCCCCCATTCGTGACAAGTTAAGAAGCGATCGCAGTTGTCAAGCGGGTTTGAGAAGATGACTCAAAGAAAAATGGCTCGTCACTACGCATATGTTCAGGA
>JANMEL010000281.1:0-12696 GCA_031376885.1 Chamaesiphon sp. OTE_70b_metabat_96 | reverse complement strand
GCAGGGGTGAGGGGTCAGGGGTCAGGGGTCAGCGAAAAGTGCTGATGGTCGGGTGACCCGCCCAGTGGTCTTGGGGTTTCCCCTGTCTTGTCGTTTTTTTATTCGGGGGGAACCCCCGAATAAAAACGCCGCAAGTAGAGCACCTTTTCAAGACAGGGGTCAGCTTGGGAAAGCTGACGGCACAATGGTTTGTTGGCGTAGCCTCCGCCAGAGCGGAAGCGTCTACATCTGTCCTAACCGCTCTGGCGGTTGCTAGATCGGGATCGAACTGTCTGACCCCTGACCCCTGACCCCTCACCCCTGATATACAATATTCAGTTTACAATTTAAAGTTATTTTTATGGAATCGATTCGAGTTGCGCTGGCTGCAAATCCTTATGAAATTTCGATCGCCCCTGGAAATTTAGACCGTCTGGGGGAGAAATGCCGTGCCCTGGGTGTGGGTGATAAGGTAATGGTGGTATCCAATCCAACTGTATTTGGATTGTATGGAGAACGAGCGATCGCCGCTCTAAGAGCAGCTAATTTTGAAGTATCTTGGTGTGAGGTGCCCGATGGAGAGCAGTACAAAACCCTGAGATCGATCGAACTCATCCACGACCGTGCTCTGGAAAACGGGCTAGAACGCTCTTCAACCCTGGTTGCTTTGGGTGGTGGTGTGATTGGAGATATGACGGGGTTTGCTGCTTCTACGTGGCTTAGAGGCATGAATGTGGTGCAGGTACCGACGACTCTACTGGCGATGGTGGATTCGTCGATCGGGGGAAAGACGGGGGTAAATCACTCCAAGGGCAAAAATTTGATCGGTGCTTTTCATCAACCGCGTTTGGTGGTGACAGATCCAGATTTGCTCTCCACTTTGCCTGCACGGGAATTTCGAGCGGGGATGGCGGAAGTAATTAAATATGCGATTATTGGCGATCCGCAGTTATTTGACTTGCTGGAGCAGGCACCAAGCCTGACACAGGCTGAAGTTGATGGGGCACTTTTGACGGCTATTTTAGGCCGATCCGCTGGAGCGAAGGCTGATATCGTCGCCAAGGATGAAAAGGAATTGACTGGATTGCGGGCGACGCTCAATTACGGCCATACGATCGGTCACGCGATCGAAAGTGTGACGAAATATACTATAGTCAATCATGGCGAAGCTGTTGCCGTAGGAATGGTAGCTGCCGGACGGATCGCTGTCAAGATCGGCTTATGGACGTTAGCCCAAGCAGAGCGTCAAGATCGGACGATCTCTCGTGCCGATTTGGAAACCGAACTCCCTGCTGGTATCGATTTGGATGAGATTATTCTCACGCTCAAAACTGATAAAAAAGTTAAGGCTGGGAAAGGGATCTTCATTCTCCCGACTCAAATCGGGGCGACGAAAACTGTCAGCTATGAGCCAAAACATCCAGAGATCGATTCTCTTCCAGAGACGCTACGCGAACGGATCTCGGATCTGCTAATTAAGGAGATATTAACCGCAATGTTGCCGATTCCAAGGATCTAGATTAGGAGTATTCTAATTGAGAACTGCTAGTTAGATGCCAGGAAAATTGCTTGTTTGTAACGTATCTAGGTACAAACTAGCCAAGGCTCAATTCCTCATCCTTTACCGCTTATCTCGAAAATATTGAACTACCTCACTCGATTTACCAATTTCTCACAGCAGATCCCAGCCAATCTGAGATCTACATGGCGATGGCTACCTGGGCCGATCGCAGCGGCAGTAGTTATCGGTTTGGTGAGGATTGGCGCGAGTCAACCTGTCGAAGATTTTGCCTACAATCGGCTGATGGAATTGAGAGGCGAACGCGGTTGGGACGATCGAGTCGTGGTGGTGGAGGTCGATAACGCTAGTTCGTTGGATCGGCTCCAGTATACCAAGTTCCTGAATATTATCCAAAAGTACAATCCCAGTGCAATTGCCTTCGAGCAGATTTTTAGCGGCTCAACAATGGCTGATGAGCAATTTGTACAGGCTATTGCCAAAAATAAGGCAGTGATCCTCGCCAAAAATTGTGAAGATATTCAATGCATCGAACCCAATCCTCAGCTCAAAGCAGTAGCTGAGGGAGTCGGACATATCAATAGTATTGTTAGTCATGATGGCGTAGTTCGCCAGATTGAATTTTACAAAACAGTCCCTAGTTTCCAGAATGGGGTGAATAGCTCGAACCTCGAATCTCCATTGGCTTGGATGGTAGTTGCTGGCCATAATATGAGCAATTATCCATCAATTAAACGCCCTGAAGATGAGCGAAATTTTTGGATTAATTGGCCTGCATCGATCGCCAAAGCTCATAGTGAGAAGCTAAATTTAATTCTCGAAGAACCCAATACAGAAGCGGAACGTCGAGAAATTGCCAAGAAGTTTAATAACAAAATCGTGCTAGTCGGCACTACCAACAATCGATCTAATTCAATCTCGACTCCATTCGACAGATCTGGTGGGGTAAGTACTATTTATCTGCAAGCGGCAATCGTTGATAATCTACTCCGACAAGAACGATTGTATATTGTACCTGATTGGATGTTGTTTCTAATTTTATTGGGGGTTAGTCCACTATTAAGTTATCAACTCAGTCGAGTTACGCCAGGTCAAAGGTTACTTGGTGTCATAACATTGAGCGGTGGCTGGATGGCGATCGCTACTTTAGCTTTAGCTAGTAGCAATTATTTGCTCCCTGTTGTTGCGCCGATTGGTTTGGGGATTTTAATTACGATGGGGGTCGCTTATTGTGAACGGCAATACACAGATTTTTTGGTTGAAAATCAGATCGACAGGCTCTGGCAAACATACCAAATTAATTTAGTCTCCCACGCACCTCATGCACAAGATCCGCTACCATTTGCGGCAATTCCAGTCGGAAAAGTAGCTAAACTAGCTACACTTGCTGCCGATTTGGGTCGTTCTCAATCGGCTCAAGCCGCCATCGCACATAGTTTATCGATGGGTTTGATTGCAACAGAATTAGATGGTACAGTCTGGTTTTGCAATCCGATCGCGTCTCAATTATTAAATATTAATATCGGCGATAAAATTCAGCATTTCTTGGTTCCTGATTGGCTGAGTTTGTCTGAGTGGAAAAATACGCTGGAGGATCTCCATGTCTATCGGAACTTACCCGCAAAGGAAGTGAAACGGAATGATAAATTTTTCTCGATCAAACTCGAACCATTATTTGATTGGCGGAAGATTCAACGAGACATTATCGATGGAATCGACACTGAAAATACATCAGTCCTATCAGGACTACTACTACTAATCGAAGATGTCACCGTTCCCAAACAACTTCAATCATTACTAATCGAACGAGAACGCAATACACAGCAAGAACTAACCAAAGAAAATATTGCCCTAGAAAAAGCTCGTCAATTAGCCGAATCAGCAGGTAAAATGAAAAGTGCATTCTTGGCAAATATGAGTCATGAGATTCGTACGCCGATGAATGGTGTTGTCAGTTTGACAGAATTGCTACTAGAAACAAAACTCAACGACGAACAACGAGATTTTGTCGAAACGATTCGGAGTAGCTCTGACACCCTCCTAAATATCATTAATGAGATTCTAGACTTCTCCAAAATTGAATCGGGAGAGATGCAGCTAGAGAAAATTAATTTTAATGTCACGAATTGCGTCGAACAGGTAATAGAAGTATTAGCAAATAATGCCTACTCCAAAGGAATCGAATTGAGTTGTCGCGTGGATTCAAATATTCCCGCCGAATTGCAAGGAGATCCGACTCGATTGACACAAGTTTTGACCAACTTAATCGGTAATGCGATCAAGTTTACCGATAGTGGGGGTGTGTCGATCGATATTAGTTCAATTGCTACTACCGATCGCCAAACTACCCTATATTTCCAAGTCCAAGATACCGGAATTGGCATCGCAGCAGATAGCCAAGACAAGATTTTCCAGTCTTTTTCGCAGGCTGATTCCTCCACTACTCGTCAATATGGGGGAACTGGTTTGGGATTGTCAATTTCCAAACGATTGGTGGGAATGATGGGTGGCGAAATTGGGGTGATTAGTGCGCCTGGAGCTGGTTCTAGCTTTTGGTTCACCCTCACTTGTACGATCGCTAGTGCCATCCCAGGAAATAGCGGCGAACTCATCAGTCATCACCAAAAATTGACCCAAGTAATGGGTGGAAAACGGTTACTGATCGCCGGAAACTGGGAACATAGCCGCCGATCGATCGCCGCTGTCGCCGAACACTACGGGGCGATCGTCACCACGACGGCGAGCAGTACAGCGGTGCTGAATTTGCTCCTAGCGGCTGTCGCAACAGAAAAACCTTTCAATATCCTCATTACAGATCTTACCCTGCTTGACAGCCCCCACACCACTCTCCCAGAGCAAATTAGTCACTATCCCGAACTCAGTAGTTTGCAAACGATCTCGACGATCTCCTTCAATGAGTACGATCTAGCGCAAATCCTCCAAGAGCGATCGCAAATTGCTAGCTATATGTTCAAGCCAGTTAAGCCATTAAGCTTACTCAATCGATCGGCAGAACTTATCGATCCTCACAAATGGGGAGCGGATCTCCATCCCGTATCTAAAAAAATATCGCCCCCACAAGTTCGATCGCATCTACATATCTTGGTCGCAGAAGACAATAAAGTCAACCAAAAAGTCGCCCTCAATCAACTCAAAAACTTAGGCTATCAAGCCGATCTCGCTAACGATGGCGAAGAAGTACTGATCAAACTTGCCGAGCGAGATTATGATGCAATTTTGATGGATTGTCAAATGCCTCGGCTCGATGGCTACGCGACTACTCGCGCAATTCGTCAACGAGAAGGAAATCGCCGTCATACAATTATCATCGCTCTCACTGCTAGTGCCATGAAAGAAGATCTAGAATTGGCGATGGCGGCAGGGATGGATGATTTTTTGACAAAACCCGTGCGTAAAGAAGAATTGGATGCCACACTGACTCAATGGACACAAATTTTCGGCTCTCTCGCCGAGAGTATCTCAGAATTAGCCGCTGCGACAGCACATCTAAATCCGGCTCCACCAATAACGAATCGATTACTACTCGGATCGTCTGAATTACCCATCAATTTGGAATATCTACATCAAATATCTCAAGGCGATCGTGAATTTGAACGAAAAATTATTCAAGTTTTTGTCACCAATACTCAGGCACAAATTCAGCTCCTGCGTACGGCTCTAGATGACTGTACGAGCCTAGCACAAGGCGGTCGAAATCTACTAGCAATCCAATACCGAATCGATGAAATCGAAGGTGCTAGTGCTAATATTGGTGCTGTGGCGATCGAACGATTGGCGATCGAATTAAAAGGATTAATCTCGATCGGCGATCTTCAATCGATCGATCCACTTCTAACTAAAATTGAAAGATTAACCCACACAATCGGCTCGATGAAAGTGCTCACCCCATCAATTCATCAAGATCGATCGGCGTAATTTTGGATTTTGGATTGTATGGATAAAATTCCAAATTTACTGTCTCATAATCTAAAGCAACCGCCAGGGCGGTTCGGACAGATGTAAATGCTCAAACCATTAGTGCGTCAGCTTTCCCAAACTGACCCCTGTCCCCTCACCCCTGACCCCTGCTATAAATAACAAGAGGTATCCCCTACTAGATATTTCAAATAATTTACCTTAAATTTTGCTCGATATCACCTGACCCCTTCATGTTGCAATAACCACTGTTTGCGCTCCAATCCACCTGCATAGCCAGTAAGTTTGCCACTAGCTCCAATTACTCGATGACAAGGAACGACAATACCGATCGGATTGAGGGAATTTGCCATCCCTACGGCTCTGGCTGCTGTTGGTTTGCCCAAGTTTGCGGCGATTTGCCCATATGATGCGGTACTACCCACGGGAATCGTGCGGAGATTTTGCCATACCAATTGCTGAAAATCTGTACCCCCAGCATTCAGGGGAATATCCTCTAAACTTCCATAATCTCCATCTAGATAAGCGCGGATTTTACTGCTAAATTCTGGGAGTTTGGATTCGACAAGCTCGAATGATCGATAGCGTTTGTGCAATAGTTTCATCATCCGTGATTCTCTATCGTCAAAATCTAGCGCGCATAGACTCTTCCCATCGACGACTAAAATAATTATACCTATTGTTGATTCGATTCGACAGGTTAAAAGTTTTATCATTATTATTAAAAGTTTTTGTTAGTCAGCGGTTGTAAGCGCAAGGCGCAAGCTCCGCCAACGTGGAGCGTTGCCCGCACAAGTAACCGCCGCTAATGATGTAAAGTCCACCTAAAGCTGTACTAAAAATAGAGAAGATTCAAGTTCAATCCCCTGCTTTGCCTGCGCTTTGCGGCTATATTAAAACCCACATTCCGCACTTCACAGATTTTACCCTAAAATTCTTGTTTTTCGGGGTGTGGGGTGAGGGGTTTGGGGGGAAGCTAGAGAGGCGGCGATTCGTGTTGTCTCTAGAGCGGAAACTGTTGGATTTGGATAATACTTTCTTGAAGTGCGGAATATGGGTTAAAAGCTATCCGGCAGACCATAAATACATTGCTGCATAAGCTCGCCAAGGTCGCCAAGCTTCAGAAAGTTCTACTAATCTAGCTTTTGTCATGGGTTGTTCGCGTTTTTCCATCGCTCGTAATAAGCCTAAATCGCTGGTGGGAAAAGCATCGGGTTCTCGCAAAAATCGCATGGCAATATAGTTCGCCGTCCATTCGCCGATGCCGGGAAATTTGCACAACTGTTTAACAGCTTCTTCTAATGTTTGAAAGCCTTGGAGTGCCTGGGGATTTTCGACTAGGGTAGCCGCTAGGGATTCAATGGACTTCGCTCTAGCCTTCATTATCCCCAATTCGGTTAAATCCTTGCCTACTAATAGTTCTGGGCGAGGAAACACAAACTTCAATCTGGGATCTGCCCAAGTATCTCCAGTCACCAACGGTTCCCCATAAGCCGCCACCAATCGACTCGCTAGGGTGGTAGCAGCCGCGACGCTAATCTGTTGACCCAGAATCGCTCTAACTGCCAATTCAAAGCCATCCCAAGCCCCTGGCACCCGCAATCCTGGCAGATTTGTCACGAGGGGATTTAGATATCGTTGGCGTAGCCTCTCCTCTGGAGAATCGGTAGCTAAATGGGCGGCGATCGCGGTAGGATTGGCACCGAGGTCAAATACCCGCCGTAATCTCTCGACAATTTGCGCTAAAGCAGTCACTTGGGGAAACTGGATCTTGGCTAGGAGATAGTTTTCGCTGGCTACGGGGCGGACTTCGATTATGCCATGTAGTCCATCGATCGCGATCGTCCGTTGATAATATTCGCTCGTGACAACTTCGATTCCTGGCATCCCTCTTCCCGCCAAAAATTGCAACAGCCTCACCCAGTCATAGGGCGGACTAAAGGGCAACTTAATCGTAATATAGGGGGTCTGTTCGGTACTCACAGTTTTGAGTTTGCGTAAATCGCGAGGTTGTTTCTGATAAGTTTTTTGGATGGCCTCATTAAAACGGCGCGTACTGGCAAAACCAGCCGCCATCGCCACATCAGTCATCGAGAGAGTGGTTTCGTCGATGAGTTGTTTGGCAAATAGGATCCGCCTAGTTTGAGCTACCATCACTGGAGAGGCTCCCAGATGCTCCGTAAACAGTCGCCGGAGGTGTCGATCGCTAATTTCCAACTGGGTGGCTAATTCGGTTACTCCTCCTTCATCTAGGGCACCTGCGGCGATCGCATTTAAGGCTCGATCGAATACCATAGAAGTTGGCTCGATTCGTCCTAGTAAATTCGGGGCAATTTCAGGGCGACAGCGCAGACAAGGACGAAACCCCGCACTATGAGCTGCTGCGGCGGTAGGCAGAAATAAGCAGTTTTCGAGATAAGGTATTCGCGCTGGACAAATGGGGCGACAATAGATTTTGGTGGTCAGTACTGCTGTAAAAAAATGCCCGTCGAATCTAGCATCTCTGGCTTGCAGTGCTCGGTAACAAACGTCTCTATCGATTTTCATGATTTCAGCATAAACCCGATTTTCGGTAAGATCTAGCTGTTTTCGGACATGGATATTTTACGGTTAGAAGAGACGCTAAGATCCCCGACTTCTTCCGAGAAGTCGGGGATCTGATTTATCGCAAGGGGATCTGGCTTACCTCAATTTTTCACCGTTGGCGTAGCCTCGCCCTTGGCGAATCGATGGATAATGATAATTCCTCGCCATCTTTCCCCAATATGTCTTATTTCTCTAAATTGATTCCCGATCGAAAAGGAGTATCCAACAGCACATTAAGTCTAGATAAACCTCAGCCAAACCCCACCTCCCAGTTGAATTCCTTTCTAGCTGCAATTACTTTTTATACCTGCTTCCCCATCCCCGCTCATTTACAGCTAGATTTCGCTCGAATTGCTCGCTGGGCACCTGTAGTTGGGGTGTGCTTGGGATTTGCTTTAGGAGCGGTAGATTTGGGGTTGGATTGGCTGCAAATGCCCGATCTGGTGCGATCGAGTCTCATCGTCGCAATCTGGCTCTGGTGGACGGGTGGACTACATCTCGATGGGGTGATGGATGCGGCGGATGGATTGGCGGTGCAGGATCCAGAGCGGCGGTTGACGGTGATGGCGGATAGTGTGACGGGTGCTTTTGGGGCGATGTCGGCGGTAATTGTGATTATGCTCAAAGTCTGTGCGCTGAGTGAGATTAGTAGCGGACGAATTTGGGTACTGATGCTGGTTGCTGGTTGGAGTCGCTGGGGACAAGTACTGGCGATCGCGCTCTATCCCTATCTAAAAGCGGTCGGGAAGGGTGCCTTTCATCGGGAAGGATTGAGACTACCTCAAGACTTATTACTCGGCTTGGTGGTCATGCTAGCGGTGACTGGATGCCAGATTTATTTACAGCCAAATGATTACTTACCACTACTGCTCAGATCTGCGGCTGGTTGCGGAGTTGCTGTACTTACTGGCTATTATTTCCAGCGGCGATTTGGCGGACAGACGGGGGATACTTATGGAGCGATCGTCGAATGGTCGGAAACATTTTACCTCTGCCTGCTCACAATTCCCCAAAATTTGATAGAATGAAAAGGTTGTCTTAAAATTCGCACATTCAGGAATTCGGGTGTTTCGATCGAGAAATACAGCCTGAGTGGAGGATAAACCCGAACAGGAGAAATAGATTTATGCCAGTAGTATCTTTGGCGCAGATGATGGAGTCTGGCGTTCACTTTGGACACCAAACCAGACGTTGGAACCCCAAAATGGCTCCATACATCTTCACTGCACGGAACGGCGTACACATCATCGACTTGGTGCAAACCGCACAGTTGATGGAAGAAGCCTATGTTTACATGCGGACAGCCGCCGAACAAGGCAAACGCTTTCTATTTGTCGGTACCAAACGCCAAGCCGCAGGTATCATCGCTCAAGAAGCGAGCCGTTGTGGTGCAGCCTACATCAACCAACGGTGGTTGGGGGGAATGCTCACCAACTGGACGACCATTAAAAGTCGTGTAGAACGCTTGAAAGATCTCGAACGTCGCGAAAATAGCGGCGCACTAGATCTTCTACCCAAGAAGGAAGCTTCCGTACTCCGTCGGGAAATGGCCAAGCTCCAGAAATATCTGGGTGGGATCAAAAATATGCGGAAAGTACCCGATATCGTCATTGTCGTCGATCAACGACGGGAATATAACGCGATGTTGGAATGCAAAAAGCTGAACATTCCGATCGTATCTCTACTCGACACCAACTGCGACCCAGATTTGGTAGATGTAGCGATTCCAGCGAATGATGACGCGATTCGTTCCGTCAAATTGATCCTCGGTAAGCTCGCCGATGCGATTTATGAAGGTCGTCACGGTCAACTTGACGGTGAAGAAGAATTCTTCGATGAAGAAGGATTGGAAGGCGACTTTGATGAAGAAGGCGTAGAAGTAACTTCAGAAGAAGGCGGCGAAGGCTAAAATTAGGGATGGGGAGTTGAAATTATACTCCCCAACTCCTAACCATCTCGAACACAGATAAAGGAAAATGGCTGAAATAACTGCAAAGATGGTTCAAGAACTGCGTCGCCAAACGGGTGCAGGGATGATGGACTGTAAGAAAGCTTTGGGCGAGACTGAAGGCGATTTGACCAAAGCGTCAGAATGGCTGCGTCAGAAAGGGGTAGTATCGGCTGGGAAGAAAAGCGACCGCGTGACGGCTGAAGGCTTGGTCGATCGGTTTATCGCGGCTGATGGTAAAAGTGGTGTATTGCTCGAAGTAAACTGTCAAACTGACTTTGTGGCGCGTAACGATGCTTTCAAAGATTTGGTCGAAAGTTTGGCTGCACAATCGATTACGGCTGATAGTGTCGAAGGACTGTTAGATCAATCCTATGCTAGCGACAATACTATCAAAGTATCCGAAGCAATGGTGAGATCGATCGCGACTCTGGGCGAGAATCTCAACGTTCGGCGGTTAGCGAATTATCAAGTAGCTACTGGAACTGAAGGTACTGTTGGTGCTTATATCCACACTGGCGGACGAGTTGGAGTCCTAATCGAAATCGATTGCGCTTCGGCAAATGTTGCTGGTAATGAAGAATTCACCGCTTTGGCGCGAAACTTGGCGATGCAAATTGCCGCTTGTCCTAACGTTGAATATATCAACGTCGATGCTATTCCCGATGAAATTTCCGCCAAGGAAAAAGAAATCGAAATGGGACGGGATGATATCGCCAACAAACCCGACCAAATGAAAGAAAAGATCGTCAAAGGACGCATCGACAAACGCCTGAAAGAAATGACCCTAGTAGATCAACCCTACATCAAGGATCAGAATATCACAGTGTCGGACTCGATCGCCGCTGTTGCCAAACAACTCGGCGAAGAAATCACCGTCGCTCGTTTCACCCGCTTCATTCTCGGCGAAGGCATCGAGAAGAAAGAGTCCAACTTCGCCGAAGAAGTTGCCGCTCAAATGGGTAAAGCTTAAACTTTAATTAAAAGTTAAACTTTTAGGATAGGTCTAAATTTAGATCTATCCTTTTTATTTTTCATGGTTGATTGCCAAACCAATTTAGTCGTCGATGGAGTTGTTAAGGGTATTCTAAATTATGGAGTCCGAATCTAAAATAATAATACTGGGCAGTAAAATGAAGTCATCATCGCGGCTCAAAGATCTTTTGTGTAATTTAGCATCTGCCATGCTAGATCCTGTATCTCCTCATAGAACTATTTTAGCTGGCTTGTTAGGTACAGCATTTTTTGGAACATTGACATTAAAAGAGTATACACACAAATCAAATCAAGCAAGTTCTGACCTCAAGCATAATCCAGCGATAATTACAATAGCTTCGACCAGTGAACAAAGATATGAAAATAATCAAACAAAAAAGATATTTTTATCTATAATGACAATTGCAAATGTTACTTTGTTGGTTTCGGGTATATTTCAAGTCAGATATGTAAGAAATCAACACATATTAATGATGCAATTAAAAGACAAGCTCAAAAATGACGATTCTGAAAATACAAACAAATCCAATCATTAGCAGTGAGATTTTCTTACGGTAGGTTAGATTGAGCCTCGTAACCCAACGATTTCAGTGTTTGAGGTTCGATCGTTGGCGTAGCCTACCGGAGGTAATCGCTATTGAGGAGCATCTTTATACCCTGTTGAAATTATCGTTCGCGGAGCGTGCCAAGGGCAATCGATTACCTACTTCGAGAAACCCGACAATTTCAGTGTTTGAGGTTCGATTGCCGTTGAGGAGTATTTTTATATCCTGTCGAAATTATCGATCGTGTAGCGTACCGGAGGCGATCGAGCCTCACACCTCTACAAGTGGTAAGTTATAATCGACATACGAGACTCAGACATCACCGTATGACTAGCAGCGAAATTAGCTACACCGAAGCCCAGAGTAATTTAGGCGTTCTGCTCGATCGAGTAGCAGACAGCAAAGACATTATCATAGTCAAACGAGACGGCAATGATAAAAACGTCGCGCTCATCGCCGAAACAGACCTCAGCAGCCTCCTAGAAACAGTTTATCTACTGAGATCTCCAGCCAACGCAACTAGATTGCATCGGGCGATCGATCGAGCCAAACAAAGAGATCTTCAAGGCTACAGCCATTCAGAGCCAGAGAACCCATCACAATCGATCTCCGCGTTATGCGAGGACTTGGGAATTGTCCGCTAAAAAGAAAGATAAGAATCGCTCGGAAAATTCTCAACCAGAAATAATCATCATTCAAAGGCGAATTATTTTTGATGAAGACTTCAGAGAAGATTTGCAATGGTGCTACAGGCAAGACGTTCAAAAAGCCAACAAAATTCTCGATCTAGTGGAATCTGTCTGTATAGATCCATTTTCAGGAATTGGTAAGCCAGAGCCACTAAAATTCATGGAAGCAAATACATGGTCGCGAAGAATAGATTTAGAGCATCGATTAATTTATCGCATCAAAGATGAATCTATCCAATTTTTACAAGCCCGTTATCACTATGAAAATTAAAGACAATTCCAGTGTTTGAGGTTCGTTCGCGTAGCGTACCGTAGGTAATCGGTATTGGGGAGCATCTTTATACCCTGTCAAAACGATCGATCCCGTACTGGAGATAATCGACATCAACGGAGCAATTGGCAGTGATTAGTCTACAATGATCTAGTCGAACGGCTTGCAGTCTACGACAGTAATTGAGTAAGTAGAGTAACCAAAAGCAACATGACTAAGTTTGTATT
>JANMEL010000245.1:0-2063 GCA_031376885.1 Chamaesiphon sp. OTE_70b_metabat_96 | reverse complement strand
AGTAAATCCGGGAATATAACCCACATAAATATTAGTATCAGTATCTCGCTCAACGATCGCAGTAAAGATTTTCATAAGCTGATTATTGTTGCTTTATAGCTGCTGCCATAATATTATCTGAGACTTTGAATTAGGGTATCAAGTTGTTGTTGCACTCTTCGGAGCTTTCCTAATTGTTCACTATTACCAGTTTTTGTATTTTGGTATTCCTCACGCTTTGAACGAATTTCCATCTCTAGATAATCAAAGCATAGGGATTCAAATTCCTGTAGTCGATCCTTGAGTTGTTGTTCTAAACTACGAGCAATCTGAGCAAATTCACGTTCAATTTGTCCCTGTGTTTCCTTCATTTTTTGTTCACGCTTAGATTTATCATGAGTACCCAGCAGTTCCCAGCCGAATAGAAGAATACCAATAACTGGACCCGCAAATTTTGCCGCAGTTCCAAGTTTTGTGGCAATTCCAACTGCTCCCCAAGGAGTAAATTTAAACCCTAAAGACTTTCCAACAGAAAGAACTATTTTATGTAGTTCACTACCTGCCACTCCCCATGAGCCACTAAAAATCTTGCCACCAGGCCCTATTGCTTTTTGGCTAATATTAATCCCAAGGTTTGCAGCAAACTTTCCTAGAAAATGGGCTTGTTTAGTCATCTTTTCAAAATCCCATCCCTCAGAAACTGATTTAGATCGTAGTTCTGTTTCAGGCTCAAGTGTTGCTATAAAATCTGATGCTCGATTGCTCTTAAGTATTTCTATAACATCATCTTGTAAGGATTTAACCGAGTTTTCTATGGCTTTATTGAAGTCTTTCTCAGATTGGGTATAAACCTCCAAAATCCCTATTTCAATTTCCTTTTGACGATTATCTAGCTCTATCTGACTTGTAAATTCTGGGATATCATTTGCGAAATCACTCCCAAATGTCCGAATTATTGAGCTAGCATTTAACGAGAGTCTTCTTACCTCAATATCCAGTTTTTGACGTTCTTCACGAATCCGGCGAGAAAGTCGAGTGAGAACTTCTAAAAAAGACTCATCTTGGGCTGAGTTATCACAAAACCAATTTCTTTCTATTTCTTCTGTGTAGCCTCGCACTCGACGAATTGGGCTACTGAGTTGAGCAAGTTTATCTCGTTCTTGGACAAATTGATTAAGAGCTTTAATAAAATCAGGAAAACGACTTGTTTCAATAAGTTCTCTATCATCTTCATCCACCCCTTCACAGTAGTTCTTGGCATCAAAGAAGCAAACTGTAAACTCATCAAGACTATGGGGATGGAGGGCTTTGATCATACTAGCTCGATAGTTGGCAATTTTTTGATCATCAGTGCCCCGCTCCGCCGAAAGTTTGTTGAATACTAACATCATTTTGTCGCCATAGCATTTTTCGTAGGCAAGTTTGCGAAAATGATCGATGATTTGGTTATCTAATAGCATATGAGTTGTGCAAAATATCAATAGGTCTGCCTGCTCGATCGCTGTATAGGTGACATCATCATGATCTTCCTGCTCTGTCCCAATACCGGGAGTATCCATAATTTCAATGCCATTCCACGAGTAGGGAGTAGCCTTATCAGTGGTGGGAGCAGGACCGATTTTAATCTTACGGTTGCCAGTCAAGGCAGAAATAATTGTAGATTTTCCAGCACTGTATTGACCAACAAAGGCAACTCGTAAAATCGGATTTTCTCGTAGGGCTTTTGTTTCTAGCTGAAGTTGCTTTCGATATTCTTCAGCTTCAGGGCGATCGCTTTGATCAAGAATCACCTTCAGGTTATCGATGGCATGATCAAAATTGGTATAAATTTGTGTGAAATTAATCATTTTACTTCTCCTAGAATAAAGGTTACTTAATTGTTCTAAGCTGAATAGCTTCGCCCAGCATTTGACTAGATTTTCTTTGGGCTTCGATGGATGGAATTGTTTGATTTTTCAAATAGACATCAAAGAATTTTCCCGGCTCACGAGTCAACCGAATAATAGTTGATATCAAAGTACTCCTATTTACTTTTCCATTTTGATTTTTACACCAATAAAATATCCTTAGAGCAAAAAAGCCAG
>JANMEL010000223.1:0-3517 GCA_031376885.1 Chamaesiphon sp. OTE_70b_metabat_96 | reverse complement strand
GCTCAAACTATGGTTTGCGTCAGCTTTCCCAAACTGACCCCTGTCTTGAAAAGGTGCTCTACTTGCGGCGTTTTTATTAGGGGGTTCCCCCCGAATAAAAAAACGACAAGACAGGGGAGACCCCAAGACCACTGGGCGGGTCACCCGACCAGTAGCACTTTTCGCTGTCCCCTCACCCCTGACCCCTGCTATATAGTAGCCATGACTCAATCTTCATCGCCCAAACGGGCACTGATCCTTCGGAATGACTTCTCACCTTTTGGTAACAAGCTGATCCAAGCGGGTTATGTCAGTGCGGAGCAACTCAAACAAGCATTGGTTGATAGTCGTGCCAATAACCATCCCCTGATGGATGTGCTGGAATCGTTGACAGGCAAAGCTTTGCCTGCGGAGCTACAACATCAATATAAAAAACAACAGTTATTTGAACTTAAAATTGTCTATGGCTTAAATGCCGTCGATATTGAATCGACACAAGTTAGTCAGATTCAGGTTCGCGAATTAATAAATTCTTTTATTTCGATCGATAGTTGTCGTCAACTCAAATTATTACCAGTTTATAAAATTGACGGAGATCCGCCGATTCTCTCGGTGGGGATGATTAAACCCGATGATTTGCAAGCCAGAAATGACTTGGACAAAATTCTTCGCCCTCAAGGTATCGCTTGGCGGAGTGAAGTTATCGCCCCTGAGGATTACCAAAAACTCCTCGATAGCTATCTAGATGAGCAAGTTCAACGAGAAGAGGCAGACAACTCCAAGAAAAACCTGAGCATCGAAATCGATAATTTCGATAGCCCTGAATTGGGCATGGGTGAAGAGGAGGTGAATGATGAGATCGATGTCGCTGGAGCTGAAGCTGCTCCAGTGGTGAAATTGGTCAATCAAATTCTCGCCAAAGCTATTATGGAAAAAGCTTCGGATATCCACATCGAACCCCAAGATGAGGGCTTGAGAATCCGCTTCCGCAAGGATGGCGTATTGCGATTAGCTTTTCCGACGCTACCCAAGCACATTATTCCCGCCGTCGTTTCGCGCTTCAAAATTATTGCCGAACTGGATATCGCCGAGCGTCGGATGCCTCAAGATGGACGGATTCGCCGGACATTTGAAGGGCGGAAAGTAGACTTTCGGGTGAGTACTCTCCCCAGTCGATTTGGCGAGAAAGTCTGTATGCGGATTCTAGACAACTCCTCCACTCAGTTGGGTTTGGATAAGTTAATTAGCGATTTACCTACTCTCGATATCGTTCGGGCGATGGGTAGTCGTCCGTTTGGCTTGATCCTGGTAACTGGGCCGACAGGTTCTGGCAAATCTACTACACTTTACTCGCTCTTGGCGGAACGTAACGATCCTGGGGTGAATATTAGTACGGCGGAAGATCCGATCGAATATGCTCTCCCAGGTATCAACCAAGTCCAGGTAATTCGTGAGAAAGGGATGAATTTCGCCTCGATCCTCCGTGCCTTCATGCGGCAAGATCCTGACATCATCTTGGTCGGAGAAACTCGCGACCAGGAGACGGCTAAAACCTCGATGGAGGCGGCTCTAACTGGTCACATGGTCATGACTACCTTGCATACTAATGACGCGGCTGGAGCTATCGCACGTCTCGATGAGATGGGTGTGGAACCTTTCATGGTTTCGGCTGCGCTGATTGGGGTTGTCGCTCAACGGCTATTGCGTCGAGTCTGTACTGACTGTCGGATTGGCTACCAGCCGACGCGGGAAGATTTGGCTCGATTTGGCTTGTCTAGTTCTGGGGATGCTCTGATCACTTTCTACAAAGCCAATGAGCTGACTAATGATGCGATCGAATCAGCCAGAACCGCCGGACAACTATGTAAAAAATGTAATGGGATCGGTTATCGCGGACGTGCAGGTGTCTATGAAGTGATGCAAATCACTGACGAATTAGCCAGTCTGATCAACCATCGCGCTCCCACTGCCTTGATCAAGGAAACCGCCGTTCAACAGGGGATGAAAACCCTGCTCGCCTACAGTCTCCAACTAGTTCAAGAAGGACACACTACCCTCGATGAAGTAGAACGAGTCACGTTCACTGACTCCGGTTTGGAAGCCGAACTCAAAGCCAAACGCAAAACCACTCTCGTTTGCAGCACCTGCTCGGCAGAACTCAAACCTGAATGGCTGGATTGTCCCTATTGTATGACACCAAGGTTTAGTGATTAGGGGATAGGGGATAGGGGATAGGGATTAGGGACTAGGGATTAGGGATTAGGGATTAGGGATTGAAATTCACCATTCCCCCATCTCCCCTATCCCCTATCCCCTAAACCCCCGTCTCCCCTAAACCCTAAACCCTAACCCCTAAACCCTATCCCCTATCCCCTAAACCCTATCCCCTAGATTATGTCTGAAGTAATGATCGAAGATTTAATGGAGCAACTCGTCGAAATGGGCGGCTCTGATATGCACATTCAAGCGGGTTCGCCTGTATATTTCCGAGTCAGTGGTAAACTTGCGCCGATCGGTGATGAACCGCTTACGCCTCAAGAGTGCCAGAAGATGATTTTCAGTATGCTCAATAATAGCCAGCGGAAGGAGTTAGAGCAAAACTGGGAATTGGACTGTTCTTATGGTGTCAAAGGGTTGGCGCGGTTTCGGGTGAATGTGTACAAAGAACGCGGTTGTTTTGCTGCTTGTTTGCGTGCTCTGTCTTCCAAAATCCCCAACTTCGAGCAGATGGGGTTACCAGAAATCGTCAGAGAAATGAGTCATCGTCCGCGAGGATTGATTTTGGTGACAGGGCCTACAGGTTCTGGTAAAACTACGACGATGGCGGCAATGATCGATCTGATCAATCGGACTCGCGCCGAACATATTTTGACGATCGAAGACCCGATCGAATATGTCTTCCCTAATGTCAAAAGTCTCATTCATCAGCGACAAAAAGGCGAAGACACCAAAAGTTTCACCCACGCGCTCAAAGGTGCCTTGCGGGAAGATCCTGACGTGATTCTAGTCGGAGAATTGCGGGATTTGGAAACCATCAGTTTGGCGATTAGTGCGGCGGAAACGGGACATTTGGTAATGGGTACACTCCATACTAGCTCTGCGGCTCAGACGATCGATCGGATGCTAGATGTATTTCCCCCCGAACAACAGCCCCAAATCCGCGCCCAGTTATCGAACTCTCTCGTCGCCGTCTTCAGTCAATGTTTGATCCAAAAGAAAAAACCCAAACCTGGTGAATACGGGCGGATTCTCGCCCAAGAAATCATGATTGTCACCCCCGCTATTTCCAACCTAATTCGGGAAGGAAAAACCGCTCAAATCTACAGCTCCATCCAAACCGGAGCCAAATTGGGCATGAACACAATGGAATCAATCCTCGCCAAACACATCCGCGAAGGCACTATTTCCTTTGAAGCTGGTGTCGCCAAATCCTCCCGCCCCGACGAACTCCAACGTCTCATCGGTGCCACGCCGATGGCTAAAATTTGAAGGTAGGTAATAGGGTATTGGGGATTGGGGATAGGGGATAGGGGATAGG
>JANMEL010000204.1:0-32746 GCA_031376885.1 Chamaesiphon sp. OTE_70b_metabat_96 | reverse complement strand
CCCTGACCCCTGACCCCTGTACCCTGACCCCTGACCCCTGACCCCTGTACCCTGACCCCTGTGATATCATAAACACTAGCCCCCCTTCCCGACTTCAACATGATGAGCGGTTACATTTTTATCGGGGCAGTTTTGATTTTGGGGGGCATCATTGCGGTGTCTGGAGATCGCATTGGCACGAAAGTAGGCAAAGCGAGACTGACATTATTCAAATTACGTCCCCGTCAAACTGCTACCCTCGTGACAATTATCACGGGTACATTAATTTCCGCCTCTGTACTCACTTTAATTTTTGGAGCTAGCGAGCAACTGAGAATAGGCGTTTTCGATCTCCAAAAAATCCAGCGCAAACTGTCTGATACCAAAGAAAATCTGAATCGCGCTCTAGAAGCCAAAGATTCAGTACAACGAGAGTTAGAAGTAGCCCGCAACGCCCAATCAGAGGCAAAAGATCTATTATTAGGTATTGACAAATCTCTCAAAGATGAACTTCTCAAACAATCGATCGCGACCCAAAATGTCAAAAACACCGAGGATCAACTGAAATCTGTTGCTCAACAAAGAAAAGAATTGGTAAAAGAGGTCACCGAAATCTCGCGC
Organism: Chamaesiphon sp. OTE_70b_metabat_96; assembly: GCA_031376885.1. GTDB lineage: Bacteria > Cyanobacteriota > Cyanobacteriia > Cyanobacteriales > Chamaesiphonaceae > Chamaesiphon. The sequence continues at coordinate 32,146 of JANMEL010000204.1, read as the reverse complement.
GATCGCGGGGATTTGACCGCACAACAGCGGGTAGTTGTCGAACAGGTACGAGATCTCAAAGATCGAGTTAACGACCTCGAAGAACAAATTGCCCCCATAAATCAAGAAATGATTGGTATCGATACCAAACGAGTGCAACTCGAACAGAAACTCAATACCATTGCGGTAGAACCAGATCTAGTTCGGCAAACTCAACGGCTCAAAACCTATGAAAATACTGTCAAAAAATTGGATCGAAAATTGAGCGAACTTACGCCCAAACTAACCGAACTAGAAACTCAACTCAAAACCAAGCAAGCCGAACTTCTCACCATCGAAACCGAACTCAAACAACTAAATCAAAAAGCAGCCGTCCGCCAAGCTCAACTCAAAGAAAAAAATAAACAGCATCAACAATTGGAACGAGAATTCCAAACTCGTGCTACCGAACTCAAAGTCAGAGATCGTCAACTCAAGCAATTAGAAACCCAGGTCAAAACCAGAGGGCAAGGATTAGCATCCCTAGAAAAAGAAGTTAATAATATCGAACAAGAATATCGCAAGATTCGCCAAGGTAATATTGGTATTCTCCGCAATCAAGTTCTAGCTTCTACTGTCATCACCGCCGATAATTTAGGATCCGTTAGCCAAGAAATAAATCTATTACTCAAGCAAGCTAATACTAATGCCCTCCAAGCAACTAATCCCGAAGAGGTAAAAAGTTCCAAACAAATTATCGAATTTGCACCAAATCAACTCACACAACTCAATCAGCAAATAACCGAACGCAGAGATTATGTAGTCCGAATTTTTTCGACCGAAAACTATGTAATCGGCGAAAAAAATATTCAAGTATTCGCTGATGCCACTCCCAATATCAAGCTGTTCGATCGCAATCAGCAGATCGGCAACGTGACTATCGATCCTACCCAGATGACTAAAGAGCAAATTCGTCAGCAATTTAATATTCTCTTAGTCAGATCCCAACTTTATGCCAAACGGGTGGGAATTTTGGACGATCGACCTCAAATTGGTGACGACAGGTTATCTGGTTATGTTCAATTTTTAGAACGTGTAAAAGTCCAAAAATACCCGATCGAAATCATCGTTGTTGTCGATCGGGATACTTACACATTAGGGCCGCTAGCAGTTCAATTACAAGCGGTTGCTAATAACAAGATATTATTTAGTACTCACTCAAATGCGGCGACTAATTCATCTAGCGTACATTGATACACTAACATTAGATGCTTGAGTTGAGATGGTACTAATTTGGGTTGAGATCGTTTCTCTTCCCAATCATCGATCGTTCTAACTGTCAAACCCAATTCGGCGGCGATTTGGGTTTGAGTCAATCCAGCTACTTCTCGTAAGCCGATCGGTGTCAATCCAGTATAGCTGTTGTGAGCAGATAATTGAAACTGACGATCTACTGGCTGGCGAGTTGGTTTGATTATATATACCTTAGCTAGTTTTTGACCGTAACTTCGCTGCTTTACTACCACTTGTCGATTAGCGATGAGGGTTTTCAAGCAGATTTGAACCATAGACACAGGGCGGTTTAAGCCTTCGGATAGCTCCTTGACTGTTAAACCATCGGGGTGCATACGAATCGACTCTAGGAGCCGATCTGTAGTTGTTGGACTTGGATAATCGGGGGTTATTTCGATAATTGCCAAAGTTAAGTATTCCTAACTCATCAACTACTAGTTTATCATCTTGGGAAGTAACTTTCTAAATAACTGAGAGTCAATCTTTTGGTTTCTTTTACCACTTGCTGCCGAAATAGTCGATCTTGGCTCAGGGATGTCCACAATAGTGTCCCGATGATTTTTACCAGTACAAATGCGATCGATCTATAGACTTCTGCTTCTAAACCCGCACAGCGGATCGAAAGAATCATCGCCAATTCTTCAATTAATTGAGCATCCGCCGCTGCATCGATCGCTTCTAACTCCGGCATCGAACTTTGCAACGACATATATATCGCCTGATAACCTGGATAATCCACAAAAAATCGATCGATAGTATCAATTATTTGCTCCATATATTCAGTGAGTGAGAAACTTTCACCTTCAAGGGGATCCAACTCGATTAATAACTGCCGCAGTTGTTGGTTATATCGAGTTGCCAATCCGTAGACAATTGCTGCCTTATCAGGAAAGAATTGATATAGAGATCCGATCGATACTTTAGCACCAACCGCGATCGCATTGGTCGTAGTCCCGTTATAACCCACCGAAATAAACAATTGCTCTGCGATATCCAAAATTCGATCTACACGCTCCTGGCTGCGAGCTTGACGGGGTTGGCGGCGCATCTGGCTGGGGGTGGATGGAACAGTATTCATAAAATCGATAAAAAATTTCCTTGACAAAACATGAGCAATCCTCGTACATTATTTACATGAGCGATACTCACATTTTAATCTAGTCAGCGGCGGTAATTGCAATGAATCGAGATTTATTTACATTGCTCAGTTCGAGATTTGGCAACAGTTTCACCCATCAGACTCAATTACAACCTTACCTAAAAATGCTCGCTGGGGATTTGAGTTTGGATGTAGTAGGGGAGATGGTGTTTGCCCTGCTAGATACTCCATCCTTCGATTTGGCGGTAAAACACTTGAAACGAGATCCTCAATCTGCTGCATTGATTGAAGAGCGATACATGGCTCCACCCCATGATTTGACAACTCTGTTGCAATATCCCCCCGATTCCCTCGGATACCTCTACGGTAAATCCATGAAAGCAACCGGATTTCGAGCAGAAGATTTGTATCAAGATATGCCGATTTATTCTGATGCTAGCTATGTAGAAGCCAGACTGAGCCAAACTCACGATCTCTGGCATATTATCACGGGTTTTGGCGCATCACCCACCGACGAGATTGGATTGCAAGCATTTCACCTCCCACAATTCCCCTATCCTCTGGCGGTATCTCTGCTTTCTAGCAGCATGATGTCTACTCTTTTGCTCGCGCCTGAAGAATTACCTACTTTGCTTGATGCTATTCAAATGGGATGGCAAATGGGCAAAAATGCCAAATATCTATTCGCTCAAAAGTGGGAAGAAGCATGGGAAAAGCCCTTGAGTCAATGGCGTGACGAGCTTAATTTGATTCCTCTGAGTATTGCTTAGGATTATTCATTCAAAAAGACTAGATTTATCAATATGAATAATTTTCAAGAGGATGATTCGGCTCAAACAAATTCTATTCTTCGGCTCGGCAGAATTGCTGACATTATCTTTGCATTAGCGATGGCGCAGTGTTTCTTTGCTCTGGACTTTCCTCAAGATCTAAAACAGCCTAGAGATTCAGAAGTTATTAGTTTTCTGCTGTCTCAAATCAAGCCGCTCACTAGTTATGCGATCGCATTTATTATTATTGGTTATTATTGGCTCGACCATATTAAGCAATTTAGATATTTCAAAAAAGTAGACGATCTCCATATCTCACTTTACTTGCTCTATCTAATGAGTATATTTCTAATTCCCTATACAAACACTCTAGTAATTTACTTTCCAGAAAATGCGATCGTCAAAATTTGCCTGAGTGCGAACACAGCACTGATTGGCTTGGTTTCATGGATAAATTGGACTTATGCGACTCACCATCATCGCTTAATATCTCCCAATCTCGACAATCTAACGATCGAATCGACAAAGCGGAGAATCTTAATAGAGCCAATTTTCTCACTAATGACGATAGTTGCTGCTATTATCGACCAAACTCTGTGGGATTATATTTGGGTTCTATTGCCAATCCCTTATATCTTGACTGAAAAAATATACGGAGAAAAAGATCGAGATTTGAATAATACCTCCGCATATGACAGTAAGAGTACTTTAGATATTTGACAACAAATCTATCTCTAAACTAAATTGACACGAATCAATTTAGCCTCACTCATATCCTCCTCCGTGAACCGCTCCCTACGGGAAGGCTTCGCCAACAGTGCAACCTCCGTGAACCTCTGTGTTAAAATAAACACCAAAACTAAATTCTAATAATTTGTCAAATATTAAGATCTACAACACATCAAGCAAAGCATCAATCTCAGCATTATAATGGATAAAAGAAAAGAAGTGCTTGAAAATAATCTTCCCCTCCTTATCTAAAACAAACTGAGCGGGAAGAGGTGCGCCCAGGGCTTGCCCCACACTATATCGACGAAATCTCGCACAACTAGGATCGCTAAGTAATGGCATCTGTAGATCCAAATCTCTCACCACCATTTTACTCTGTTGCGTATCAGTACTAGTAATCATTAATACCTCCGCTCCTCGATCGACAAATTCCGCGTAGCGTTCGTTCATCGCCTTGATATGGGGATAGCAGAAAGGGCAATATTGCTGTTCGGTAAAGATGCGGGTAAAATACAAGACGACAGGCTGAACACCGCGATAATCGGATAGTTTAATTTGGCGATCGGTTCGCACATCTTGCATCTGAATTTCTGGCGCGATCGATCCCAATTCTAGTTCATTCTGCGCTGGAATCGGCAAAAAGTTATCAAAAAACCGTCGATTGATTAATCCGTTGAATTTACTAACTTGCATGGGGGTGGGAGGGTGGTAGGGTGGAAAATCAATCCAAAATCTAAAATCAAATAAAATACTCTTTAGATTTTACTGGATCGGGATTTATTGTTTTGCTGCCTGGTTGCCAATCGACGGGACAAACTTCCCTATTATTAGTTTGGACATGTCGAATTGCTTTGAGTACTCGGAGAGTTTCATCTACACTGCGCCCGAAGGAAAGATTATTAATCGTTGCATATTGAACGATGCCAGATCGATCGATAATAAATAGTCCGCGTAAAGCTACCCCAAGATTTAGATCGAGCACATTATAGGCGGTACTAATTTCTTTTTTGAGATCCGAAATCAATGGGTAATTAATTTCGTCTAAGCCGCCCATTTTCCGATCGGTTTGAATCCACGCAAGATGAGCATATTCACTATCGACTGATACAGCGAGGATTTGTGTGTCTAGATCTTCAAACTCATTGTAACGATCGCTAAAGGCAATAATTTCTGTCGGACAAATAAAGGTAAAATCTAGGGGATAGAAAAATAGAACGACGTATCTACCATGATAGCTAGATAACTGAACTCGTTCAAATTGTTGACCGATTACCGCCTGTGCTGTAAAATCTGGTGCAACCTGTCCCACTCTCAGACAACCTTCATTGCGATCGTGCATACAAAATTTTGATTCAATAGTATGGGACTTCTAACACCGCTATCATTAATTGTCACAGACCTCGATAATACTCTAGTCGGTGATGATGAGGCACTTCTACAGCTCAATGGACTACTCGATCGATATCGTCAGACATCATCCACCAAAATCGTCTATGCAACGGGTCGATCGCTTACATCTTATCAAGAATTAGCCACCACCCACAGCTTACTGCCCCCTGATGCCCTCATTGCGGCGGTGGGTACAGAAATCTACCTCGGTGACTCTTCCACGCCCGATTCAGCCTGGGAGCAGCAACTGAGTCACAACTGGTATCGCGAGAAAGTCATGGATGTAGCGAACCAATTTGCCGACTTGAAACCCCAGCCTCAAACCGAACAACGCCCCTTCAAAGTCAGTTATTACCTTTCGCCAAATGTCGCTCCTGCGGCGATTATTCAATTGCAACAACTGATGGAGCAAGAAGGGTTGGCTGTAGAAGTCATCTACAGTGGTAACAAAGATTTGGATATTATTCCCCAGGGTGGGAATAAGGGTAAGGCAGTGCAATTTCTAAGGCTTCGAGATGGAATAGCTTCAGAGAATACCGTGGTATGTGGAGATTCTGGTAATGATATTTCATTGTTTCACTATGACACAGAACGGGGCATCATTGTGGGCAATGCTCGATCGGAGTTACGCTTATGGCATCAACTCAATCCAGCCAATCACCATTACCTCGCTGTCGCTGACTGTGCTGCTGGTATTTTGGAGGGATTGAAATATTTTCGCTTTGCCTGATCGTAGTGAACCTAGACGGTGCGTTACCCTACGGGATAACACACCCTACTTTCATCCTTGAAAAGGGCGTTTCGGATATCATTTTCTTGAAGTGCGGAATGTCGGATAATAGCATAGCATCGAGGGATGCCGAGTCTAGAGATGCTGATTTAGCAGATCTAGGCTCGAAAGGTTAGTTATTGAGGCTGACTTTTTTTGGCTGCATAAGCTTTGACAAATCGATCGTCAAATAATTTACTAATATCTACTTTTGTTTTAATAAGTTTATTCTCAAATAAAAATTGGTTGGTTTCGGCTGCGGCTTGGGATAAATAAGTATTGTCTTTCCCCTGCTTGAAGGCTTCGATATTATCTTCGACACTAAATATTTTAGTACCATCGAGATAATTTTTGTATTCTGGTATTGTTACCCCAGCTCGTTTACTCATAATTAGATCGGCTTCATCTTTATTCTTCCCTTTGCTGATATGATTGAGCGTAGTAAACCAACTATTAACTACTGCTTGGACTTTTTCAGGATGCTGGTTGACAAATTTTCGACTGAAAACTAAGTGATCGGAAATAGTCCCTGGAAAATCTTTCGAGCTGAATAAGACTCTGCTACCAGGTCGTTTTAGAGCCTTGGTAGTAAAGGGGGCAAATACCGATACTGCATCTACTTGTTTTGCCGCAAAAGCAGCGGCTGCTTTACTTGTTTCCATTGGGATGAACTGAATATCTTTCATAGTCATCCCCACTCGCTTCAAAGCTTGAACTAACAAAAAGTGATCTACCGTACCTTCTTCGGCTGCCACTTTTTTACCTTTAAGATCTGTAACTGATTTAATCTGTTCGTCAATAATAATTGCATCATTGCCAGTAGAGTTATCATTAGTTAGTACGACTACCAAGTCATGACCATCAGCTATAGAATGAATGGTATCTGCCAAGGTTTGACTATTCGCATCGATCGACCCTTTATTCAGTGCTAAGATTGAATCATTATAACTATCAAACCACTTCAAATCTACATCAATTTTGTTCGTTTGAAATAAATCTTTCTCTTGAGCTACCTGCCAGGGAAACCAACCCGGCCAAGCACTAAAGCCTAATTTTAAACTACCAATTCTTGGTGTAGTAGGCGGTTTGGTTTCACTAATTGGATTACTACATCCGACGGTTACTGACAAACTCAGTGCTAATAGAAAAACAGAAGAAAGAATCGAACGACGATTTATCATGATGGGATATTTGGCTAGTGGCAGATAAGTTTATACTGCCCATAAATGTCTGGAAATTCTACTAGGGTGCCATACCAAAAGCTGTTTGGCGATCGATCTAACCTGACTGGGAAGTTGCTATATTTGAGAATTGGGGTACTCTTGCAGAGTAAATCACTGGAATCGTGCCAAATCACCTTGTAGGTGAGCTATGGCAGTCGTCAAGCTAGCTATTGCGAAACCGCCTGATTCAAGCCCTCGATCGAGGATCGGGGACAAACAGATGATTAATTTTCTGACTATTTTTGTTACATTCGGCGATCGAACCCTTGACAAATGGACGAATCTATTCCAACTTGACTGAATAGAGGCTACGCTCGATCGTTGCTACCACAGCTTTTGATTTTAGTGGCTAAGATCTACACTCATCTAAGTATTCACTACCTCCCATACCCCACAAGTCCGAACACTTTTCCCCACCATGTCAACTCTCGTCATCGTTGAATCTCCCACCAAAGCCCGTACTATTAGTAAGTTTTTGCCATCTAGTTATGTGGTAAAAGCTTCAATGGGGCACGTTCGCGATTTACCACCATCGGCGGAGGAAATTCCTCCAGAGTTCAAGGGGGAGAAGTGGGCAAACTTGGGCATCAATGTGGCGGATGGGTTTGCACCGCTGTATATCATCCCCAAAGATAAGCGCAAAATCGTGCAGGAATTGAAAGCCGCCCTCAAGGGTGCTACGGAATTGATTCTAGCGACGGACGAAGATAGAGAGGGTGAAAGCATTAGCTGGCACTTATTGCAGCTCCTCAAACCAAAAGTGCCAACAAAGCGAATGGTATTCCATGAGATTACCAAAGAAGCGATTCAGAAGGCGTTGAAAAATTGTCGCGAAATCGACGAGCAAATCGTCCACGCTCAGGAAACTCGACGGATCCTCGATCGACTGGTAGGATATACCCTATCGCCTCTACTATGGCGGAAAATTGCTGGCGGTTTATCAGCGGGAAGAGTGCAATCTGTCGCCGTCAGATTGTTGGTAAATAAGGAGCGTCAACGTCGCGCCTTCAAATCCGCTCAATATTCCGATCTCAAAGCCATCCTCGCCCATAACAAGGCCGAATTTGAATCAAAATTAATTACTGTAGATGGAGTCAGAACTGCTACTGGTGCAGATTTCGACCCGAATACTGGCGGACTATTACCAGGGAAAAAAGTTAAACTATTAAATGTCGCTGAAGCCCTCGCCCTCAAAGAGAGCCTCAAGGGTAAAACCTGGACAGTGACAGGATTGGAAGAAAAACCCGTCACCCGCAAACCATCGCCCCCATTTACCACCTCCACCCTCCAACAGGAATCCAACCGCAAACTCCGACTCTCCGCCCGCGATACCATGCGAGTCGCTCAGAACCTGTACGAGCAAGGTTATATCACCTATATGCGGACAGATTCCGTCCATCTTTCCGAGCAAGCGATCGAAGCAGCCCGCGCTTGTGTGTTAGAAAAGTATGGTCAAGAATATCTTAGCCCCAAACCGCGCCAATATACGACCAAAGCCAAAGGTGCCCAAGAAGCCCACGAAGCCATCCGCCCCGCCGGAAATACCTTCCGCACCCCCAAAGACACCACCCTCGCGGGCAGAGAACTACAACTCTACGACCTAATTTGGAAACGGACAGTCGCATCCCAAATGGCGGATGCTCGTCAAACCCAACTCAGCGTCGATTTACAGGTAGAGAACGCCGGATTCCGGTCTTCCGGTAAGCGCATCGACTTTGCAGGCTATCTACGGGCATATGTCGAAGGCTCAGACGATCCTAATGCAGCGATCGAAGACCAAGAAATAATTCTACCCGCATTAGTCAAAGGCGACCATCCCGACTGCAAAAAACTCGATGCGATCGACCACGAAACCCAACCCCCCGCCCGCTATACTGAAGCATCCCTAGTCAAGATGCTCGAAAGCGAAGGGATCGGCCGCCCCAGTACCTACGCCAGCATCATCGGGACGATAATCGATCGCCAGTACGCCCAACTCCAAAGCAATGCCCTCGTGCCCAGTTTTACCGCCTTTGCGGTGACAGCCCTCCTAGAAAAACACTTCCAAGATTTGGTCGATCCTAGCTTCACCGCCAGAATGGAACAAACCCTCGACGATATTTCCACAGGCGCGACACAATGGCTACCATACCTAGAGAAATTCTATCTCGGTGAAAAAGGCTTGGAAAATCAAGTCAAAATTGGCTTCGATGATATCGACGGTACTTTAGCACGGACAGTCGTCCTCGACAATCTCGATGTCAAAGTCCGCATCGGTAAATTTGGCCCCTTTATCGAATCCGAATCCGGTAACGCCTCCATCCCCAACGATCTCACCCCCGCCGACTTAGCCCCAGAAACCATCGAAATGCTACTCCAAAAAATGGGTAGCCTGGGAAATCATCCCGAAACCGGAGAACCAATTTATCCTAAAATCGGCCGCTTTGGGGCATATGTCCAACTCGGCGACAAGAGCGAAGACAGCAAGAAAAAACCCAAACAATCATCCATCCCCAGCGGGATGCAGCTCAAAGATGTCACCCTCGAAATGGCCGTCGATCTGCTCAGATTACCACGGGATGTGGGGACTCACCCCGAAACAGGCGGTAAACTCCAAACTAACGTTGGCAGATTTGGCCCCTACATCTTGCACGATCGTGGTAAAGAAGGCAAAGAATATCGCTCCCTCAAAAAAACCGATGACGTACTCACAGTCACCCTCGAACGTGTGCTAGAAATCCTCGCCGAACCCAAACTTACCCGTGGTGGCAAAAGTAAAGAACCCCTCCGAGTACTGGGAAATCACCCCGACGATAACGAACCGATCGCAATTTACGCTGGCCCTTATGGTAACTATATCAAACATGGTAAAACCAACGCAGGCGTACCCGAAGGCGAAACAGTCGAAGGAATCACCCTCGAAACCGCCCTCCCACTCCTAGCCGCCAAAGGTGGAACCACCAAGAAAACCACCACCAAAAAAGCAGCAACTACCAAAAAAGCCACAACTACAGCGAAAAAAACCACCGCCGCCAAGAAAACAACTACAGCGAAAAAAACCACCACCGCCAAGAAAACCACCACCAAAAAAACTACCAAAACTGAAACCTAATAACTCGCCCACCCTACGAAATATTTACTCAAATAATATATAACTATTAGATCGCCATGTCACTAATAATTGAAACCGATATCAAAGATGTTCTCAACAAACTAGAGCAACGATTCGATAAAATCGACCAACGGTTTGATAAATTAGACCAACGGTTTGATAAAATTGACCAACGATTTGATAAAATCGACCAACGGTTTGAAGTGATTCAAAAAGATGTAAATGATATCAAGCTTAATGTAGTCAAAATCGAAGGTGATATTAAAGCACTTGAAACCAAAAGCTCGATAATTCAACCCATTATCACAGGTGTAACAGTTGCCTTTGTCGGTGGAATATTATTGGCTGTATATAAGTGGTTGCCATCGTAGAATGTCTCCGCTCATAAATGCGATCGCATTGTGATGAATCGTTGGCGTAAGCGCAAGGCGCAGGCGTTGCCAACGCGTAGCGTCTGCCTGAGCAGAAGCCTAGCCTCTGGCTAATCGCCATAAATAACAGAGAATTGAAATCTGAATTGAGATTTTATTGGTTGGCAATGCCCACAATACAAAATATTTAGTCAAATAATATATAACTATTGGATTACCATGTCTTTAATAATTGAAACCGATATCAAAGATGTTCTCAACAAAATCGAGCAACGATTTGAAAAAATCGACCAACGATTCGATAAAATCGACCAACGATTAGAAGTAATTCAAAAAGATGTCAATGATATCAAGCTTAATGTAGTCAAAATCGAAGGTGATGTTAAGGCTCTTGAAACCAAAAGCTCGATAATTCAACCCATTATCACAGGTGTAACAGTAGCCTTTGTCGGTGGAATATTATTGGCTTTATACAAGTGGCTGCCATCGTAGAATGTGATGAAATATAGTTTGGCAGAAACTCGCTCGATCTCCACACCATATCCCCGACTTCTCCAAGAAGTCGGGGATATTTATTATCTTCGATCGCATTGTGATGGAACGATCGCTTACAACGTATATCTAAAAAAATATTGAAGTTTGAGTATCAACCGAGAGATTTTTTGAAGTATTTTAGAGGATACTTATAGCTAGATCGAATTCATCTGAAATCATGAAAAAAGTTCTAGCATTGATAAGCGGATTGGTATTTTCATTTCAAACCTCGATCGTAGTAGCTGCATCCCCGCCACAGCAACCTAAAAGCTTTGCCGAGTGGTGTCAACAGAGAAAATCTGTCCCTGCGGATACTAAACATACCATCGATGTATTGCTAAAAGAAGCTGGTACCAAAGACTGTCAACAAGCTGATGCCATGCTAAAAAGTTTGACCGATCTCAACCTTGGTTGGAATCAAATCATCGATATCAAGCCACTGGCGGCTTTGACTAATTTGACCGATCTCAATCTCGCCGACAATAACATCGTCGATGTCAAGCCACTGGCGGGGTTGACTAATTTGACTAGTCTCTTCCTCGACAGCAATCAAATCGTCGATGTCAAGCCACTGGCGGGGTTGACTAATTTGCCTAGTCTCTTCCTCGACAGCAATCAAATCGTTGATGTCAAGCCACTGGCAGGTTTGACTAATTTGACTATTCTCCACCTCAAGAGCAATAAAATCATCAATGTGAAGCCACTGGCAACTTTGACTAATTTGAGCGGTCTCTACCTCGGCAGCAATAAAATCGTCGATGTCAAGCCACTGGTAAGTTTGACTAATTTGGATACTCTCAACCTCGAGAGCAATCAAATCATCAATGTGAAGCCACTGGCAAGTTTGACTAATTTGACTCGTCTCTTCCTCGGCGGCAATCAAATCGTCGATGTGAAGCTACTGGCAAGTTTGGCTAAATTAACCGATCTCAGGCTCGACAGCAATCAAATCGCTGTCAAAACTTGTCCAGTAAAACCAGAATCTATCTGTCAATTCTAGGTGCGACCTATTTTAAACCGAGGCTCCACAGGAGCGGGTGTGCCAACGATAATATCGGGATTCATCGGGTCGATTTCCGCCTGTATCCCGCCTTCCCCAACCTCTCAACCCGATATTAATCATGAACTTATATTGCCTTGTTTTACCTGCTTCGACCGCCTTCGCGATCGGTCAATTTTTTGTGACGGGAATGATGATAATGTCGATCGGAGTCAGTAGGGTGGGCATTGCCCACAGACCAAACTTAGCCGAAGCAACGAGAATTTAGAGCGACAATTTATTGGTGGGCAATGCCCACTCTACAAAATGTTTGTGCAAACAATACATAACTGTTGGATTGCCATGTCTCTAATAATTGAAATCGAAATCTACCTACTTATTAGTGGTTGTTTGGCAATTTTGGTTAGATTCACGGAGTTTAATAAATCGCTCCAATCTTGCTCTAGCGAGACATCCTGCGGTTTTTGTAACCGCAGTCGAGCTAAACTAGTTACGGCATCATACCAAATACCGTTGGTAGTATATACATCGCTGCTATTCTGCCGGATGAGCATCTCTGGTAGCTGGATTCTGGTTACCCATCCATCGACATGTACTCGATTGACTGTAGATGTGCCATCACACACTTTGGCTTTTAGAGTCCAATGATAGTTACGATTGAATTGTAAAGGTTGTTGACTGCTGGGAATTTGGACGCTGATGATGCCAGATTGTTGAGGGATTGATATATTAGTGCGATAAATATCCTCTTCTCCATTTTGAAGCGAAAATTCGATCTTTGTAGATGATTCTGTAGTTGGCAGAAAGAACCAGAATGTGGGGTATGCTGCTACAGTCTGTCCCCAAACACTGTTTTCTACAACTTGCCCGTCGATATATTGAGGGAATTCAGGTGCTAGGGCGATGAGATTTAATTCACAGTTATTACCAGTCATTGAAGCACTTACCGTACGGTTGCCTGGAACCCCGCGTGAAGGTGGGGGAGGTGGTGGGGATGGTTTTTTCTTCTGCTTGGCATTTTGAGCGTTTAGGGTGCCTTGTTGCATCGAGAGAAGAGGAATACTCACACCGATAGCAATCGCGATCGCGAGTACAATTTTCCAGTTAAATTTTATCATGGGCATGGATTACGGGGAACTTTAGATCTCGACTTAGATAAATATTTATCCAAGCGATTGTGATTACCATACCTAATAATGATGGTAATAGCGGAAACCAGTAACCAGTAGTTGCCAGTAATAAGATCGAACCGCTGCAAACAATGACGATCGTACTGCTGGCTAACACTATTAATAACCACCGATTGCTTACCGCCCATCCCAACAAACCACCGACAGTAGCGCATATCAACACGATCGAACCATCAACCCAAAATGGAGCTGCCCATAATAGGGGACGATTTTCCAATGCTGCATTAATCAGTTGACTCGTCATTTGGGCTTGTAAAAAGACACCTGAAATGCATTCATATCCTTCATGTTCGGCGCACCGATGGTCATTTTGCGATAGATATGGGGTTTTGGAGATATCTTTGTATCTAGGATCTGTGGTACCAATCAAAATGACTTTGTTTTTGATGATTTGCTGAAGTTGCCCTTGGGGTAATGCAAATATTTCTGCTAATGAGATCGATCGAATTGCATTAGTTAGAGAGCCACTAGATCGATAGTTTAGCAGGAGTTGGTATCCACGTACATCGACTTGTTGATAACCTCCCCGATGAGGATCCACAAAATCGAACTGATGTTCGCCTAATTGTAACCTATGCTGTTGAAGTTTGAGCGCGATCGACTTAGGTTGAGCTTGAAGATATCGATCTGCCAACATTGTGCTAAAAGCATAGGCTGTATGGCAATTACCTGGTTGAGCATCCATTGACAATAAATGGCGGCGCATTACACCATCTCCATCGGCGATCGTATCGGCTAAACCTACTAAGGATGCGCCGAGGGGCGGGGGGATTTCTGGATCTCGATCGTCGCTACTTTTTGCCTTACAAACTGGAATCACATCACCAAATGCTAATCCATTTTTAATCGCTGTATATTCGGTGGGAATATCCCGATTCAAGAATGTATCAACACCAATAATTTTCGGTTCGTATTTCTCTAGCAGTTCGACGAGATTATTGAGCGATCGATTGGATAATGAGGAACCATCTTTTAATTGATTGTCTTTTTTTTGCTGCTCTACATCTTCCTGTGTCACCTTGATAACTAGTGTATGTACATCTTGAACTTCTAACGGACGCGATCGCATCATCAAGTCAAAAGTATTTAGCTCCAAAGGTTGTAAAATACCGAGAAATCGGACAGCAGAAATTGCTAGTGTTGTGAGAATACTGCTGAAGAGGGCAACTTTAAGCTGTTTATTTCTAACATTAGCGGTTCCTTGCAATTGTTTCCAAGTCGGGGGACGATCGATCCCTTGTTGGTAAATTGTTGGTAGCCAGGTAGCGCAAGGGAACTTATCTTCCAATCCTTGAAGTTTTTCTCTTGCTTCTTTTACCGATCGATAAAAAGAATTACCCCGCGCATAAAGCGTCAAAAATGCTGTCAAAAAATCTTGAGCAACACAATCTGGTACTGGTTCCCGCATCACAATTATGTGAGGAATCTGCACATTAGCGAGAGCTGGGATCAAGCCTAAACCATCGCAGGAATTAAAGATCGCAATTTTTAGACCATTAGCAATTGCTTTTTTTAGTCCAAATTCTAGCTCCTCTAGACTCAAACTATCGGTGCGATCGATCCAAATTTGACCAGTACTATTATCCTCACTACTCAAACTATGTCCAGCAAAAAATAAGATATCCCATGACTGTTCCCACAACCGATCGGTTAATTCTTCCCGACTAGGCTCGACCAAAAACTCTACATCAGCATCGATTAATGTTGTCAGTATTTGTCGATCGACTTCGATATTGACACCCTGACTATTACCCAGGATCGCCAAAACTCTTACCTTAGATGTTGGCGAACTCAACTGTTCTATCTGTTCTAGTCGTGGCGAACTCAAAACCACTTCTGTAGAACTATATCGAGCAAATAGATCGCTCATTTGCCAGGGTAAGCGGTGCAATTGAGGATCGTCAATTTGCAAGATAAATCTAACTCGATCTTCAGATTTAATACTTCTGGCTAACTGTTCGCGGATGGTCAAAAATGATGGCGTATTTAACCATCGATCGAATGAATCGATCGACAATTTGGCTAAAACTCGACACTTTGACTTGAGATCGGCTGTAGAAATATTAGTGATCTGTGCTTTATCCGCTTCCAATCGAGAATTCAAATCTAGCTGACGATATATCTGTTGCCACTCATAATAATCTCCCAAAACTTCTACAGCCGCTGGAAGTTCTGCGGTTAATTTTACTTGCGGCGACAGCAAGATTTTACCATGCACATCTAAATATTCCTCAGCAATTTGTAGACTAACATGATAACCAATATCGCGATTAACGCTCCGAATCTCAATCGTTACGAGCTGTTCCATCTTTACTATAAATAGATTGTCTACCAGACTAATACCAAAAATTCTAGATCGTAAATTGTTCGGTTACCTCTGCATCTCCTCGCTTGACAGTTACTTCAAACTTTTCGCCGAGACTTCCGGTAAACACTAATTGGATTAAGTTGTCAGCGGTTCTAGATTGTGCTTCCAGAAATATTTCTCGATCTTTATCGCGAACGACGAGCTGGATATTTGGTAATAAATAAGTTTGATTAGTCGGACAAACTCTCAGGTAAATACTCGTGCGTTCCTGCCCCTCCACTGGTGACAATTCGACAATGAGAGCGATCGGATAGCCTTCCAATTGAATCCCTAGATCGACAATTTTACCACCTCTAATTCCATTAAAATTACGAACAGAACGAAACGCATATTCTGAAGTAGCAAATAAAGATTCTAACGGCTCAAAAAATCGCCAACCTGCGGCTATCGCTCCTGCCAAACCCTCCATCCATTCATGCAATTTCACGACTGGAGTAGCCATTATATGATGTAAATGGTCGATAAACTCTTCAGGCGATCGTAATCGATCCAGAGCGATTATTGCTCTAGCCTGCGGCACAAATCCGCGAATAGTTGCCGATCGATCGACTAAATCGATCTCCACAAACATATAACCAATTCGATCGATCCAAACCTCCGCCGGAATCCTACATTCAGTATCCCCAGCCTCGATCGGCCGACATTCTAGCTTACCAACATTAGTTACCTCTAGATCTGCGACATCCGCACACATTCTGGCGATCGGATTCCAACTATCTCCCCCCTGGAGATTCGTCTCAAAGCCCATCATTTCCAAATAACTATGTACAGCATAGACAGCCAAAGTATTGAGCCGTACGCGCTCTTGCAGCACTGCTGTAGACTGTTCCTGGGCAAATTGACGAGCCAACTCGATCGACAAAGTTGTCAGGGGTAGAGTTAGTGTAGTTTCGGGAGTCATGGTTTCATCAGTCATAAAATTTTAATTTACTCTGCTTTATACATATCCCTCGGATTTGCCAAAATTACGCAACTTTGGCAAACATTTTCGCTGATAAAATGTACTTAGACTAGAAATCGGGATGCCCCATTCCTGCGAAAGCTGCTCCCAACTAGAGTCTGGCGGTAATCGACGCAAAATTAATAGTTGACAATTTACGTGGGGATAGCCTTTGATATGGGTGGCGCGAAGAGTACCATCGACATCGGTTTCTACCCACTCTTGCACTACTTCTAAAATTGGTGGGGTGTCGGCTGGTGCTGGCTGCTCGGCGACATTAATAGTGGCTCCATCCACTACCCGCGTTGGCGGTACATGTTGTTTAGCCTGTTTTGCGGCATCTTCCCGCAAATCTTGCAAGCGGCGTTTGAGGTAATTATTCAGCCAAGTAAGGAGACTGGCTAGATTGGGATCGTATCGCTCTGTGGTGGTTGCCTCACAAATATTCCGACAGAAATACAGCCAAGTTTGCTGCAAAGCATCCTCATAAATAGGCGTATATTCTCGCCAGAGTCGGCTACGGGTTAGACGGATAATTTGGGTGAGAGATTTTTGACGAATAGCACTTCCTGGGGGATGACTGCACGCTGTTTCTACCAATTCCCTAAGTTGTGGCTCTAGCTTTGTCATAATCTTTCTTGAAGTTCCTCTTTTGTCAAGGGTTTAAAGGTAGTCTCACATCTTGCACCAAATTCATAAATAATATTACTAAAATAATCCAGGGCGGGCACTGTTCCCGCGCCCCTACACAATTAACCTGTAGGGGCGCGTCTCGCCTTTGTCACCCGCCCAGTTGTCTTGTGCCCGCCCCAATTTACGCTAATTACTAATATTTTGGTACTGGTGCAAGATGTGAGTAGTTATTATTTCTCCATACATCCCGAAGCTGGTTGAGAGGGATAAATTATTGTACCCGATCGAGATTGAGCTACTAGGATGATATCGCCATTTCGATCGCGGATCCAGCCTTGAGCCTCGACTATTGGTTTAGGTAAACGAGCTATATTTGTGTCGATCGGATTAGCTGGAATAGCATCCATTGGATTCAATCTTACCCAATTGACAGCGATCTTTTCTTCATTGAGAGGATCTTTGGGACTAGAAGGAATGCCCCCTCGTCCGACATTTGTAAAAGAGTTATTGCCGATCGATTTGGGCGAACAATTGGGATTGATGCGATCGGTAGGATCTACAACATTATTCGGCAAAGGTGTCAATCCAGCCGCAATATCTATCCCAGGTCGCGTAATATTTACCTGTCCCGATAGATTGGGATTGACTTGGGAAATAGCGGTAATATTATTGGTTGAAAGATTGGCTGGATTGAGTTGATTTGGATCGTTCGTGCCCAAACTTTGCGCTAATTCGGCTCTACTAACTGGCGAGATCCAGAAATTCTGTTGACTATTAATAGTCACTTTCCCCCCACTCCCACCAAAAGCATTTGCCGTAATATCGCTATTTTCATTCGGTGCCGTGACGATAAAACCATTCGGGATATTAATACTAATATTGCCCCCATTTCCCCCTTGTTGAAGAGTTCCAGCAGAACTAGTAGAAATTTGAGCACCCCGACGGAGTATGAGTAAATTTGCCGCCGCTGATGATGTACCAGCGATATTGATATTACCACCACTGCCGAGGTTCGATTGAGAATTAATGATTCCACCATTATCTACAGTGATTCGAGGCGATCTAACTATAATATCTCCAGCCGTTCCCGTATTGCTTGTAGACTCAACATACATTCCACTAGCGAAATCATTAACAGCATATTTGCCAGTAATATAAATAGCATCCTTCGATGTCACAATTACATTTCCGGCATTCCCATTCCCCTCCGTTGAGGCTGCAAATGCACCACCATTTTGTAATGAAATCGAACCAGCATTCACAGTGATATCGCCCCCATTCCCTTCTGCTGGGGCAAGTACATTAGTAGCAATCAGACTGGGGGATTGGAAAAAGCTATTGGCACCAGAGAGAGAAACAGTATCTTTCGCTGTCAATGTCACATTACCTGCCCTACCTTTTCCCCCAGTTCCAGCAGAAATTAAGGCCCCATCCTGTAATGAGATCGAACCACCCGCAACCAGATCGATATTTCCACCACGACCTTCTGCTCCAGGAAATACATTAGTAGTAATCGCACTAAAATTTCCTAAGAATGGACTAAAACCTTGAAGAGAAATACTATCTTTAGCTATTAATGTCACATTACCTGCATTACCCTTCCCTTGAGTTGCAGTGGCGATGAAAGCACCATCTTGAAATAAGATAGAACCACCACGAAGATTGATATTTCCGGCATCACCTACTGCTCCTACCACTACATTACTAGTAATCGTAGTGGGTCGGCCAAGATTATTAAAACCATCAAGAGAAATAGCATTTGTAGCTGTCAATGTCACATTACCTGCATTCCCATTCCCCAGGGTTGAAGCTGAGATCGAGGCACCATCCAATGAGATTGAAGCAGCATCAATAGTAATATAACCACCGTCGCCGATTGCCTGTGGGAAAACTACGTTACCGATCGTGCTATCGGCAACGACGACTTCTCCTGTAGCATTGAGGGCGATCTGCCCTGCTAAAGTTGGGATGCTCCCCAGACTTGGATAAATGCCACCGTATAAACCGCTGTCGCCCGATACTGTAATATTTCGAGCGTTGAGATCGATATCACCTCCTTTAGCACCTATTACATTTATGGCAGATCCATTAGTAATAGAGACATCCGATCTCGCAATATTTGGCGGGTAATTTACTCTAAAACTATTCCCATTACCGCCCAACTCTACAGCTCCTGCTGCTGATAATCCACCGATCTCAATTCGCCCACTAACAGCAGTTATTTGTGCTCGATCGATCGTGACATTCCCCCCGATTAAGCCGATATATTGATTTAAATTATTGGGTGCTAGAGTACCCAAAGTGCTAATCTCACCACTACCACCACCCAAAATCAACCTGGCTGGTGTTAGTACAGCATTTGGATTAATTGTCAGCAATGGGGCCTCATTACCATTAATCCCAAACCGATAACTATTACCCCCAGCATCTTTGAAATCGATCCCATTCGCGGTACTCCCGACAAATGTTTGACCCACATTTAGCTGAGTATTTGCGCCAAATACGATCCCATTAGGATTAATCAGAAAGAAATTTGCCCCTTGGGTATTGACAATTCCATCGATATCTGAAAATAAATTACCTGTAACGCGAGTGACGATCGCTTTAGTGCCCACTGGATTGATAAATGTAGCGGAACCACCAGTGGGTACAGAAAAATCTTGAAAACTGTGAAATAAGTTCTGCCCCCTACTCAAACCCCCTCTAATTTCCGAGACATTACCACCCGTTACTTGAGTACCGAGGGTATTATCTGCGATGGGAATACGGGTGCTAACGGGAACGGTTTGGGCAAAGGTGAGGGTTGTAGCCAAACCAATCCAAATGGTGGTAAACAGGGGAATTAGAGGCTGAATCTTCATAGAGATACAGAAATTGTGATGCAATACATGCTTTAGATATTACCATAGCGAGGCTAGTTCTAACGATCGCGATCGGGCGAGTTGTCTGGATTTCTTGTCCCCTAGTGGGGTCGATATTAACTAACCAGATTTCAGCATAATTATCTCAACCATTTATTCAGGCAGGAATAACGTTTCTATCTGTGAGAACTGCACTGAAGGTTTCGTTGGAAAATTGACTGTCAGATCGATTCTCATCCTGAGAGGCTACGCCAACGAGACACCCGTTGCAGCGATTGCTCCAAACAGGGTAATAAGTGTGATGTTTTCTCTATTTTTGACTTGAGAAATATACGATTGTTTAATATCTAATAAAGCTGCTAACCCAATTCATGATGTGCTTATGCATCATTTATAGTCTGTGGCGCAGATTCAATTAATGCTCTCAGTGCTTGATTAACCAACTCTGAAGTAGTGAAAATCTTAGCTACATCCTCATCTAATACAACCACTTTTAATCCCTCCCCAGAGGTGACGAATCGATTTGGTTTTGACTTTGTGTAGTCAAATTTGTATTCGGCTGCAAGCTCATCATCTAAATATTGAGATTCATCACCATCTGTTTTGTTCATAATCTTCACTCTCTCTACGATTAGCTAAACGGGCACTAATGATGCGAATCACACCAGAGCGTTCGGTAAAAGAAACCAGTAATAATTGATTTTGGCTAGAATGCCCGATGATAATTTCCCTGATTTCACCGATCGAGTGTTGTGGATCGTCAAAGATTGCAGCTAGCGGGTTATCAAAGACAGTTTTAGCTTGCTCAAAGCAAATCCCATGTTTCTCAAGGTTAGATATTTGCTTCGATTCATCCCACTCAAACTTCATCTGCTGTGCATCGACAACTATTTATCAGTATATCCGATCATGATGGAGTGGCAACCCACTGGAACACTCTCTTATCGAGCAGTTTTACCCAATCGATATGCAGTCAGAGAACTATTGCGAATTTCTAAATCCACTTGGGCGATTAATTCATCAAGTTGAAAATTGAGCGCGTCGAATTGACGACAGACGGCTCTTAATTCGCGGACTGTTTTTTTGACTTTTTCGGGATCTGGGATGGCTTGCTGATTCATGAGATATTCCAATCACTTTTTGCTTCTTTAACACTTGCTTCACCAGCATCGACGGTAGCTTCCGCTATTTCAATCGATTGAGTCAACATTTCCACCATTGCGGTGGGTGCGGATGGTTGAAATCCTGATATCTTTAGCATTAGTCCAGAAAGCCTCGTGTAAACGTCTGCTCCTCTCTCTTTCGTATTTTGCAACTGCTCCAACACCGCAACTACCTCTTCTGTTTCACCATAGGTGTTGAAGATCGATAATTCTGCGGCAGATGCTCGGTCGATGAGAATAGATAATCTACCTAATAGTTGTAATATTTTGGCGATTATTTCTGGGGGAATTTCAGCCACGGGGTTTGTCGATATCTGTTCTGCTCAGATTTTAACATTTTTGCCTCGACCTGGCGGTTGCTATATCAGTCGATCGTTGCTAGTCTGCGATTGTTGGCGTAGTCGCGATCAAAGTAGGTAATCGACTCAATCCGCCCTTCCAGTCGGATCGGTATTTTCTCAATCGACCACTGGAAAAAGGTTTGAGGCTCTCGATGGGTTTTGCCAAAACCACCAAGCCAGTAGTACATATCCCCGATTTCAAAGCAGAAGTCGGGGATGTAGCCGTAATTCTGAATCATCGCTCCCATTTCCGCTACATCGACAACAGAGACTAGGCTACAAGCGATATTGAATATTATTTTGACTGATTTGCGTAAAAGTCGATCGATCGACTGATAAGTAGATGTCAATACCCAATCTTGCTGATGTTTATCAAATCTTCCCTATTAGCCGTAACCTGTGTATTTCTGTCGGTCGGTAGTACGCTAGCCGCAGAAGTTCCTAGCATTCAAAAGTTGACTTCAGAACCTCGATCGGAGCTAATCGCCGCTGAGTCAGATAGCCCTCAAAATTGGACATTGGGATACACTACTCCCCTCGTCGAAGCATTACAACAATCTAGCAATATTGCCCAATTATCCGAAACACCTGACGCACCCGCAATAACACCCCCACCCGCTCCAACACCTGAAACATTCGCTCAGGTAAATTCAACCCCACCACAGCCGAAAAAATGGGCAGTTGGCGTACATGCTCAAGCTGCTACCACGGGTTTTATTGGATTTGATGCTGGTTACAAATTTAGCCCCAATCTTCACGCTCGGCTCGGACTAAATACAGGTGGGTTCAAGTACAATACTAGTAACTCAGGTATTGACTACAATGCCAGCTTTCAGCCCACAAATATTCATCTACTCGGTGATTACTTCCCCTTTGGTGGCGGATTGCGATTGACTGGTGGATTGGTATTCCAAAACAACCGATTTACAGCTACAGCCAAATCTAATTCTAGCGACAATATTAATATTAATGGAACGAATTATCCTGCTAGCACTGTAGGTACTCTTGAAGGTCAAGGTTCGTTTAGTAATAGTGTCGCGCCTTATTTAGGGCTTGGATTTGGGACTCCGATTAGTGGGGGACTTGGCTTTAATATCGATGCTGGAGTGATGTTTTCTGGTTCGCCAAAAGTGAGTCTGAGTGCGCCAAATGCTCCTCAAGCGATCAAGGATGAATTGGCAATTCAAGAACGGAAGACTAATGAAGATATTAAGGGTTTTAATATGTATCCGGTAGTCTCGATCGGATTTTCATACGCATTTTAGTAGGGTTCTGACACAAGGGCTTTTTTAACAAAGCCCTTGCTCCTCATATCTCGCACTAATATATAAAGACTAGTAAAAGCGGATCGAGTGTTGTAGAGCGGGCAATGCACTCAGAATCTACTCTAGTCGATCGCTACATTTCAGAGTTATAATTGAGGTAAGAGTAATGTACTAGGTTAAATTAATGGAGCTTTATCTATGACTGAAGCTACTCTCACAACAGATATTAGCGTAATAAAATCTCAATTAGCAACAGAAATTGCCAAGTATCAATCAGAAATATATTTACGTCAAGCCACAATTCATGCTTTGGATGTGTTTGGGAATAGTGAAACTGTTCGGAATTGGCTAGAACAAAAGAACCCAGCTCTAAATGGCATTAGCCCTATGGAGTTATTAGATAACGAAGCTGGATTAGAGCAGGTAATCGATTTGGTAAATCGAACTCGAACTAAATTAGAGCGACTCAGACAACGGATAGATTTAATGAAACAAACTGAGATCGATCCTAAGTCTGAAGCTGATTTTGAAAACTTTATGGAGATTTTTGATGAGCAGAGATTGAGCGATCGTCAACTTTTTAGATACCCATGATTATTTTAGTCGATTCGGGAGTATTAGGAAAACTTTGTAACCCTAACTCAACAGAAAAAACGATCGCTATAAATGAGTGGTTCTATACTCAGTTGATTCGAGGTAGGACTTTTTTCACGTCAGAATTATGTGATTATGAAGTTCGCCGGAGTTTGTGCCTAAATATTGAGAAGGGTGGTAAGCCAGACGGATTGAAAGGATTAGAACGCCTCCGAAGTGAAGGATCGGTTGAATTCGCCCCTGTCAATGGCTTAATAGTTGGTCTAGCCGCTACTCTCTGGGCTAAAGCACAAATTGAGGGTAAATCGACGGCTCCATTAAATTCATTGGATATCGATTTAATTATTTGTGCTACTGCTTTGTGGCTAAAGCAAGAATATTCAGGGCGAGAAGTATTAATTGTGACGACTAATGTCAAACATCTATCTCGCTTTACTAATGCAGTAGAGTGGTCAGATATTTAATTCCTCAGAGGTTGTTTGAAAAGCCCTTATTTCTTGGTGAAGCTAAAGCAATGAAATATAGTTTAATTCACCGAACTGGATCACAACCAGTTGCCGACTAAAATAAATGGTGCCCAATCTGAAGGCGCAGCATAGTTACTATACTCTTTGAGTAATTTGAGTTGGGCGCGGCGGAGAGCTTCGGCTTTGGATACGTTACCTGTTTTTAGCTCTCGATAAAATTCGCCCATTAGTACGGCGGTGGAGTCGTCTTTTACTTTCCACAGTGAGGCTAGGGTGCTCTGTGCGCCTGCTTTTACTGCTACTCCGGCTAATCCGAGGGTGGCGCGGTTGTCGCCTACTGCTGTCTCGCAGGCACTCATTACAAGAAGTTCGATCGGGTTGGGTTGAAGTTGAGCGCGATCGCGTAGTAATCGATCGAGTTCTGATACATTTAGTTTATCATCACTGGCGAGTAAAAATGTCTGGTTGATGTCGGAACTAAATTGCCCGTGGGTGGCTAGGTGGATGACGTTGTATGGGTTGTTTTTGACTTCTTGCGCGAAAGATGCGATCGTAAATTTTTCATCTTTTAATTCTGTGACGGAGATTCCGGTGGCTTGAATTGCTTTCAATTGGCGGGGTACTCCTGGTAATGGTGCGAAATTACCCAATCGTTTGGTAGGGGTTTCTAATCCTGCTGCTAATACTCGTAAAGGGGATTTGGAGATGGGTTTGGGCGACTGTAATTGTAAGCCTAGATTGGTGGCGATCGCATAGTTTTTTTCGATCGCATATTGTTTACCATCGTAGAGGATTGACATGGGGATATTTCGGAGTGCGCCGTCTAAGACGAATACTAGGGTATTGACTTTGCCGTTAAATTCATTTTCAAAGGGGGCGACTAACCAAGTGTAAATTTGTTGAGATAGTTTTTTGACATCTTTAATTCGATCGGGTTCCTGCAACAAGTCTTGTAAATCTTTGGCGACTTTTTCTACTTCTGGTTTGGTTTTGGCTACTCGATGTTGTTTTAATATTTTTTGTCCGGGTATTTTGACGATTACTTGCAATTCGTTTTCGAGAATAATCGGGTAGATAATTGCGGCGGTGGGATTTTCTCGATCGACGACATCATCGATGATTACTTTCTCGTTGTTTAGACAGGCTTCGCGAAAGAAGTTGTCAAGTTCGGCGACTTGGAGAGCTTCGATGAGGTTTCTCGATCGCTCTAAATTTTGACCGTTATTAGTTTGATTGTTGGGTTTGAGTAATAAACTGACTAATTCTCGATAGGTAGGTTCGACACTTTCTTTGAAGCTAAATTGAACATCCCTGTCGATATTTACCAAGTCTTTGCGTAATAACTTGAGGAGATCGATCGCGACTGAATAAGATTCGATCGCTTGTTTATCTTTTCCTTGTTTTGCTAATACATATCCCAATTGAGCGTACCAACGATAGGCAAGATCGTCAGCATTAGTATTGCCGATCGCTGCTAATGCTCGACTAGTAGCAGCTTCGGCATCTTGCCATTGTTGCTGTTGTTTGTAAAGTTCGCCCAAGCTACCCAAGCCGAAAGATTGAGTCCGCCTGTCGTCGATTTTTTGTGACTGTTGAATGACATCAGCCAAGACTCGCGCCGCCATTTCTCGACGGTTGAGTTTTGATAGACTTTCAGCGAAGTTAATTTGGATATTGAATTTAGTTCGATTAGGAGCTAGGGCTAATAATTGGCTTTGAATTGGTGATATTAATAGTTCTGCTGCTGCTAGTTGTCGATTTTCTAGATGTAGATTTAATAGATTCGATCGAGCTTGCACTGATACTAGATCGATCGGTGATTTTGCCGCTTGTGAATAATAGTGGATCGCTGATGGTAGTTGTTTATTAGTTTGCCAGATATTGCCTAAAGCTAATTGGATAGCATTAGTTTCACGATCTAGTTTGATTTCTTGGGCAATTGTCAATCCTCGATTCAACAGCGCAATTCCATTAGTTGGATCTCCCGATCGTGCTAGGGCAATTCCTAGCGATCTCATCATCACAACTTTGTTTTCTGTATCTGGTTGAGTAGTTAAAGTTGTTTGCAACTCTTCGAGGATAGTTTGCGATCGACGATAGAAACCCAGCACCCTCAAACCATGAGATTGGTTGATTCGCGATCGAGTAACCCCTGGATAATCACCAACTAATGTATATAGTCGTTGGGTTTGTGCCCAGGTAGTTAGAGCAGCTTCAGTTTGCCCCTGTGCAAATTGCAATTGCCCTTGAATATTTAATGTTTGGACAAAAATTGAGTTTCTACCTGAGAGAGATTTATCTTCTAATAACTTCAAACTTGTGGCGATCGACAGGTTAGCCTTCTCCCATGCGCCGACTTCCTGATAAACTAGAGCTAAATTACTCAGAGCAATTGCTTGTTTGAGTACATCACCTTGACTCCGATCGATCTCGATTTCACGTTCGAGTCTCTCGATTGCTGCTGGATAATCTCCCGATCGATATAGCTCTTGACTCTCTGTCGATGAGCTGTCGAAACTATCTGAAGTCGCCAAATTGTTAGAGCCAATTAATCCGGTGATATAGCTGCGATTTAAACCACCAGATAAAACCTCATGACTAAAGATTCTTGGTTGAATGATGATGCAAAATAATAGCACCATCACCCCAGATAAATAAATGCGATATCTCCTACCTAAAAAGCATTGTAGACGATCGAAAAATAGATACCATTTTCTTGCCATGTACGTTTGCTTCCTTCAATTGAGAGTAGTGGAATTCCCCATTCAACTTTAGCTGTGAACTTGTCGCTAAATTGATACCGCAAACCCAATCCCGTGGATAGGAGAGTTTTCTGGGGGATTTTTTCGGCGGAGTTGTTCCAAACTGTGCCAAGATCGATAAAGGGTGTTATTTGCAAGATACTATCGGCAGCAAATCTAGCGATCGGCAATCGGACTTCTGTCGATCCAAATACCCCATTATCCGCTAGTAGTGCATCTTGTCGATAACCGCGCACGCTATCTACACCACCCAAACCAAATTGCTCGAAAGGTAAGATCGCTCGATTTGCTACCTGCACATCGCCGCGCACCAATAGAGTTGAATCCGGTGCTAGTAGTTTGACATACTGAGTTTGCCCGCGCCAAGCCAGAAAGCGACTATCGGGAGCTTGAGGATTAATCGTCGCACCAAGAGCATCAACACCGATGTTAAACTGCGATCGAGCGGCAAATACTTCGCGCTCGCTCCGTTGGGTATAATTTTGTACCAATCGAATCGCCGTTAATTGTGTCTTCCCATCGAGATCGGCTCCTGGGGAGGGAAAAGGAATATCACCGAGTAAATTGGCTTGACTGCGACGATGACTGGCTGTGATGCCTACTGTCAGCTCCTGAGCGGGTGTTTGGATCAGGGGATGTTGTAAACTTAGTTCGTAATAGCTCGATCGAGATTGGATATCGAGGATATTAAAGGGTTGCTCGATGACATTACTCGCCGCAGCTCCATAACTAATGCTCAGTCGAGTATTTTGAGGATTGAGCGGGATGTCATAATTTAGATCGACGCTATTACTGCCATTGGTATTACTATAGGTGAGACTAGCACTATCGCCGACACCGAACAAATTGACATGCCGAATTTGCGCCTGTCGTCTGTCGCTTCCCGCACTAGGCGATCGATGATTGTCGATGCCAATTTGATAATACCAAATCGGAGCTTCACTAATTTCCACCGTGAGAATACTCGATCCAGGTTGAATTCCCGCCGCCAATTCACCCCGCACATTATTAATGAGCGGATTGAGTTTGAGTAGTTGCAATCCGGCTAAAAGACGTTGTTGATTTAGGGGCGTGCCAGTAGATTGAGCGATGCGATTGCGGATATAATCCGGGTTTAGGCGGACATTACCACGAATTTGGATCTCTTCAACGCGCCCTTCAATAATATTAATTTCGACTATTCCCGTTTCTTTGCTGATGCGTTGGGGTGGGATAATTGCACCAGAAGTAACGTAACCTGAATCTAGATATAGCTGGGTAATCTTCGATCGAATCTCAAATAGATCCGCGATCGATATATCCCGATCGAGATATACTTGGGTCAGTCGATCGAACTGGGCCTGACTAAATACCGTACTGCCAATCACCTTAAACTGCTTGACTCGAATCGTACCTGGTAAATCAGTATTAGCAGGATCGCCAGTTGACGGCATCGTCGGAATTAATTCCGGTAACGATGGAATTTTGGGGAGAATTTGGGGTTCGGCGAGAGGTACTTGGGATGGGGGCAGATTATTTCGATCGGTTGGAGCAGCTCCGCCAACGACAGGTTGCGCCCACCCATACGGAGCGACACCAATTGCCAGACAGAATACTAATCCAATTGTACAACCGCTCCGATATATCATTATCCAATTTTAGACTTAGCCTAACTTTTAAACCATGAGAACCCAATCCAAATAATATCACAAATTGCGATCGCCATTAGTGGGATTAAATTATACTGAAAAGGCTTAGAAACTGGATTTTCTAGAATTACTCAATATCCCCGACTTCTCTCAAAGAAGTCGAGGATCTGATTCCCTGTCTAATCTCATACTGGTTTGGAAAACAATCGACTTTAAGTCTACTATATTATAACCACTGACTAGAACTGTAGCTAGAAAGTTTCCTCAGCGGTATAGTCGGGATCCGTGCAAAATTTAGGATAGTAAATAGTCAAGAGTCTAAATTATCAATTAATTTAAGAATCCTCGTTTCCTTTCGGGCGGGGAGTGTCAACTTCTTCACCTTCTTCGGCTTCAATTTCTGCCAAGAGTGCGCTAGCTTCGTCATCATCGATATCGAGGATCGCTTGCAACTCATTCAGAAAAACTTGCTTATTCGGGAGAATTTCCCCTGTATTCGGATCTGTCATTGCCAGCACCGCTGCAAGGTAGGCATCTGGCACTAGCTCATCAGAAATTGCTTCATCGGCGGCATTAAATAATACCCCCATACCTTCATCAACCGCGATCGCCGTCAATCGATCGACCAGTGCTAACATATCCTCATCCGAATAAGTCGCATATAAGTCAAAATCTGCCAAAATATCCAAAAATAGATCTGGTGCTACCAACTCTTTGGGATCGTCTGCCAAAACAGCAATGACAACGATCGCCGCCAAGCCTTCAGCTTCAGTCAACTCAATTTCTTCGGCGAATTCCTCGGAGTTGAAGATTTTATCGTACTTGGCCATGTTAATACTTAAATGATCGACTATATCTCTCGCTAGTAATACCAGATGTTAGGGGCAAATGGAAGAGATGGTGATGTTATTTAACAAAACACCAGTAACATTCAGTAGCGATCGAGCCGACAAATAGGGATACTAGTAGATAAATCCATGTAAAATAGCTATGACGACCGATCGAAATAACTCAGACTGGAAGCAAATACTCGCTATCGCCCTAATCGGCATTGCCATATTTATCGGCTTCAATTCCTTCGTTGTCATTAATCCTGGTGAAGCTGGAGTCGTCAGCGTACTAGGGAAAGCTGCTGATGGCGTACTCTTGGAAGGTGTTCATTTCAAACCACCCCTAGCCGGAAAAGTAGATATCTACGATCTCACCATCCAGAAATTTGAAGTTCCCGCCCAAAGTTCCACCAAAGATTTACAAGATCTCACCGCTAGTTTCGCGATCAACTTTCGACTAGATCCTTTGCAGGTGGTGAATATCCGCCGTACCCAGGGCACTCTCCAAAACATCGTCTCGAAAATTATCGCCCCCCAAACCCAAGAATCTTTCAAAATCGCCGCCGCTCGTCGCACTGTGGAGGAAGCAATTACCAAGCGCGATGAACTCAAACAAGACTTCGATCTGGCTCTGAGTAATCGGTTGGAAAAATACGGGATTATTATCCTCGATACCAGCGTCGTGGATCTAGACTTCTCTCCAGAATTTTCCAAAGCCGTAGAAGAAAAACAAATCGCCGAGCAACGCGCCCAAAGAGCTGTCTACGTTGCCCAGGAAGCCCAGCAAGAGGCTGAAGCTACGATTAACCGTGCCAAGGGTCAAGCGGAGGCTCAACGGCTGTTACGGGAGACTCTGACGGCAGAATTGCTCCAGAAGCAAGCGATCGATAAATGGGATGGCAAGTTTCCCCAAGTCATGGGCGGCAATGGCGCACTTCCCTTTATCAATATCGATACTAAGTCAGGGGGGAAGGGGTGAGGGATGAGGGATGAGGGGTGAGGATTTAATCGTATACAGATCTACTGTTTTCACCTAGAATTCTCCCTAGTCCCTAGTCCCTATCCCCTATCCCCTAATTTTTCAATTTTGCCAATTTTCTAGTTCGGCGATTCTGGCTTTAGTCATGCGCTCTAGACAATTAGCCAAGAAACCTGAGTATCCGCTACCGTCACGGTTTTGGTAGACTTCAAAGTCGCAATTAGCATCTCGAAATTTAATCCAGATCGATTGAGCAGCAATTAATCTTTGCTGCTCTGTTCCTTTTAGTTTAGCCAGAATTGGTTTGTAAACTTGATTTAGCTTTTTATCGCTTGCCTCATATGCGCGGGCGGCACATTCTTTGTACTCAACATTAGAGCCTAGATTGATACAGTTGATTTTGGGCTGACTGATAGCTGGAGCCGCAACCGATAATCCGATCGTCGATGCGATCGAAACTAAATAGATTTTGAGCGGTTTGGAAATTAGCATTTTCTTGTGTCAACAGGTTGAGGTTTTGAATTTGCCAGCGAACAGTTGAAGGGACAACAAATGATTTATGTCCACACTAAATATACTATGTTTGCCGCTCGATCGTCGATCCTCCTGTAATAATTTTACTAATCAAGTCTCGATATTCACCCTTCATCGGCAACTCTCGATCGATCTTAATTCGTCTCCGAGTTGTGATGACTTCTTTTTGCTCGATCGGATTGTACCCAACTTTCTCATAGTTCTCCCAATATAAACCCGTACCCCGTCGTTGCCATAAGGGAAGTTCATTAAAGTTTATCCCATGTTGAAATAGCAATTCATTCTTAAAATCGACACCTTGACGATCTAACATTGATGTTGCTTTTCTCGCACTGAGTCCAGATTTTCGTAAAGTCCAATAACACCACCCATTAAGCGCGCACCTAGTCGCATCAGCTTGTCGCCAACTAAAATAATCACCGACGATATTTTCATTTATTCCCAACCAGATGCGACTATCAAATATCACAGGTTCTCCAATCCCACAACTAAATTGACTGCTAGCAATACCAGCAGAAATTGAGACTGCTTTTTCTACACTACGATCGAATAAATTCCAGTCTGGTGGTAATAATACCGATATCTCATCACTTTCAGTAAAAGCATATACCCCTTGCAAATCATCCAATAGAGCTTGGGTAGTCGTCACCATCAGCTCGTGAAACTTGAGATCGAATGGTTTCTCAAATCTGGATTCTGTCAGCCGTGAAAAACCTTTGCCATCTACCCGAATCACGATCCAAGCTTCCGGCAAAATTCGCAATGAGTGAAAGTATTCCAACTCTCGCATCTTAATATCAAAACTTTTAGGTTCCATCTGTGGATTCTATCCTCCAAGGAGTAATTGTAAATTCGGCTGCTGTGCCAATCTGCACGTAAAATAGTTCGTCAAATCCTTCGCTGTACTCTGGTTTCACCAATAGTTTCGCGGTGGCAAAAATTCCCACGTCGGGTACTAATGCTTTCCCTGTGCGGGTACTATTGCGTTCTAGTGATTCGCTGACTTTGGATGCAAAGTAGTAACCAATTATTTTAACTTGGTAGTTTCGAGATTGGTTGATAATATTTGACCGATCGATCGCGCGTGGGTTAGTATTATCGATGACGATCGATTTATTTGCAGATAGGGCAATGTCGATCGCTTGAACTTGACGGCTTTCTTTCCCCTTTCGGGGCATCAAATCTTTGCTAATTAATTCGTGTGTTGTGCTAAAGTAATGCCGATAAAATGTACTTTTACCTGTGGCTTGCAAGCCGATGAAGATAATTACTTCCATTTACAGGGGTCAGGGGTCAGGGGTCAGGGTTCTCGATTTAATTATCAATTTACAGGGGTCAGGGGTCAGGGTTCACGTGAAAGGAAAC
>JANMEL010000082.1:0-4683 GCA_031376885.1 Chamaesiphon sp. OTE_70b_metabat_96 | reverse complement strand
GGCTCAATTTTATGGGGCTAGGGTATCCCCTTTCACACCGAGAATTTGGGTTTAACTTTTATTTTTATGGGGTTTGGGTATCGGGTATGGGGTATGGGGTATCGGGGATAGGGGATAGGGGATAGGAGTTTTGCTTGCGCTCCACTTTCGATCGACAAAAATATTATTCGAGTTTGAGTTTGACCAACTTTAATTTTACTAGACATAACCCACATTCCGCACTTCAAGAAAATATCATACAAATACAGCGGTTTCCGATCTAGAGACGACACGAATCGCTGCCTTTCTAGTTTCCCCCCGTCTTGAAAAGGTGCTCTACTTGCGGCGTTTTTATGTCTAGGGTTCCCCCCGAATAAAAAAACGACAAGACAGGGGAAACCCCAAGATTCTCCACAGGAGAGGCTACGCCAACGCACTTTTCGCTCACCCCTCACCCCTCATCCCTCATCCCTAAAAACTAGAATTTTAAGGTGAATTCTGTGAAGTGCGGAATGTGGGATATACCAGGCTTTTAGAGCTTTGCGGAATCGAGAACAAATGATAAAGTGGTTAACTATAGCATTTTGCACGACCCCAAATATGAGGATATTTTCAACTAAATCTCGATCCAGAATGCTACTAATTGCTAAATCTCCCCTGACATATCTATCTACGTCTCTCATCAGCGCGAACAAAACAATACTATGAAAATTGCGACTTGGAATGTTAACTCAATTCGGACAAGATTGGGTATTGTTACTGATTGGTTGAAAACTAGTTCTGTCGATGTACTCTGCGTTCAGGAAACCAAAGTTACAGACGAACAATTTCCGATCGCTGCATTTGCCGATTGCGGATATCATGCCTATATTTCTGGACAAAAGTCTTATAATGGGGTAGCCATATTTAGTAAGGAACCATTGACTAATGTTAGTTATGGTTTTGGAGGAATATTGTCAGCCGAATTAGTTGATGATTTGGATGACCAAAAACGGGTGATTACGGGTACTTTGGCTGGTGTGAAAATTGTCAATCTCTATGTACCAAATGGAAATGCCGTAACTAGTGATAAGTATCCTTATAAATTACGCTGGTTGGAGTTATTGGGTAAGTATTTACAACATATTATAGATAGTGGAGATCGATCGATCTGTGTCTGTGGTGATTTTAATATCGCTCCAACAGATATCGATATTCATACTAAGACTACCTCGATCGATCGAGTGATGGCAACTGTACCAGAAAGAGAATTATTACAGCGATCGATCATCGATTTAGGTTTTGGCGATAGCTTTCGGAAGTTTACTACCGAAGGTGGTCATTTTAGTTGGTGGGATTATCGTCAACAAGGTTTTGAACGCAATCGTGGCTGGCGCATCGATACATTATATCTTACGCCGGATTTACTCGATCGAGCAATTAATTGTTCGATCGATATCGAGCCGCGCAAATTAGTTCAACCGAGCGATCATACTCCGGTAATTGTCGAAATTAGGGAATAGAAGGTCTTGACACTCCTCGGCGTGAACGCACGAGGATTCTCAGTTCAGCGACCCGTCTTGCTATCACAGGTTTGCACCAGCAACAGTAGAGGACGAATCTCCCTGAGCGATTCCAATATCTAGTATTGAGGTTCCCACATGCCCTGTGGTGCCTATTGCTTTGGTCAATATATTGAGTGCGGCGTTATGGTCGCGATCTAGTACGCAGCCACACTGACAAGTATGGGTTCGAGTAGAAAGAGACTTCTTCACAATTACGCCACAGCTAGAGCATTCTTGGGACGTATAGGCGGGATTTACCGCAACAGTGACCCGACCAAAGATTCGCCCGAATGTTTCTAGCCAAACTCTAAATTGATACCATCCCGCATCAGAAATCGACTTAGCTAAACAATGGTTTTTAACCATGTTTCTCACTCTTAAATCTTCGTAGGCTACTAGATCGTTAGATCTGATTACGCACCGTGCTAATTTAACAGCATGGTCTTTACGTTGCCGACTTATTTTAAGGTGGATTCTACCTAGCTCAATTCGAGATTTAATGCGATTACTTGAACCTTTAACTTTGCGTGAAACTAGACGTTGCGCCCGTTTCATCTTTACTTCACCAGCACGGTAGAATTTAGGATTTTCAATCTCTAAACCGTTTGAGTCAGTGTAAAAACTTTTCAGTCCCACATCTAACCCAATCGTGTTACCTGTGGCGGGTAAAATCTCTATCCGGTCAACAGAAATGCAAAATTGAACGTAGTACCCATCAGCACGTTTTACTAACCTTACCCGTTTGATTTGGTCTGGTTGATAGAAGTTCAGATCGCGAGTACCTTTTAGTTTTAACTTGCCAATTCCTTTTTTGTCGGTGAAAGTAATCGATTTGCGGTCGTCGCTTAATGCCCATCCCGACGTTTTATATTCAACTGAGCGGCAATCTTTCTGGAATTGGGGGAACCCTTTTTTGCCAGCGACTTTACCTTTACAGTTGTCGTAGAAACGTTGGATTGATGCCCAAGCACGTTCGGCTGCTGCTTGACGTGCCATCGAATTGAGTTGGTTGGCAAACGGAAACTCTTTAGCCAGTACAGCACAGTATTTGTTGAGGTCATAGCAAGACTTAGCACCGCCATCTATCCAAAGCCGAATAGCTTTGTTGCGGATGAACTGGACAGTCTTGATGGCTTCATCAACTGCGCTGAACTGGTTGGATTTACCGTAGGCTTTGAACTCAAATACGAGCATTGAACTTTAAAGATTTAACGCTTATGACAACTATCATATCATAAGACTAAGGTTTAACAAAGGATTGAGCAAGGGATTTTGTTCGTCACCTCATCCACCCGCCACCCTTCCACTTGCTAATGCTGCATGTCTTGTGGCGGGTAGAATCGGCATCTCACAACTGGGCGGGAGACCCGTCCAGTACGCCTCTACATCCCCGCGCTGAAGCGACGGGGTTTTCCGGCGTTTCTGATAAATATCGATCGATGATACGGATGTGAGGAAATTAGATCGCGCTATCTTCACAATTTCCGCATGTCCTCAGCCGATCGTGAGGGCTGAAGGCTGCCTTCGCAGTAGGATCGGTTTTGGGCATTCTAAGCAACGCTCGATCGCGTCGAGTCAAAAACTATCTGCAATAAATCGCGGCTAGTATAAGGTTTAGGCATAAAATATCGGCACCCGAAGCGTTTGGCTTGAGCTACCGAATCTACCGAACTGATTCCGCTCATCGCTACGATGGGTAAATCGGGATCGAGCTGATGGAGGGCAGTTACGGTGGTGAGTCCATCCATGACTGGCATCATCATATCGATCAAGACACTGGCGATTTCGCGATGCTGGTGATAGATGGCGATCGCTTCGGCACCATTATTAGCGGTCAAGACTCGATAATTATATGTCTCCAGAGTGGTTTTAATCAGCGCGGAAATGGCGATTTCATCATCTACTACCAAAATTAGCTGTTGCTGACCGGAAGGTAGTTGGGCTTCATTGTGGTGGGGCTGACTTGGGGTATTGCTGGTGGGTAAATAGATCTGAAATTGGGTACCTAGATTTACTTGACTTTGGACATCCAAAAAGCCACCATGACTCTTGATAATGCCGATTACTGCTGATAAACCTAAGCCCGTTCCTTTGCCGATCTCTTTGGTAGTAAAGAATGGATCGAAAATCCGATCGAGGATTTGGGGCGCAATTCCCGTTCCGGTATCGGTGATGGTAATTTTGACGTAATTTCCCACTTTAGCACTGAGATGAGTGCGGACAAAGGTATCGTCGAGCGACAGGTTTACAGCTTCGATCCTCAGGATACCGCCTTGGGGCATGGCATCGCGGGCATTGACACAGAGATTCATCAGTACCTGATGGAGTTGAGTCATATCGCCCGATACCGTCGCTAGATCGGCCGGAATATCGCGTTCGATCGAGATCGATTTGGGCAGGATTTGTTCGACGATCTTTTGAATGTCTAGGAGCAGGTGTGCGGGCTGGATCGATATGTGCTTGCCTTCGATACCTTGGGCAAAGGATAGAATTTGTTTGATGAGATCTACACCTCTATGGGCACTAGATTCGAGGATTTTGAGCAGATTTTGGTTCCGATCGTCGAGATCTGGCAATCTCAGCGGTAATAACTGCGCGACTGCTAAAATCGGTGTGAGGACATTATTTAAGTCGTGGGCGATGCCACTAGCCAGGGTACCGAGACTTTCCAGGCGTTGCGCCCTGAGGAATTGAGCTTCAAGTTGTTTTTTTTCGGTGATATCCATGTGGATGCCGATGGTGCGAATGGGCCGATCGTCGCGATTCTCGTTCCGAGAAGAGGCTCCGCCAACGAGAAACATACTACTTTTGACCGCGATCCAGCGAATATGCGAATCTAGATCGACGAGCCGAAACTCCAAATCCAATCCCTGCGGTAGTTGTAATGATTCTCTACCAGGTATGTTACTTGCAATGAGGGAATTTTGTGGCGAATCATCGCCTTTGGCGATGATTCGCCACCGCTCCAAATATGCACGGATATGCGGGCGATATTCGGGATTAATAGTTGCGAGCCAAATTGCGGTTCTGTTGCCAAAAAAAACTGGTGGTACTACCAAACAGTATTTTTACGTAGATTTAATTATCTTTCGTATTTAAAAATAATTTTTACCGAAGGATTCCAAGCAGCATGCAAACGATCAATATTTAATTTAAAATT
>JANMEL010000183.1:0-43311 GCA_031376885.1 Chamaesiphon sp. OTE_70b_metabat_96 | reverse complement strand
TCTAATGTACTCGAATAGTTTGCAGCAACAACATTCGGTAACTTCAATAAAGGATCTATACTAAAACTCATATTAAAAAGGGGGTAAAATTCCGCTATCGCTACATTTTACCCGATTTTCCCCATACTAGCGGGAGAGCCGCTGAAGAGATCCTGACTTCCAACTATAATTTTTAGTGCATCTGTAATTCCTAGTGATGCGGCAAAATATGCTTGAGGAGCTGCATACCAGTAATAAGATGTTTTTTCTGTAATAAATTTTCTCAAGCAGTCTGGCTCAAAACGAGATAAGGCTGTAACCCAAATATCCCACTCTTTTTCAACTATTTCTACTGTTAAGGTGTCAGTCATATCTGGAAACCCATCTTCCCACTTCAATCCATCAACATCTTTCCAGATCGAACCATAGTTATTTTGCCCAGGAAAGTAGACAGTATGCAAAATGCTCCAGCCAATATTAGCAGACACAATCATTGGAATATTTTGTTTCGCGCATACCTTCCCCAACATGATTCTAGCTTTGGCATTATCAACACCGGAGATCAGAATATCTGCTCCCTCAATCAGCTTCATGGCTGTTGATTCATCACTCAAATCTCCAGTGAATCCATTAATATCAGCGAATTTATTATGGCGTGTCATCTCACGCTTGGCAGCAACAATTTTCTCTTCATCAATAGTGTCATAGGTTGCAAAGACTTGTTCGACAATGTTCTCTATTCCATAACTATCTCGATCGCAAATACTGATTTTTCCAACTCCAGCTTTAGCTAACATCAAGGCAGAAATTGCTCCAATTCCTCCAACACCACCTACAGCAACATGAGCAGAATTAATTTTATCTTGTCCTGCTCTACCCCACATGCCAAATTGTCGTTCCATCGCACTCATATAGTCATTCATATTGCTAACTTTAGTTATGTTCTTTTGGTAAATTTCTTAGAGTAATTATTAATTGTACAGTATAATTCTTTCGATTTTGATCGACAATACCTCCCGATGGTATCAGTTTTCGAGAACCATTTGAACCAACTAGTTCTAAGTCAGTTACTATATTTTTTAATTTATTGATTATATCTGTACAGCTACCACCTTCGGCTAGTTGTTCTAAATACATTGTATCTTGTCTATTGCCAGTGATCACAATTTTTTTTCCATCGAATCTATCTATTGTTAGATTTTGTCCATCTATAGTTGTAGACCTAACATCAGGATTAAAATATTGGTTTTCGTCATTATTTTTAATTAAAATGCTGGTTATGTTTTGCTTTAACTCCGACAAGAATAATTCTCGCTGTTCTGAATTTTGCCATAAGCAGTAAATATATGATTGTTGGTTGTTATCCTGGCTTTTAAATAATTCACAGATGTCAAATCTATAACACTTTTGATACTCCTCTTTTGATGTGGCTGTAGAAATATATTCTATTGCCTCCTCAATATCACTAATGTCAAAACAAGAAGATATATGCTTAAAAATATCTAAAATTTCTTTACTTTTGAATTTTTCCAAGCATTTTTCTAAGTCTCTTTCGTGAACTAAGTTAGCAAAAATATATCTCACTGTTGCATGACCACAATTTTTGCCTAGAGTCTTAGCCGCAAAAATATATTGATTTTCTTTTTCTATGAGTTTGTATATTAATTCAATCTTAATTTCACTACTTCTACCCATGCCGTGATCCAAAGTAACGTTCTTTGGATCTTGAGAATCTGGGTAACTAAATTTAGCTATACTCAAGTATGAATCCAATGTTATCTTTTTCAGTAAAACTTGTTCTACCCAAGTATTATCATTATTTTTTGAAAAAATACAGCTACTAATTTCTGCATAAAAATATCTGACGCAATATTCTAGTCTCAAAGATATAAATTTAAGTTGACCGCCTAATAAGTTGTTAGACCATCCAGCAATAATTGACTTAAAGTAGTCATAGTCTACACTAGTTCGCATCATCCGAGAATGATTTGTTGTGTAGATTCTCACAAATGTCTGCGATCGATCTATAAATGCCATTGCGAAAAGTAAGCCTGCTAGTTTTGGAGCTTCCTCTTCACCTTTATGAATACTATGACTTGTAAGATTAATATTTACAAAAATAATAT
This sequence comes from Chamaesiphon sp. OTE_70b_metabat_96, assembly GCA_031376885.1. Lineage (GTDB taxonomy): Bacteria > Cyanobacteriota > Cyanobacteriia > Cyanobacteriales > Chamaesiphonaceae > Chamaesiphon. The sequence goes on along the minus strand of JANMEL010000183.1, from coordinate 41,206 downwards.
CAAAATGTTCTGTGTCTTTAATTAAAAACTTCTGAGCAGCAAATGGACATGGACATACTAATACCTCTAATCCTAGATCTTCATAACTTATTCTATTGAATAAATATTTTTCTTCCGAATCTTCTTTTGGTAAAGGTATTTTACTAATTTCAGAATTATCTACTTCCAATAATCGATCGAAGCTATTTTTAATAGATTTAGGAGATTTGTCTGAATCAAGAATTAGTATTCTCATATTATCCCACATTTTTAAGTCTAGATAACTTAGTTTCTTTTTCTATCAACATTTGTTTTATTTGCGCTATTTCTAACTCCAGTGATTTCACTGGCTCTGTATCATTAATTCTATTGTTAAGTGGTTTGAATATAATGGAAAAAGTATTATTAGTTCCACTTAATGTTTCTGGTGATGTTTCAATACCTAACAATGATAATATTTTTTCACATTTAACACTAAATTGTTGATAATGAGTCTGATTGTGTAATACTCTAGGCGTGAAAGATAGTAGCTGACTTGAATTCTTGTATGAAATTGTCAATTTTACACAAGAATCCATATCTACAATTTCAATGCTTGGAACCAAAATATTATGAGTGTCTAAGTCATGTAATAAAAGATTTAGAGCTACCTTTAATATGTCTTTCCTTATCCATGTCTCTTGGGCTGTGTTTGCTCTTTTTGGTAACTTAAATATTGAATTTAGAAAGTCTATTATTGAATATTTATCTATATAAGATCTTTTTACTAATTTTAGTCTCGTGATATCTATAAAAATATTAGATAGTTCAGCAATTGCTTTTATATCTTGACTAAAATAATTATCTGACTCCTTAGCATCTATATAACAAATCATGAGATCGTTCACATACCGAATCGCATCAAAGTGTTCCAAATCTTGCGAACAATTTAACAAATAATTCATTGCTACTTGAGAATACCAAACACTTGATATGACTTTAATGCAGTCAATAAGCTCCGCTGATGACAACGAACCTCCAGTGGTTGGACTTTTTATGCCGATCGCTAATCCGTAATCTGGTTTGCTACTCTCAATAATATTACGATCTGTACCTAGTATATAAATAATGGCTTGTGAGTTACCTAAGTCTTCTTTTCCTTGTTTTTGTTCTGCTAAAATTGTTGGCTGCAATGAATACCAAAACCAGCTTGTCAAATTTATTAAGATAGGATCGCCATTTCTATCTTTTATTTCTTGTTCGATCGATGATTTAATTTCATCCAAATTTCGATGAGCATTTTCTTTTGCTTTTGTGACTTGCTCCTCAGTAAAATCTATATAATTTCGCTCATCAAAATTTTCTTTGAACAATTGTTCTATACCCTGTTTTTCTCCATAGGTAGGAAGAATTACTAACGAGAGAGGAACCTTCTTTGCTTCATTTTCTTGACTGTTATAATTATCCCTAATGATGTACCAAGGCCATCTTCCCATTTCCTCATTTTCTGGACATGCGATCGTAAAATTAAAAATTTCTTCTCGACTAATACCTCTACTGTTATTGTTTTGAGGGTCAGTCGAAAAAAATTGCGCGATTTTACCATCTACAATCTCAAATGCAGAACAAAAAGAGACAAAAGAAATCTTTTCCCATGAATTGACAATCTTGGTAATAATTTTCTCCATTGATTTAGTAGCAAGCAATGGATTTCCAGTTCTAAAACGTGATATTTCATCTACTCCACCATCTTTAATGAATTCAAAAAATTCTTGATATAGACCCACCCTTTCACCCCAGTTAATCTATTGAACGTTAGTCCACTGACCATTAACGATCTTCCTAACAACAACAGGAAATTTCACATCTCCATCCTTACCCACAGAGACACTACCTACTGCCAATGCTTGGCTTTGTGTATTGGCTAGTGCAGCTCTGAGCTTTTCTGGATCGGTTCCAGCTTGTTCGGCAGATCGGATTAGCAGTTTAAGTGAATCGTACCCAAAAACTTCAAAAAATACCGGAACTTGACCAAACTTAGCCTTGTAATCACCCACAAATTTCTTCAGTTCGGGTGTCTTGGGATCGAAAGTAAAGAACTCTGCCGTTGTGTAGTAGGCTCCCTCTGCCGCTTTCCCAGCAGCTTTGAGGATTTCTGGCTGGCTTAGAGTGCCTACCGATAACAGTTTGGCGGTTACTCCAGCCTCTCTCATCTGAATCGGAATATTTGCCATACTTTTGCCGTATCCCATTAGATACACTGCATCGGGATTACTCTGTTTGATTTTCAAAATTTGATTGCGGTAATCCCCCGCCCCTGGATTAAACGCCTCAGTTGCCACTACCTGCCCTCCCAAGGCAGTCAAAGTCTCCTTAACACTATCTCGATAACTAGCACCAGAACTATCGTCAACGTAGAGAATAGCCACCTTCCTAACATTCAGTTTCTTGACGGCATAATCCATCATTACCTGAGCATCAGTCTTCGCGCTGGTGAAGAAGCGAAATGCCCAAGGGCTTTGTCCAGCTATTCCATTATCTGGCACCGAAGTTGCTAGTAATACCTGCTTATCTTTGTCTGCGAGGGGGATTAATGCTTTTACCCCTTGCTGCACGGCAATCACTGTTTTACAACCCTTCACATTCGCCAACGACTGATAGCCAGTCACAGCTTTAGCTGGATTACCAGCATTGTCAGCAAATTCTACTCGCAGCTTAAATGGCTTATTTCCTGTCTTTGTCTCATATTCTGCGCGTGCTAGATCCATCCCTTTTCTCATGGATTCGCCAATGTAGGCAGTATCACCTGTTTGGGGCATTACTACGCCAATACAAAAATCACTACTACCTGACTTCTGCTGTAAAAAATAGCTCCCACCAATTACGGCAATCACCGTAGCAGCAGCCCCACCAACAAACAATTTTCTAGATACCATCACAAAACTCCCTAATAAACTTTAATTTAATAACCAGCAAAAAAGGTATATAGAGCTACCTCAGCTACTCCATCGACATCTAGCAAATCATGAACTGCATCATCATAAAAACTAGCGATCGGACAGATGCCTAATTTCAGGGCAGTAGCAACTAATGATAAATTCTGTCCTACATGACCAGCCTCCAATAAAGCATAACGATAAGCCCTTTCTCCATATTTCCAAGTCAGTCTTGGCAACACCCCCGTTATAAAAATTATTAGCGGTGGTAAAGGCAACGGCTGTTGAATTAAAGCTAATTTGATTCGTTCTAAATTAGGTTGGTAAATTAGCTCTAATCTACTATTCTGTGGCTCATAATGCCATAATTCCCATGTTTCTCTACGATCGTCAGTAGCAACCGCAGCATATACTTCTAAGGGATATAGTCCACCACTAGACGGTGAAAATCTCACGGAGGAAGATTCCGATCGATCCGATCGAGATTGTTCTTGTTTTCGACCATATGCAAAGTGGAAGAGAGTGGAGACTGTTTCTAGAGAGACTAAATCATCACTAAAGCTCCTAATGGACTTTCGATTAGATAAAGCATCAGATAAAGATATTCGATCTAAAGTACCTCGATCTGGTGCAATCTGATGATGCTTGGCACAATGATACTTTTTTCCACCACTAGCGATAGCAAATTCAAGTTCGGCTATCTTCACTCGATCTACTGCTTGATTTAAGAGTGCATTAGGATCGCTTTCATCGACTAGATTGTTACGAAATTGATGATGCAATTTCGTATTTTCATGATATAGCTCATGTAGCCTTCGTTCGTTCTGGGATAATGTTGTTGTCAACATATCGACCATGATTGTGTCATTATCTATCATGATATTTATGAATAATTATGGCCAAGGATGAGGGAGAAGATTGATAGCTCGATCGATATTTATCGGTTTACCCGCGATATTTGTTGGCATCCTCGCTAGTGCTAATTCATCTGCTCTGAGTTCTCCCACATAAAAAGGTACTAAGCCTGAGATCGAAACTTTGACTACGTGTGCTCCTAGTTCTCGAATATCAGGAGTAGTCAAATCCAAAATCAGAATCTGGCGATCTTCCAACCCACGATTCATCATAACGGTTTGCTCAGATCCTGAAGGATCATCATTCCATAGGAACTCAACCTGTTTAATCTCATCTGGTTGAAAATACATGGCAGCATGTTCGGAAAAACTTGTGGGTTTAGAGATTTCCGCTGATGAATTGATATTTCCCACCCGCCAAGAAGCTGCTCGCCAACCCAAACATGCTTCTCGAAAAGCATGAGCGGCGGCTCGATCTAGATCCAGATCGGCTCCTGCTCCAAAAGCAAAGACTGGCAGAGCATCATCTGGAAAATAACCCACAATCGCCAGCACAACTCGATAACCAAAATCGGTGGAGATATCTCGGATAATTGTCTGAATACCCTGAGCCTGCATTCGATCGATCGAGGCACTATAGCTACTGGACAAAACATCTTCTGGAGATAACCTAACCCCAGGGGTTCTATAGAGCCATACCAGCATCAGTGCATCTCGTTCTACAATCTCCTTAATTCCCCGCTCGATCGCATCATCAAGATCGCTACTGCAAGACATCCCATTACTAGTTTGAAATAAATCAACACGGCTCTCTCCTATTGATACTTCTACTGGAATACTTAGCGGCTGTAAGTTTTTGTCCTCACTCAACTGCCAACCAGCCATAAATTTGATCGGCGATTTTTCAGCTTGAATGCTCCACTCTACTCTAGATTTATGAGTGGGTAGTAAAAAAGGTAAGTTTGAAATTTCCTCCGCTGACCAAATTGTTTGGCTATCGATACTGGGTAATTCATTCAGGGCATCATTGATGGCCGCGAAAGCATAACGCTCTAAAGCTTCCCCGCAAGCCGCTGCAATTGCTAATGTATTGTCATCTGAAATTCCACAGCCTACATATCGTTCTTTACTTTCATGAATTAGAGGCTCTAAGTCTGGACTAATTCGCGTTCCCCACACGTGAAAGGGAAAGTCCATCGGTCTACGCTGTAATTTAATAAGCTGGTTAATTGGCTGACCAGCCCCAATATTTCTGACAATATTATTTACCCATTCATTAGATAGTAGCTTAGACATGGATAACTGCACCTTCTGGATATTTTAATAGTCGGCTGCAAACCCCACAACGCGGATTCTTAATCGTCGGATAAACTTGAAAACTAATATTTTGAAGATCGATTTGATAAATAGAAGTTAGTGATTTATTCAAAGCAGCACCACTAAGAAACTCCACACACAATCCAGCTAGTAAATTAGCTGCTGTCGCTAACATCGGGAACGTTCCCGATTGTGCAGAATTAAGATAGTTACTTTGATGCCAATGCTGCAATCTTTCGCTCAGGCAAGATTGACAAGCTGTGACATGGGGTATTAAAAATGGGCCGAACCAAATTATCGATTTATTCCAGAAACCCGTAACTAATACTTTTTTCTGTTCGACACACCAAGCATTTATAAGTAGTACTTTCTCTAGATCGACATTAAATAGTACGATCAAATCTGCTGCTGCTGCTTGTTTTTTCCACGATGACAATTCTTCTAGTTCTAAACTAGAAGAAGATATTTCCACTAAATGCACCACGCCAGCATTAGTTAGACTCTCAGCAACTAAACGAGTAAAGGAAGGCTCTCCACATACTAAAACTTCAGATTGAGTAATGCGATCGAGAATTTGTTGCGGCTGATAAGTGCGATCGGCATAATGAGATGTTGAATACATATCCTCAACTCGATCGAACTGATACAGAAAACCTGACTCCAGCAAAAACTCTAAACAACCCAGAGTATGAGTTACTTCCACCCCATCCTTTTCTGAGTATTTAATGATTTCTGCTGCTGTCTTCGTCCCATCCAGATAAATTAGTAAAGAGGTCAGGAAAATTTCTATTCCTTCTCCTGAAGCAATGTCAGCAACTTCACGATTGTCGAGCAAGACAGTTCTTGAGCCGTCAGAGCCTTTCTCAATCTTAATATTTGGTCTTAGTGCTATGTATCGATCTAAAGTAATAGGGTGCTTCATTAGCTGAATTAGGTTTACTACAAGCACTAGAAGACTCTGCTGCGGCTAGTAGTCTCTTCTCCAGTACCAAAGAACGGAGTGATTCATCCGCGCTTAAAAGTTTAGGCTGACGAAGTGTCAGTACTAAGTCGAGTTCATGTTGAGTTATATTCATGGTCTGTGTTAGTTTGAGTAAATAACTCAATCTTAACTTCAACGATCTGCTTTGGCAATAGCCAGATGAGAGAGTCGAAATTAGATGATATAAGCATAAAGACGGATCGCAACTGAGATAGTTCCATTATACTAAGTTTTGTTTTTTTTGTATTGTCATACGATAAAGGTATTACAATTAATCTAATTCCTTCGTTGATATTCTGGCTCAGTTTTTCTAGGAAACGGTTAATTTCAAACCTATCCAATGCCAGAAAAGGTTCATCTAAAAGTAAGTATTTATCACTATCAATTACACTACCTAGTATCATTTTTTGCTTCTCGCCACCACTCAAGTATCCTACTCGCTTGCGCCCTAATGATTTAGGGATAAAATCCTTGTTTTTTTGTTTGTACAAACTTTGGGTTTCATTAACAGTTAGCGAAGGGAAAAAATTATCACGAGATTGGAGTAACGAAATCCCAGCTCTAGCCCTTTGCCAAGTAGACAACTGTTGGATCGATCGACCATTTAATTTAATATTCCCTCGCTCGATCGGTACTAACCCCATTATTGCCTCTAATAAAGTTGTCTTCCCCCAACCATTCGGAGCCTGCAACACCCCTAACTCTCCCCGCCGCAACTCAAACGACAACCCCCTCACCATCCCATCCTCACCCATAGTCCCCACCACCAACCGCTTACCCCGATACACCACCAGATCCCGCACCGCCAACACCACCTCACCCACATCCACCCCTGGCACTCTCACTACCTGCAACACCGCCCCACCTGGTAGAGCTTGAGATACCATCTGCCCACCCAACTCTTGTAACCAGCCATCGATTCCCCCCTCCATCACCGCTTCCGGCTGCAACTGCGCCGCCGCTTCAACTTTCATCTCTCCATCCGCCAACGTCCATACCGTCGTCGCCAGATCCAAAATACGCGGAATATTAAACACATGTTCCACGATAATTAGCGTCAACTGCTCCCGCTCCACCAACTCCCGCAACATCCCCATCACCTCCTCAATCCCCAACCTATCCAACCCCGCCAACGGTTCATCCAAACACAGCACCTTCACCCCCGATTGAATCGCCCGCGCAATCGCCACTCGCTTCGACTGTCCCAAAGACACCCGATCCGCCGAAGAATCCGATCGATCTCCCAGCCCCAAATCCGCCAACCGCAGCCACGCCACCTGCTGAATCTTCTGCTCCTGTCGCTGCACCCCAGCTCGCCCCAGCACCGCCCAGAAGGGATTCTCGCCCTGCTGATGCGGAGTTGCTACCGCAATGTTATTCACCAAGCTCTGAGTGTCAAATAACCGAATATCCTGCCAAGTTCGCCCCACTCCCAACCGTGCCAAACTATCTGGCGCAAAACCACTCGCCCACGTCCCCCGTGGAAACTCAAACCGCATGGGCTGTTTACCCGTATATAATTCGAGCGATCCGCGATCGGGTACCAAATTACCTGTCAAAATATTTAATAGCGTCGTCTTCCCCGAACCATTCGCTCCCCGCAATAACACCACTTCCCCTTGACGCAATTCCACAGATACATCCTTGATCACCTGTTGTCCGCCAAAAGCACAGCCCAAACTTGCTACCCGTAGTAACAGTGGTGCAGTCGATTTAGTTGGATTGGGCATAGTAGATAACCGATCTAGTACATTCATGGCTATTATCGATCGAAAGGGAACAATGGGAAACTCCTCTAACTTTATAGAGTTTCAGAAATTTACTTTATCTCTAGTAATGACGGCTAAACCTAATTCTAGACAGACTTCCAGCGATCAATCGGTTCCCATTTCCTGTAACTCAGTTACAAACCACCTAACACCTCATCCAACCTATTTTTAAATGCAGTCAGACTAGGCATATCTGTAATTTGGTTAATATCGATCTCACCAGCATCAATTTTGTCATTGAGTAACATTCTCGATCCAGGTTCCCCTAGATATTCCTCTAGCTGCTGTTTGAGTGAATCAGGCGAATCATCATTACCAGATTCATCTTCGAGTTTGCCACAATTTTGATACTTGTTTCGTAAAGCACATAAAACCCAAGCTTCAGACTTCGGCTTGGGAATCATCGGTACACCAGTAGAAATTTGTCCAGCTTTAAATCCATTCAACATCGATTTCCACTTATCTTTCCACTCCCCACGCTCGGCACTTGCCGTACCATCTGCATCTCTAAACAATACTAAAATCATCGGGATATCGCCGCCAAGTTCTTCCCTTTTAACCTCAGCTAGTAATGCTAAAGCTTGGGCATTTTTATAATAGTATCGCGTTTCACTCTCCTGCTTTTTACCTTTCATGGATCGAGGTTTGATCCCTTTTGCTACTTCGGTCAATTGTTTTTTGGGAATAATAGTATAAAAACTACATTCGATTAATGAATACCCAATCTGTCGATCAATCCAAGCATCAACCAGCTTCGTCATTGGGCCAATTTCATCATTTCTAGTGCCGATATCAGAGACTCCCTCTCCACTTAATATTAAGAACATTACAAACTCCCAGTAATTTCTCGATCGAGTTGCGTTAATAAGGTATCTTCATAAACCTCACCAGCCCCCATCACTGTTAGTTTTTCACGCATTGAAGGAATATCGAACAATCGAATCGCTTGCGTTGCTCCATTCTTGCCCTTGTAGATATAAATAACACCCTCGATCGCGATTTCATCTTCCAGGTAATTTAAAACCATCGGACTGTGAGTAGTAATCAGCACTTGGGGAATAGCTCCTACCAATTCATCTACTAAAAACTCGATTAGTTCTGGATTAACACCATTTTCTATTTCATCTAGCAACAAAAAACTTTGCTCTTTAGATAGTTGAGCAAAAACTGCCAACATTCGTAGAAAACCATCAGCTACATGTCGAGCCTCCGTCTTGACGAGCGTATCATTAAATTGCTCTTGAACCGTGAGACTTTTCCAACCAGAACGTAGTGACAATATATCGAGATGCCGGAATCGTGGATAAATCTTAGCCAGTTTTGCCTGAATACTAACTCGTTTTGCTTCACCAATCTCATGCAAGAATGCCGATAGCTTTTCACCACCTAATCCCAAGCTATTACCTGCATCTCTAGTTCTTTGCCTGAGCAGTTCTGGAGCTAAAAGATCTAGCGCATGTAGATCGACAAAGAATTTCTTTAGTTCGAGTAATTCTTTGGGCAGTTGGGATTCCTTGATCTGTGACATGACAGATCCTTGATAATCAAATGGAATTTCTCCCGACAAAACGATCTCATTTGTCTGAGTCAAAACAAGATAAGGAGAACTGTGACGAACTGTTACCTCTCTGATATTTTCCTTTAAAGTCCAAACATAGTAGTTGCCATCTTCTACTTTTAGAAGTATTTTATTCTCCGCATTAAGGTTTAATTGTAAGCCTTTTACTATGATTTCTGTCTTTATTGTTTTACAAGCTATCTGCTCGGAAGTGCAGCGTAAAGTTTTGCGATTGAAACTTGCAGACCATATTAACTCGATTTCAACTCCATGAACGCCATTGTGAGACAATACAACCTCGAAACTAATGTTTTGCTTACGAGTTAATTTTGAATTGAGGTCAGATGAATCCCACTGTCGCTTTTTCAACCAACCGCTCAGATCGCCTCTAGCTTGTTGAGACAAGAAATCAAAAAACTGCAATACTGTGGACTTACCAGCACTATTTAGCCCAACTAGACAACTAAACTTTGCCAACGGCAGCTCAAAATTAACTAAAGATTTAAAGTTATCAACTTTGATAGATTTAATTTGCATGTCCAACCTTCACCCAGATATATCCACTTTAATCCATTTGGTATTCCAGCAAGGTTGAACTACTTCAATCCACCCGATAATCCCCAGCAATCCCTTGAGGACGAACGTGCATCATCACTACCAACAATACCCCATATAAAATCAACCGTAAATTAGCCGCGATCGCATCAGGAATCATCGCAAATCGCAATAGCTCAGGAATCATCAGCAGTAAAAACGCCCCCACCAATGGCCCCCGAAAATTGCCCACACCGCCTACTAGCACCATACAAGTCATCAGTACCGATTCATCCAGAGAAGCTGTGCTAGGGTCGATATAGCTCACATAGGACGCATAAATCGTGCCAGCTACCGCCGCCATCCCACAAGCGATCGCAAATGCCTGTACCTTCACCAATTGAGTATTCTTCCCCAACCCCTTCGCCGCCAACTCATCATCCCGCATCACCTGCAACAACCTACCCCACGGCGAACTCACCAATAGCCAACACAGCAACCCACATAACCCCGCCAAAACGATCGCTAGAAATGCGATACTCTCGATCGACTGTAACTGCCAACCAAACAGCTTCGGCTTGGTGATTCCCGACAATCCAAATGGCCCATTCGTCAGATTTTGTAGCGTTCCTGGCTCTGCTGCTGTCGATGTCCAGTTATAAAATAAACTAAATAATAATGCCTGTACCGCTAGCGAAACCATTACAAAAAAGTCGCCCCGAAACCGCCAAGCTGGAAGAGACACAGCCAAACTCATTACCGCTGAAACAATCACTGCCACTGCCATCGCTGGTAAAAAGTCCCAACCCAACTTGAGCGTAATCAGCGCGTAAACATAACTGCCGATCGCAAAATAACTGGCATGAGCTAAAGTTAGTAACCCACAATAGCCGATGACCAAATTCAAACTCATCGCCACGATTCCGTAAATCGATAGATAGATTAATAGATGCAGTAAATAACTCATTCTTCCGCCTCCAAGCGCATTTTTTGACCGAATAATCCCTGTGGACGCACGAATAAAAATAGAGCTAAAATCGCAAACGTCACCGCCTCCTGCCATCGTGCCGATAGCACCCAGACAACTTGAGATCGCACCACCCCCAGTAAAATACCCCCCAAAATCGGCCCCCAAAACGATCTCTGTCCCCCAATAATCGCCGCCACCACTGCCAACAGCACCGCCGTCAAACCACCATTGGGATCGAAGCCAATATCGTAAGCCACTAAGATCGCACTCACCCCACCCATTAACCCCGCCAGCCCAAATGCTAACAAGCGCAATTTAGCCACGTTGTAACCCCGCAGCGCAAACTCTTTGGGATTATCTGCTACAGCGCGAAACTGTAACCCCAATTGAGTAAACTGCAACCACAAGCAAAACGATCCGATCGCAATTGTAGAGACGATCGCCGCTGTAATCTGAGCATAAGTCAACGTTACACTCCCCAATTGGATTACCCCATCCAATCCCACCCGCAACACCTTCGTCTCATTGCCCCAAACGATCGCGACTAACTGCACGAGGATAATGTAGATCCCCAAAGATGAAATCAAATGCGCCCCAGAATTTGCCCCCTGCTGCTCCAACCGCGCATGATTGAGCCATTCACACAGTAATGAAATCCCGATGCCCGCCCCGATTGCCAATATACTTGCCACATACCAAGGCAATCCCGCCTGGAGCATCCCCCAAACCAAGAACGGCACCGCCGTATAAATCGCCCCCAAAGCCAGATAAAAGACCCGCAGGGGTAAGTAGACAACTGTAAATCCTAATGCCAATACAGCTAGTGTTAAACCAGTAATCAGTCCATTAATGAGTATTTGCATAGGATCGCGTACTAAGCCGCCAGAGATACATCTATAAGGTTACAGGAATCGATCGATCTAAACCATCGAATACCTATAACCCAGTACCGATCGACTAAATTCAGTTCGACATCCCTAGTATTGACTGAAACTGGGTTACAAGCACAGCAAGTTAGAACCAGAGTTCGATCCAGTAAACACGATTGCTTTAATTATCGGACGATCGGTAATCTCGATCTGAACTAGATTTTTAGCTTGCTACAATAAAATATCCCCCCTGAAACCTAACTCCGTTATATGCCCCGTGCTGTTATTCTCACTGCTTTATCGATCGAATATCTTGCAGTTCGCCAACACCTAACCAATCTCAAAGAAGAAACTCATAAAGGCACTATTTACGAACGAGGCAGCTTTACAGCTAAAGGGCGAGACTGGGAAATAGGGATAGTAGAAATTGGGGCGGGAAATTCAGGCGCAGCAGTAGAAGCAGAAAGAGCGATCGCGTATTTCATCCCTGATGTAATTCTGTTTGTAGGCGTAGCTGGAGGAATTAAAGATGTCGTCCTCGGCGATGTAGTAGCTTCTACAAAAATCTATGGTTACGAATCGGGCAAGGCAGAAGAAACATTCAAACCTAGACCAGAAATCGGTTTAGCTGCCTATGGCTTAGAACAAAGAGCCAGAGCAGAAGCAAGGAGTGGTGACTGGCTAAAACGCATATCAGCGATCGAACCAATCCCGCGCGTATTTGTGGCTCCAATCGCGGCTGGGGAAAAGGTGATTGGTTCAACCAAATCTGAGGTATATCAATTCCTGCGATCGAATTATGGCGATGCTGTTGCTGTGGAGATGGAAGGATTTGGATTTTTGGAAGCAGCGCGGGCGAATCAACGAGTATCGGCGATCGTAATTAGGGGAATTTCCGATTTAATTGACGGAAAAGCAAAGGCGGATGGCGCAGGATCTCAGGAAATAGCCTCCCGTCATGCTAGTGCCTTTGCCTTTGAAATGTTAGCTAAATTTCAAGTCGATAGTGCTACGACAGCACAACAGTCACAATCTTTCGATCTACCCAAATCGACTCAGGATCTAAATCTTGCATCCAACCCATCGAAAGTATTTATTAGCTATAGCCACGACTCTGAAGCGCATAGGGAGCGAGTGCTAGCAATAGCCGATCGTTTGCGTGACGATGGGATTGATTGTCGGCTCGATCGATATGAAGCAGCTCCCGATCGAGGATGGGCAAAATGGATGGTAGACGAAATAGAAGAGGCTAGATTTGTCCTGGTTATTTGCACCGATCAGTATCACCGAAGATTCAGAGGCAAGGAAGAAAGTGGCAAAGGTAAGGGTGCAACCTGGGAAGGGACGATTGTTACCCAAGCACTTTACGACAGCCAGGGCAGCAACTCAAAGTTTATCCCAGTATTGTTAAACTCGAACGACGAAAGTTTCATACCCATACCCCTTCGCAGTAGCAATATTTATAAATTAGATCGAGAGGACGGTTATCAATTGCTCTACCGTCGTCTGACAAATCAACATGAAACACCTGCGCCATCGATGGGTACATTAAAGAAACTACCAATACGAGATCGTGGACAAAACGATCAGGAATAGGCAGATCGAGCGGTCAATCTAAGAATTTGCTAGGATAAAAGAAAAAGCAATACAAGAGTATTAATAAATGCCCCGCGCTGTCATCATTACTACTCATGAAGTAGACTATCAAGCCGTTACCACTCATCTAGTAAATCTCAAAGAGGAAGTACATCCCCAAGGGACAATTTATAACTTGGGACAGTTCGATGTCAAAGATTCAGCATCTTGGGAAGTAGCCATCTGTGAAGTCTCTGAGCAGAACGCGGATGTAGCCGCCGAGACAGAACGGGCAATTAGCCATTTCAAGCCAGATGTAATTTTCCTAATTGGCGCAGCAACAGGGATTAAAGACGTTACAGTAGGTGATATTGTCGTTGCCACCAAAGTTTATGGTTATGAAGCTGGCAAAGTAGAGAATAAGTTTTTAACCAGATCAGAAGTTAAAAATTCATCCTATAATTTGCAACAAAGGGCGAAATCGGAACGCAAAAAAGATGACTGGAAGAAAAGAATATCTACCGATCCATTATCTTCACATCCCTCAATCTTCCTTGAATCGATCGCTTCAGGAGATAAAGAAATCACCGACTATCGATCGAGTCTTTTAGATTTCCTGCGCTCGAACTATAACGATGCAGTCGCAATCGATCGAGTTGGACATGGATTCTTAAATGCAGTTCATGCCAACCAAAATATTTCAGCACTAACTATACATGGAATAGCTTATTGCATCGATCGCTCAGAAACTAATTCAAGAGAATCTAGATCGATCGCCTTGCAGAATGCTAGTGCCTTTGCTTTTGAGGTTTTAGCTAAATTTACAATTGCAACTATTACTGAAAGACATGACGGTATTATTGTTCTTTCCAAAAACACGACTGAATCATTATCAGCAAATCTTAGAGAAGTGCTTGTCGAAGAGTTTAGTAATAATCAGCAATACTTGGCTGATGAACGTCACAGAAGAATCGATGACGGGAGGACATTATTAAATTCAAGGAAATTTGAGGAGGCAATTCAATATCTCGAAAGTTTAAAGCAAGAGATCTGGCATAGCGCAGAAGACTCTCACAAGTACCGTATTCTAACTTGTATTGGATTGGCACGATTGGGATTTGGAAAAATATTGGATGGTGCAGCTAAGTTGATAGAAGCTCTCCAGTATAATACCAATGATGACACTGCATTAGCTCGTACAGCCCAAGGTTACTTCTTCCAAAATGACTTGATTAATGCCAAAGTACAAATCCAGATGGCGTTAGAAAAGAACCCAGGTAATGAATTAGCTCATTCATTACAAGTGTATGTGGCACCACTAGAACAATCGATCGAATCAATATTAGAATCCATTCCCAGTGCATACCATCAAGCTATAGATGTTTTAATTGCACTAGGAGAAGCAAGTTTAAATAGGGGATTGCGCGATCGAGCAGTAGAATATTGGCAGACTGCTCTGGATATCGATAATAGTAGTAATCTCAATGGTGTTAAAGTTTTTCTTGGCGTTACTCTACTAGAGCCAATAGCCGAGCAATACTCAGCTATTGCGATGGGACAAATACTAGATTCTCAAAAAAGTAGTTTAGAACGCGCAATCGGGTTATTTGATGAGGTGTTAGAAGGGAATTACTTAAATCCCAAAGAATTGCTCGGCATAAAATTTGGGGCTTTAGTAAATAGGGCTGGATCGCTAAGACTACTAAGACGATTTGATGAATCCATTCGAGATTTTGATATTATTCTAGTGAAAGAGCCGAATAATTATCAGTGGATTAAACAACGTGCTCTATTGGCTTCTGAGCAAGGGAAAGAAGAAGAAGCATTAAATTATTTAATACCACTTTTATCCAATTCTCAAACTCCAGAAGCATCATTGTTAGCTGCTGATTCTTTGATAGATCTCGATCGATTGGATGAGGCACTAGATATATTAGATCGATTTCTACAAACAGATAGTTTTAAAGATTTAAAGAGAGAAGCTCGACGTTTAAAATTCGATTTATACTTGAAATGTGGAGATCAGAAAAATGCTGAAACTGTTGTTAATCTGGCGATTGAGGAAGATCCTGAAGACTTTCATACTATCATCATTCAACTTCAGTGGTATGATTATGTCGATCGGAAAGACGACATAACACTTTTGGTCGATCGAGCTAAAGTAGCAATTGATTCTACAACTAATATCGTATGTAAAGCAAATCTTGCTTCAATACTATATTCACTTGGTTTCTATCGAGATGCGATTGAAGTATACGAACAATTTGTCAATCTAACCCTAAATACCAAACTATCTCGACAATTACTTTCTGCTTATCATAGAATTGGTGATTATAGTAAAGCACTCGACCTTAGCAAAGAATTAATATTTCAATCCGAAGCAACTCAATCATCGATATATGACATAGCAGTTCACATTTATCAAAATATCGGCGATTTAGATGCTGCTCGTCAAATTTGTGATATTTATCTTGTTAAATTTCCTGATAACTTGAGAATGCTGATGCAACTGGCAATCATAAATTATTATACAGGCAGATACGAGCAACTAGATCTATTTTTAGATTCATGTCCAAACATTCAAAAAATTATTTCTTTAGGAAATCATGCTAGTTTTGGTCGAGAACTTGCACTACTTTATAAAGTCAGAGGTAGAATAAATAGCTTTCTTGAAGTAATCTATGAGATCAGACATCATTTATATGATGATGAAAGAGTTCATCCCTACTATCAAGTTTCATACATGGAGGCAACTAAAAGCAAACCACCTGAAAGTTTTGATATAGTTAAAGATGGATGTGGGATAGCAATTGAATATAAACCTGGAAAAGAGCGATGGTATATCATCGAAAATCGAGCAGATGCTGTTTTCGCTCAAAATGAATTGAATTCCGAGCAGGCACTGTATATAAAGACAATAGGTAAAAAAGTTGGGGATGAAATTATTATAGCAAATGATGGGTTTGGTAAAAATTCTTTTAAAATAATTGCTATTACAGACAAATACTTTGCCGCAGCTAAACTGAGTCATCCTTTGTTAGAGACTCAAACAAATGTCGAAGATTTCAGAATGCTTACTATTCCAATGGATGGCGATCGAACTTCAGGAGAATGGATACAAGATCTGATAACATCCTCACAACAAAGACAAGACTACTTTAATAATATCAAATCTCTTTATACGTCTGGAAAAGTACCAATTGGTACTGTTGCCAAGATGATCCATCGCAATCTTATAGAAACTTGGGGCGATCTATCATCAGGATCGACCCCCTGCATTCACGCATGGAGTAATTTCGAGCATGAGAAATTTGAAGATGCTGTAATTACTCTCAAAAAAGGTGCGCTTGTTGTTATCGATCCTATCTCATTATTCACGATTCATTCTCTAGGCATTGCTGACGATGTGGTGAGCAATATCGGAAAACTAGGAATAGCGCAGTCAACGCTCAATCTACTTCAAGGATTAATCGAACAAACTCAAGGTTGGGAAGCACAGGGATTTTCGACATTTGGAGCAAAAGATGGGCACGGTGTGATGCAGGAAGTCCCTCCAGAAGCTGTCAACGCTCAAAGAAGTAAGTTGGAGCAAATTTTAAATTGGGTTCGAGATAACTGTCTTATATTGCCATGCAATAAAGCATTAGATATCAGTCAAGATAAGCGAACTGAGCTTAATGAACTGTTTGGTTTACCATTAGTAGATACCATGCTAATTGCTTGCGAATCAGGACGAATTCTTTATTCTGACGACCAATGGTTACGTTGGTATGCACGAGTAGAATTTGGAGTACAGGGAGTTTGGACGCAAGTTGTCTTGCACTATTGTCTTATCGAAAAAAGTGTCAACGAAACACTTTATCGAAAAGCAACTCTTGGACTTGCACAGAGAGGCTATAGTTACACGATGATAGATGCTAAAACTTTACTTGAAGCAGTTAAACTAAGCGATCGGCAAGTTCGACCGATTTATACGGCGGCACTTATAGCAAGTGCAAATCCAAACACAACATTTGAATCTGCTTTATCTGTCACAGTAGATTTTCTTTACCAACTTTATCTTGAAATAAATATTGAAATAATCGATCCTCGTGATGTTATAGTTCATGAATTGCTAAAAACTATACCAAAATCTTACGGAGTGAGAGTTTTCACTCAAAATCTAAAACCTTTAATTTTGGATAAATTTAGATTGATACCATTCCAAGCAAAAAAAGTTATAGAAGCTATCGATTCTTGGCTAGTCCTTACTATATATTAATTATATACTATCCCGATTACAAAAATAAACTTAAAAAATGGGTATTGAATCTATTGCATCAAAAGTATTCATCAGTTACAGTCATAACTACGATCGTCCAGACTATAAAGATCGGATTCTAACATTAGCCGATCGCTTGCGTACAGATGGAATCGATTGCAATATCGACCAATACGAAGAATCACCGTCGGAAGGATGGCAGCGATGGATGCTCAACCAAATAGATTGGGCAGATTTTATCTTGATTGCTTGTACCGAGGAGTACGATCTCCACTTTCGCGGAAAGGAAACAGAGGGAAAAGGGAAAGGAGCAATTTGGGAAGGAGCCATTATTATTCAAGAACTTTATGATACTCAAGGTAAAAACTCAAAATTCATTCCTATTACTCTAAGTCCAGAGGATTCTCAATTTATCCCTAGCCCTCTTCGTAGTGCTACTTATTATAAATTAGATATTGAAAATGGATATGAGTCTCTTTATCGTCGTTTAACTGGACAAGCAAAAATAAGCAAACCAAAATTAGGTAAATTACAGACATTAGCACCACGCGATCGTAAACAGGATTTTAAAATAACACAAAAGGTAAATACAATAATTCAATCAACTGTCTCAAAAAGCAAAGTTTCTCAGCCCAAAAAAGTAGATTTTGCTAAATTAGCAAAAGAAACTAAACGATCGCAGGAAGTTCAAAACATATTACTACAATAAGTAACTATCGTAATCGCAATGTAGATGAAGTTGGTCAATCATTAAAACGCTTACGTATAATTGCCAAAGGAGATCCAAAAGCTATTCGAGCTGTATCTAATCTAATATCACCATGTCAAAAAAGCTTGACGATTTCTATCGATGCAATAGTAACTCTTGAAAAAATAGCAAAAAGTGATGAAGTATCGGTTAAAATAGCAGTTCAAAAGGTAATAGCCACTTGGAAGGATTCTAACGAAAAAGATGTCAAGAAAATTATCATTAGATGCTTAGGTGAGATTGGAAATAGAAATGATGCAGCAATTAATAAATTAATTTCAATATTAGGACGGGAAAAAGATTCAGTACTGATTCAATCTATCGCCAATAGTTTGGCAAAAATTGGAGTAGGTAATTGGGATGTAACTAAAGCAATAGAAATGAAAATAAAACTTGTTTCGTCTACACCTAAAATTCTCAGGGATAATTTGGTAAAAAATCTCAAGATAATCGACCCTGGAAATAGTGTGGCAACCCAATATACCCGTTAGCCTAACTAAAAGCTATTTACAACTTAGACATAATTCTTGTAGTTAATCGCAATTATTTAGTTAATTTATTTTGCATTTTTTAGAGTAAAGTAAATGTTCAGAATACTTTATTATCTGCTAGCGATCGTATCGTTTACTCTATCGACCGTTAAGTGAAAAGTTTCGTAATATTTTATTTTTACGCCCGATCGAATAGCCTCAAAACCCAAGGCTCTAGGAATGTTGAGTTTTCTCGCGCGGGGAGACGCTTGCTTTAGACGCGGGCTTCAACCCAAATGTCCACCAAAACACTAATAACTTTATTTTGCTCCAAGCCGTGAGCATAGCGATATTTACAGATTTTTTTTGCTAGGTATGGTATATGTAGTGTGTCTACCCAACCGACTTCAGAGCTACCATGTCCACCGATCCACTTTCTGGTACTCAATTGGAAATCAGCGATGCTGAGGCTGAAGTCATCAATCCTGAAATTGTGGCAGAAGTCCAGATGTTGGCACCTAATCCTAGCGTACAGCAGCATCAGGAAGTCATAAAACTGCTCAATGATATCAAAGTCGAATTGAATCCGCCAACACCCGCAGCCGTAAAGTTCAAAATGCAACTTCCTCCCATCATACCAGGAGTCTCAGGTGAGATCGAGTTGGATATCGAAGCGTTGTTGCGGCGCATATGGTCGATGATTCCGAAACCGGGTAGTAAGCAAAAAAAAGACCGCCCAGGTAGAGGGCAAGCAACGATTCCCCAGCGCAGCAAGCAGCTATTTGGAGCCACCAAAATTCATCAGGTTCGCGAATGGATAGGGCGAGACGAACTACTATCGGAACTGGTGCGAGATTTCGCTAATGGGCGTAAAGTCACGATCTTACACGGGCAGGGTGGGATGGGGAAGACGAGTTTGGCGGTGAAACTCATCGAGGCTAGGGGGGTAGATTTAGAGAGTGCGATTTTGCCCCCAACTTGCCCCTACGACAATGCCCTGTACTGTGCAGTAGAGAAGATAGAGAAAGATGGCTTTGATTCACTAGCTCAGACCTTTTTGAGTGCCTTGGGGCTTGCAGAACATCGAGCTGGGGCAACTGCCGAAGAGATTATCGAGATGATTTTGACGAAATTTCATCGGGAGCAGTGGTTAGTCATCATCGACAATTTGGAAACCCTGCTGAAGCCGGAGAGTTGTCGGGCGATATCTCCAGATGTGGGTAAGTTGCTCTATGAATTGGCGTATGGAAATCATAAGTCTCAGATTGTGATTACCAGTCGGAAAGTGCCAGCAGATCTAGAGGAGCGAAGGGGTAATCAAATCGATCGCAGTATCATCCGCATCCAACCTGTTGAAGGTATATCAAAAGCGGATAGTGTGGTATTACTCGAAGACCTCGGCGCAGAAGATAATCAAGAGGATCTACATTGGATCGCAGATCGAGTCGGTGGCAATATTTTGGTACTCAGACTCTTGGCTGATTATTCCAAGAACTATCCTGGCAAGTTGCGGAAGCAGCCAGAATTGGTGACAGATAAAGCGGAACCGATCGTCCAATTGCAGTTCAAGGCTCAGTCATCAGCCGCCCAAAATTTATTGAAGCGGATGTGTGTCTTACGCATCGGCATGGATGCCAAGGCATTAACGATACTGCGATTGTTTTTACCCACAAAGAACCCATTTAGCCGCAAAAAAGCAGCTCAGAAACAGACGGAAGCATTATTGAACGCACTGGTAAATTCTGCGCTGGTAGAGAAGACATACAATTCATCTACTCGTGAAAGTGAATATAAATTGCACCGACTAATAGCTGAGACATTACAGGAAATATTTGCCGCCGAAAGAAACCAGTTGTGGCTGTACGCCGCCAAACTCTATGACTCTTTTAAGCCGCCCAAGGAATTACGGAGTCTGGCAGATTGGAAATTTGGGCTGGAAAAGCTGTATTTTTGGTGGGAGTTTGGCAACCAAGATAAAGTAATTCGGATCGTTATCAATTCTTTACTGCCATCATTAGGGCGGTGGAGTAATTGGGGCTTGCAGCAGGAATGGTGCGTTCGCATCTTAGACTATACAAAAGACTCCGATCGTCGATACTGCCTACGAACTTTGGGCTATATCTGCCGAGATACAGGAAAATTGGCTGAAGCGAAAGGTTATTTCGAGCAGTCACTCACTCATGCAGAGCAAGCAGGCGATCGAGCGGGGATGGCAAGATCTTGGGATGCGCTGGGATCTATCGCCAGCAAGCAGGGTGATTCCGATCTGGCTGAGGCTCTCCATACCAAATCTCTACTAGTTTTTACCAAATTAGGCGATCGAGCGAGGATGGCAAGATCTTGGGATGCGCTGGGAAATATCGCCAGCAAGCGGGGAGATGACGATCTGGCTGAGGCTCTCTACAACAAATCTCTAAAAGTTCGTATCGACTTAGGCGATTGGGCGGGGATGGCAACTTCTTGGAGTGCGTGGGGAAATATCGCGAGTAAACGGGGGGATTACGATCTGGCAGAGGCTCTCTACAACAAATCTCTAGAAGTTCGTATCGAATTAGGCGATCGAGCGAGGATAACAACTGCTTGGGATTGTTTGGGAAATATCGCGAGTAAACGGGGGGATTACGATCGGGCAGAGGTTCTGTACAACAAATCTCTAGAAGTTCGTACCGAATTGGGCGATCGGGCGAGGATGGCAAATTCTTGGGGCTATTTGGGTGAGAATGAGCTAGGGCGAGGCAATCTCGAAACTGCGGAAACTTGGCTAAAACAAGCCCTCAACGTATTTGAAGAGCTTCAGATGCTCGATAAGCTGGCGAAAATTCATTGTAACTTGGCGCGGCTGGATCGAGCCAAAGGTGACGAGTCACAGGGGCAAGCGCATTACGCGACTTCCCACAGTTTATATAGCCAACTCGTTGCCACCAGAGACTTAGAAAGAATCGAAAGGGAATGGAATGGACTGAGCTAATTTACTGAGTCATGGTGTCTGATTGTCTACGATCTAGATAGCGATCGCTAAAGTTTTTGCAACAACCCCATCAGCTTATATTTGCGCCCGTGAGTTTGCACCAACTCCTGATAGTAAGCCAACCATTCCGCACTCTTTCCTGACTCCCGATAAGCCCCCTTCGCCTTGTCTAACCACTCCACCGCATGGTGATAAGCATCAGCCTTGCCCCGATTCATAATCTCTTCCGCACGGTGGCGGGCATTTTCAATTACCCAATCGGGACGCTGGGACATAGCTGCATCCATGACGCGATGAACTAAGGTTGCTTCATAATAACTGAGATTTGTGACTGATTTAATGGCTCGATCGATCTCACCTTCATGCAAAAAGATATCCACCTTCGCTGCCGATCGACCATAAGAACTGTGCTGTGCAAGGATTTGCAACAAATCTGGACGCAGAGCAGCCCAACCCGCTCCCGCCAGTTGTTCGATTTTTTGGTAGTCCTGAAACGAAGGTTCCGTTTTAAAAGCGGCAATTCTAGCAGTGAGGGCGACTTGCGGCTTACCCTGTGCTTCGGCTAAGTCGCTCGTCCAAATTGCGAGTTCATAGAGCGGATGTCCTTCTAGAGTCAATCCAGTTTGGGCGATTTCTAATGCTTGTTCAACCGATCCTTGCTGGCGGAGGTTTTTGGCTAGAGCAAAGGCTTCTGCTACTGTCGTCATTTGAGCCTCAGCAGCAGTCATCGCCTCTTCTACCCGCCCCAATTGCGCCAACATCGTCAAATATGCTTCCGTCTGTCCTTCGGCTTGGGCTAGATACAGATATTCTTGCTCCCGTTCCTGTCGTGCCAGAATCTCCAACCGAATCGAGGCTAAATCGTCAGCAAAGGTGGGAGATTCGCCTTCCCACGCGCCCAATTCGGTAATTTCACCATTTAGTACCCGCAGCAAAGGTGGATAGCTCCAGGCTTGTTCTAGGGCTGCCATCGTCATCGATAACTCCTGTCCCCATTGTTCTTGCCATGTCTGAAGTTGGGAGCGGAGTTGCGTTTGCCGCTCATCTGTCAGTTCGGTAATCAGAATGGCTTGAGTCCAAGCGTAATCGAGCCTTGCGAGGATTTCATCGGTATCGGCTCCATAATCATTAACCTCCTCCCAACCATCGACACAGCCTTGAGTAATACCTTCGAGTACAGCAATTGCATTTTCACCGTCGTCATTGTCGAAAAATTCCTCGGCATCAGCGACGATTTCTAATAGTTCTTCAGCGACGGGATCTTCGTCATCGTCACTCTCCCAATGATTGATAGAATCGCGAAATACTTGCCGGACTTTGCGACGATAGATGGCGGGATCGATCGTCCGAGTAGTAGTTTTAGGTGGCGTTGGGGAGGATCGATTGGTAGCCGGAACTGCGGTAATTAAGCTGATTTGGAAATCGAGATCGTCGATTAAATCGGGATGCTCGGCGATGAGTTCGCGGAATACTTGTTTAGCCTGGTTGAGGTTGAGTCGATCTAGTAATTGTTCCAGAGATGGGCGGGTTTCAATCGTTTCTGGCTGATGAATGCAAGTCAATAATGCAGCGACGATGTGCTTGCACCAACCTTCTAAGCTATAGCTACAGGTACAACGAGCAGCGGTAATATTTTCAGCCTCAAACTGCACTGTTACTCTGTAAGGGATGGGTTCGGTGCCTTCCACCTCGGCTTGCAGCATATTTCCTCGCTGAGTCACAGCGGCTACCGCTTCGGCTTGGTAATAACTTTCACCCCTAGTAAAGGATTGGGTGGTGGCGTTGTGCTGGATGGTGGTTAGATCGATCGAAATGGACATGGCTCAGTTGGGAGATGATGACCGCTCTTCATTATCCACCAAATCGAAATTGAAATAATGTGTCGAAAAAAAACTAAAATATCGACATATTTAACTAACATGTCGATCCGATGGACATATTCCATGCCGGATTTTTCGCCCGAACAACCCTATATTCCCTATTAGCTAATGGTGAGGACGAGATCGATCTCTTTCAACTATTTACTCAACTGGGCAAAATGGTCGAGTAATTCGCGGTGTAAGAAGCGATAACTCCCACCGACACACAGGAGTAAGCGTCGTTCGACGCAGTATTTTAGGAAACGGGCAAAATCCCAGGGTAATCTATTATTAGAATATAGGATAATCCGCAAAGATAGGTGTTGAATCAGAGCTGTGCCACCTAGTATTAATCCGACAAAAAGCCCTCCTGATGCACAAGACAAAACAATTTTTATTATACTTAGAATAGATAATATTGCAGCTTTTTCTAAGCCAGAATAATATATAAAGTTAAAGATTCCCCCTTTCATTATGAAGGCATTTAAACCCAGCCATATGCTTCCTAAGAATGAAAATTTCCACGTATTTTCAAACGATTTCCAAATACCTTCATTGGGTTCAGTTGTTTCTTGTAGTTCAGAGCTGCTTATTTTTATATTCAATGCCATTATTAAAGGTAATGCTAAGGTGAGAATTAACTGGATCGAATAATGCTCTCTAAACATCCAAGGAGAAGTAACACTTATAATGAACCAGCCAACGAATCCTATCGCAATGGCAAGGCAGAAAGAGTTGAGAATTTTCTTGTTAGAGAAATTTAATTTTCCCACTGAAATTATACTGCGAGATTGTCCAACGGTTAAAAATGCCCATAATCCAAAAAACATACCAAAAAACATACCAAGACTTGTGGAAATAATTCCAGCAACAGAAATATTTTTAATTGGGATAATAATAATAAATATTGCAAGTGCTATATTTACGCCTCCATACAAAGCAAAAAATATTCCGACAAGTAGAGAACAAAATAGTTTTTGTAGTTTGCTTTCCAAGCAGTTAAATTGCATTGTTTCAATAAGAAAGTCTACCTGGTTATTGGCGTGCATTTCTTTTGCTAACCAGTAAAGATGAGAAAGAGTCTTATTCGGACAGGGTTCCAGTTTTACTGTTTTATATGCCCACTTATACTCATCCAGTTCCTTACGTCGATCGATCTCTCGCTTGTAAAATGATAGTTGTCGATCAATATACTTATTTAACAAATCTGCCTTACCACTAATCGGCTGCTGCGGATCGTAAACATCCACCACTAACTTAACGAACAATGGCACCCGCAATAAACCAGGATCGCCTTCTGTAGTCGTATCCAACATGGCTTGAAGCGATGGAGTAGCCTGAATTGCCTCCCATAACTCTGGACGCTTGAGACTGTCAAAATAGTGCTGAATTCGTGCATCTGATAAAGACTGGAGACACACCGCGCCTCGAAGATTTCGCATCTTGATATCTACCGCTTTAAATTCCTTAACGCGGCAACATACCACCAGATGCGGGTAATGTTCTGCAAACTCATTCAGCTTTTCAGTACATTTTTTCTGACGTTCTAATCCCAACTCATCCAACCCATCCAGTAACGGCAATAGCACCTGTCGCTCCAGCCATTGCTCGTAGAGTTTGGATTTGCGATTTCCCCCGTGTAGCTCGTAGAGTTGCTCGATTAACCACGACTCAATACTTTGGTTATCATTCTGCCAAGTTGAAAGCTCGAAGATAACTGGAATCACAGTTTTCGGTTGAGAGATTGCCCCATATACCAATTGCTCCGCCAAACTTAATAATGCGGTGGTTTTCCCCGCTCCTGGCGCACCTAAAATTAGTAATTTTCCTTCAATATCATCCCGCCCAAATGTCTCGATTAACA
This sequence comes from Chamaesiphon sp. OTE_70b_metabat_96, assembly GCA_031376885.1. Lineage (GTDB taxonomy): Bacteria > Cyanobacteriota > Cyanobacteriia > Cyanobacteriales > Chamaesiphonaceae > Chamaesiphon. Next base: position 15,714 of record JANMEL010000183.1, on the reverse strand, counting down.
TTTTGTTGGCATCCAATGTGCCACAATCTTTGCCATTTATCTGCAAAGTTCGATCGGCTGCAAGGGGAGAACGATTTACCCAATTTTGCTGTTCCTCGATCGATACATCCATCAAGATTCGATCGCGTCCCAATGTATCAGTCAAGCGTTTGCGGATTTCTGGCAACTGCTTTCGTTTAAGTAAATCCATCCCCCAATCCCAATCCACACCTGATGATTCCGATTTGCCAAATAACCCCAGTAAAGTGTTATTAATAATAACTTGATTGTCGTGGCTATTTAAAAAGCTGACAACATCTCGCCCAGCCTGATTTTGCTGAACTTGACTATGCTCGATCGAGCTACCATCAATATTTTGGTGTTGTGAAGCCATTCCTACTGCTCGTGATGAATTCCACTCGATCGAACCTAATATGCGAATATTACTGCTAGAAACCCGACTTTTGCAAAAAGTCGGGTTTCTCTTGTGTCGTGGCTAAAACCTACATCCCGATAAATTTGGCAGCTATTCCAAGCCAGGGGGCGATCGCGGTAAAGACTTCTTGACTCGTTTGCCAGAGACTCTTTCCTGCTTCCGTCGAGTCTTTCATCATTTTGAGCGTCTCACTTACCTGCTTGAGATTTTGCCCTACCAATTCTTTACTCCCACCTTCCTTCGCCGCCTCGCGCTTGGCAGGGCGCAAATAATCTAACAGTTCCTCTTGTTGAGCTGGCTCTACTTGCGCTGCTTTGACAGCGGCTTCCAGACTCTCCAACTGCTTCACCACTTCAACACTCGTCATTTGCTGCGAAGTCTTCAGATTGCCCGATTGAACTTGCTGGAGATCCTGCCCCGCCTGTGCTTGTTGCACTACGCCACCATTGACTGTTACACCGCTCATGGTTTGCGATTGGGTGGGTTGTTCTGGCTGCTTTTTCCTAAACATAGATTTTTTGCTTTGAGCATTATTTTATATGATACAAATAATTGTTGAAGACTGCCTACAAGCTGATGCCATTTTGACAAATCAGTTTCTACGATAGACGGCTCGACAACGCATTCAGAAAGAGATTTCGCAGACATTTGTGTTCGTCGCTCTCGATCGTCCCCACAATATTATTGGCTTTTTCACCCTCGCGATCTGCGAACTGACGATCGAGAAACTGCCAGGATCGATCGCTAAAAACTACTTAGTCCGTGTAGGCGGACTTTGCTTCATGTGCCACGATTTTAATCGGTGGCAATTCTTAACCGAACCGTACTGGTTCCGCTTCTTCTAGTAACTCGGCTCTAGCTAGGAGCGTTGAATTTTGGAAGAATGCTAAAATTTCTGATGCTGTAGTACGAATTTGAAAAGGTTGCAGATCGAGAAAATCGGATTTGCGGATGTCTTGCTCGATCTCATCTGGATTGACATAAACGCAGAGTAATTTCGATCGAATCACTAATTTGATGGTACTTTTACCAGAACCATTCCACCATTGGATCTCGATCGACCATAACCAGATTGCTACAATTTAGAGATAACTCTCGATCGATCCGAGCCTCACTCATGCAAATTACCATCGAAGAATTAGGGCACTTGAGCTAGATTTTTTGCTAATCGATCGCGATAAATAGCTTCTAACTTCAACCAAAAATTCGCAGTACTGCCTAATATCTCTGACAATTTATGTGCAGTCTCCACTGAAATTTCTATTTTACCCTCGATCGACTGACTGACTTACTTGTGCTTCTGGATAGCCGAACCTGTCGGCTAATTGAGTTTGCGTCCAATCTCCCTCCTCTAATAGATCGGCAATAGTCTCACCAGAAGATGAAGCCCCGTCAGAGGTGAAAGGATGGGGAGCATCCCACTTTTTAAAAATCCTGAATATAAAATAATTCCGATCGTCGAAACCCTTATATCTGGCTGGTTCACAATTATTATATGTGAAAATAAAAAGTGGGATGCTCTCCTGACGGTAACAGTCCTCATCGAGAAAGATTGAATCGGATTTGAGAATAATCGCTCGAACTTAGGTTAGATGAAGCAAAGCCCTCCGATTTAGGGAACAATAAGGCTACAGCTATTGCTGAACAACAAAATTGACAGCACAAAGGTTATGTCCTGCGCTGTAAGTTACTAAACTTGGTTGAAATCATTGGTCGTCAAAATGCTTAAAGATCGTGACAAGGTTGAAATCGTTAAAACCAGCAACTCCGAGCTGAACACAACCAGCCGAACTACAGCCTTCAATCCCTCCAACACCAACCAATCAGTCCTGTTCCAACAGTCCCAAATTTGGTCTAGAGCCATCGGTTGGGGGATTATGGGTTTAATCGTCGCTGTCATCACCTGGGCAACATGCGCGCATATTGACGAAGCCATTCCCGCCGATGGCAAACTCGAACCCATCGACGATGCCAAAAAAATCCTCGCTCCCATGAGTGGAGTTGTCAAACAGATCTACGTTAAAAACGGCGACAAAGTAAAAGCTGGAGATCTTCTGTTGAGATTAGAATCAATCGTCCCTCAATCCCAACTCACCTATCTCGCCAGTACCAAAGATTCCCTCGCGGCGGAGAATAGTTTCTATCGTGGGCAGATGGGGGGTGTGGGGAATGTGGGGAGTGTGGGGAGTAAGTTGAAGATTGCACCTGAGATTTTGGCTCTAACAACTAGCCGTACCGCTTTAATGGCCGAGAATCAACTCTATCGTGCTGAAATGAGTGGGAAAGACCGTGCTAGCCTCACCCCCGAACAGAAACGACGGTTAGAATCTAGCGTCAACGAACTAAACACCCGACTCTCAGCAGGTAAATCCGAAATCGGCCAAGTCCAACAGCAACTTGCCGAAAACCGCGTCCGCCGTCAAGGATTAGTCAACCAACAAGCCGGAATTCAATCTAACATCACCAGCATCAATAGTGAAATCGCCAACGGACGTGATAGTCTAGCTACATCATTGGGTCAGATCGATCGGCAACTGTCTCAAAATCAAGCTAAAGTTAGTGCTAGTCGCAAAACATTAACCATCAACAAACAGATCCTCACCGATCTTCGTCCCGCAGGACAAGCTGGAGCCGTTGCCAGAAGCCAGATCGATCGACAAGAACAAGAAGTCGTCACCCGTGATAGCGAATTAGAGCAACAAATTCAAGAACAAAGCCGACTCCAACTCGAAAAAAATCGGTTAGTCTCCACCAACAAAGCCGATATCCAACGCCAACAGCAACGGATTCAAGAACAACAACAGCTCCAGAAACAACGTAACTCCGAAATTGGTCAACTAGACCAAGAATATGCCCGTCTCCAGTTCAGTGTCAGTCAGAGTACTGCCAAACTAGATAACAACAAAGCAGTCAACCGCAAAGACCTCTTTACCCGCATCGCCGACAATGAAAAGCGAATAGCCGAAATAGATAGTCAACTCAATAAATCGATAGTCGAAAACGAGAAGAAGATTACCGAGATTACCAATCAAATCGCCCAAGCTAATCAAAGTCTCAAATATCAAGAGATTCGTTCTCCCGTGGCAGGTGAAGTATTTGAAATGAAGGCTTATCAAGAAGGGGTAGTTAACAGTAATTCCCCCGATGCTTTAGTTCAAGTTATCCCTAATAAAGATGCGATCGCTAAAGTCTACATTACAAATAAAGATATCGGCTTTGTTAAAATCGGCCAACAAGTAGATGTGCGAATTGACACCTTTAACTTTAGCGAATTTGGGGATGTAAAAGGGACGATCGAATGGATTGGTTCTGATGCCCTACCGCCAGATCAGGTTTATCCTTTCGCTCGGTTTCCTGCCAAGATTAAGCTTTCTCAACAGACTCTTACAGTTAAAGGTTCGGCAATCCAACTCAAACCAGGGATGTCAGTCAAGGTGAATATCAAACTCCGCGATCGGACAGTGATGAGTATCTTCACTGACATGTTCTCGAAGCAATCTGATGGAGTCAAAAATCTCCGCTAATTCCATCGGAATCAATTTCAATTATTTAGGAACCGATCTATGTCTGCTGTGCTGCAAATTGGGGATACATCTTTAACTGGAGAGCAACTTTTACCTTTAATTAGTAAATATCGACTCGTTCCCCAGCTTGCCAAAGAAATGCTCATCGAAGCAGCAATTAAGGATTACGAAATTACCGAAGTCGAACATCAAGAAGCTTATCAACGGTTTTGTCAGCAACAGCAACTGAGTAACGAGAAAGATTTAGATCTCTGGCTTCAACAGCAACAGTTGGGACGTGATGGCTTAAAAGATTTAATCGATCGCGAATTGCAACTGCGGAAATTCAAGACCACTAAATGGGAAACCCAAGTTGAGTCTTATTTTTGTCAACGGAAATCCCAGATCGACCGGGTGGTATTCTCAATGATTCGGGTTAAAGAAATCGATGTTGCTGAAGAGATTTATTTCCGACTAGTGTCTGAAGAAGCCTCCTTTGTCGAACTTGCGCCCCTATATTCTGAAGGGATTGAATCCAAAACAAAAGGAATTAGTGGCCCAGTCGAACTGGGCAAATTAGATCCGATTCTCGCTAATGCCTTGATTACTCTTCAACCATTAGAAGTCCTTTCACCTCTCCAAATCGGCGAATGGTGGGTAGTTCTGCAACTAGAAACCATTATTCCTGCCCAGCTCGATGAGGAAATGCGCCAATACCTCACTGAAGAACTATTCAATCAGTGGACTTATGAAGAAGTCCAGAAGTTACTCTCCACACCACTAGCGGCACAACAACCTACTCTAGCTTTTTCAGGTGCCAATTAGGTTGTATTAATTTCCTATTTTCCGTCCTTAGTTATGAATGACCAACAAACCCTAACTCAATCCGACATTCAAACCTTCCTCGAACGTATTGCCCCATTCGACAGGTTATCCCCGATAGACTTACAATCTTGGGTTGCCAAAATGAAGCCACTCCGGTTTCGGATGGGTCAGAAAATCCTAATTAATAGTCAACTACCGAAACATATCCTAGTCGTTTACTCTGGTAAAGTTCGTCTAATTGGGATCGAATCTGGTACCAGTAAGCCAGTCTCCCTTCAAGTCCTCGAACCAGGCGCACTCTTGGGCGGGATTAGTCTGGTTCGCAACATCCCCTGTGAGACTGCCCTAGCTTCTGAAGAAACAGTCTGCTTCGTCCTTCCTGCTGCCGACTTCGAGGAATTGCTGGAGCGACATGCCGATCTTACAGAGTTCTTCGACACTCCCCACAGATCGGAAGTCTTTGACCTAATTATCCACCACTTCCAGCATCAAAACTTAGCCCTACCCAAAGGTAAAGCTTTGGCTCGACTCACCGAGCGCGTTTGGCAAGATGCCATTCACGCTAGATCCTTACCCAACTCCCTCGCTACCGAAAGGTTTTGGTTCGATAGTTTAGTCTCAGCCCCAGAGTTTGGTACCCCCATTCATTTAGACTGCCCAGCTCCAATCGTTTTACCAGCCAGGTTAATCGGACTTAGTGCCCACTTTCTCAACGTCACCGATGCCTTTGACGATGAATGGTCGGAAACTTCAGCCGTCTCCGCCATTCTAGTAGACTATGCCCCAGAACTAGATTTCCAAGTCACCAACAGCGAATTTGCCACCCCACAGAGTCAAATTGCGATCGCCTATAGCGATGGGAAATTCCCCGCCGTCTTGGGCGAAGGAATTAGGGAAGGTATCCTTGCTTGTTTCCAGATGGTTAGTCTATATTTAGGTATCAAATATCGCCGCGAAACCGTCCAACGGATCGTTGATATGCAGCTCGAACGTAACAATCGCGTTACCCTCCAACTTTGTGCCGCAATTGCCGAAGTATTGGGCTTAATGGGCAGATTGATGGATATACCCGCCAACCAAATCTGTCGAATTAAAAATCCCGCCATGATTGCCTGGGAAGATAGTTTTGCCGTCATTTATCAAGTTAACGACAAAGAGATCGTCTTGGGTACGCCTCAATCTGGGGTAGAGAAAATTAAGATTGAACGGTTTATCTCTCTCCTCGGTGATGCCCAAACTCAAGTTCAAGTCTTACTTTTACTCGAAACTAAGAATGTCCAACGCCAGAAATTCGACTTAGCTTGGTTTATTCCCTACCTTAAACCCGAATCTAAAGTTCTGGTTGAAGTCTTAATTGCGTCCTTCTTCGTTCAACTTTTAGGCTTGGCAAACCCGCTCCTGGTGCAAGTAATTATCGATCGAGTCTTAGGTCAAAATAGTGCCCCCACATTAGCCATCTTCGGCATTCTCTTAATCGTCGTCGCTCTATTTGAGAATATCCTTACCAGCATTCGGACGATCGCATTTGCCAATGCTACCAATCGCATCGACTTAAACTTAGCTGCCAAAATTATCGACCATTTATTCCATCTCCCTCTAAGTTACTTCGACAGGCGAGCAGTGGGCGAACTCTCGACACGGATTGTCGAAATAGATAAGATCCGGCAATTCTTCACCAGTACCGCCTTAACGACGATTCTAGATGCGGTATTCTCAGTGATGTATATTGGCGTGATGTTACTTTACAGTCCCTTCCTGACCGCTGTAGCCCTCTCTACGTTACCATTATTCGTTCTGCTCAGTTTTATCGTCTCTCCGATTGTTCGCCGCCAACTGCGGGTGAAAGCTGAGTGTAACGCTCAAAACCAATCTTACTTAGTCGAAGCCCTCAGCGGCATCTATACAGTTAAAGCTCAAAGTATGGAGCGGCGCAGTCGTAACCAATGGCAGACTTTTTACGATCGGTATGTAGCTGCCAGTTTTAATAGTATTATTACTTATACTCTCGCGGGTTCGAGTAGTAACTTTCTCAACCAAGTTTCGAGCATTTTAGTCCTATGGGTGGGAGCATCTTTAGTCCTCGATAGCAAGCTGACACTCGGACAGTTAATCGCCTTTCGGATTATCGCAGGTTATGTGACTGGGCCACTCTTGCGCCTATTGACGATTTGGCAAAACTTCCAAGAAACAGCCCTCAGCATCGAACGCTTGAGCGATATTGTCGATTCGCCGTTGGAAGTAGAAGAGGAGAACCGTTTCAATATTCCAATGCCATTAATTCAGGGAAAGGTTGTTTATGAAGACCTTACTTTCCAATTTACCAGTCATGGTCGTCCGCAATTGAACCGGATTAACCTCACTTTTGAAGCGGGTTCGTTTGTCGGTATCGTTGGACAGAGTGGTTCGGGTAAGAGTACATTGATGAAAATGCTGCCCCGACTTTACGATCCCAACCAGGGGCGGATTACGATCGATAATTATGACATTGCCAAGGTGGAGCTGTATTCCCTGCGGGAGCAGATTGGGATCGTCTCGCAAGATCCGCTGTTGTTTGAAGGTACAGTGCAGGAGAATATCGCGATTAATTATCCCGATGCGACGACGGAGGAGATTATTAATGCTGCCAAGATTGCTGTGGCGCATGACTTTATTATGAGTTTGCCCAATGGGTATAATACCCGCGTTGGGGAAAGAGGTTCTAATTTATCTGGGGGACAAAAACAACGACTGGCGATCGCCCGTACCATTCTCCAACGTCCGCGTCTGTTGATTTTAGATGAGGCGACTAGTGCTTTAGATTACGATACGGAGCGGCAGGTTTGTAATAATTTGGTGCATAATTTTCGGGGGATTACGATTTTCTGTATTACGCACAGGTTAAGGACGGTGCAGAGTGCTGACAGGATTTTGGTAATGGACAAGGGGATTGTGGCGGAGGTGGGGACTCATGCGGAGTTGACGCAGCAGCGGGGGATTTATTACTGTTTGAGTCACGAGCAGGCGGCGACAACTGAGAGTAATTGAATTTCCCCCCCCCATTAATTTGGTGATGTAGGAATATCAAAAAAGTCAAAATCAACCGATTTAGGATTACCTCTGAAAGTACTAGTTGTGGCTGTCCATTTTTTGAGATAGCTAACAAATATACCAGCCTTAGCTGTAGCCCAAGTTTGTTTCTGAGTATAAGCGATCGCATCTTCGATCGCTCGAATGGGATACTTCTTCAGAGGGTGTAGAACATCGGCTGGCTAGTCTTAGTAGGGTTTGTTTATTTTCTTTTACTAATCTAATTATAGCATCGATTTAATCCCGATGGACTGCGGGTTTGAGATGTTTCGATCGAATAATTAGATCCCACTAATGACGGAGCGATCCCTAATTGGGATCGTCTGGTTCCTTGGGTGATCGATTGGTTTTAAAAGGGTAATATGAATGACTAATAATTAGCAAGAAAAGTAACAATTAACTCCCCTCGCCAGCCAAAAGTTTTTCCAGTAAGTTTTGGCTCCTCGTAGCACAAAAAACTTATTATTTGTTACCGATCAATTACTTCGCCAACACAGTACTATTTCCACTAATACTCACATTCAAGAGAGCATCAACACTACCAACTAGGGTTGTCTGACCATTAATAGTGACATTCTTCTTAGCAAATAATTGACCCTTGAGACTCGTATTGCCATTGACAGAAAGATCTCCTTGAGAAATCATCTTCACAGTTGCCGCAGTATTAACCATACTCAGACCACCATTAGTCGTGATATTACCATTACTATTAATCAGACTATTACCACCTAATTTAGTATTGCCAGTGATGTTAATATTCCCTGATGCACTCAATGAAAGATTGGTACCTGTAGTCGAGTTGAGATTGATATTCCCGCAGTTAGCAATCAGCTTGACATTATTGAGCACTGGATTCCCTTGACTAAAGTTGATGCTGCCATTTTCGACAATCAGAATATAGTTACTCAGATTGATATTAGCAGGAAGATTGAGATCCCCATTAATAATTCTGACAACTGTGGGATTAGTCGCTGTACCAGCAGGGGGGAGTTTAGTGTTCCAATCGTTACTGTTACGGATAGGGGTGGTTTGGATATTAAAGGTGGGAATTACTGTACCTGTTGGGGGTGTGAATGATTGAAGTTTGATATCAGCGTAGGTGGGGATAGTAATGGTTTGAGTAGCAGTGGTGATGTTAGTGTATTGATTGGGATTGCTGGAGGTATTGGCTCCAGTACCGAGGGTAATCTGGTTATCGACTAAAACAATCTTACCGTTGACTTTGATTGGATTACCGCAGCCATCGCGTTTAACTGGAAGGGTAATATTCCCGTTGAGGCTGATGCCAAAACCAGCATAGATTTTAGTATCGTCGGTGCGATTGGTGGTGTCGCCATCGAAGTTGGCACTACCGTTGATGGTGATGTTGCCACCAGCACGAATGCCATTGCCGCCTGTGCTAGGTGGAGCTGTGACGGTGAGGTTTTGGGTGGTGGTGGTAATGGCTCCATCTTTATCGGTGACGGTGAGAACGACCGTATAGGTGCCAGCGGTGGTAAAGGTATGGGTGCTATTAGCTCCGGTGGTGGCGGTGGTGTTGTCGCCGAAGTTCCAAGTGTAGGTGAGGGTGTCGCGGGTGCCGACATCCGTAGCGGTGGCGGTGAATTGAGCGGCAGTGCCAGCAAGGACGTTTTGAGGTAGGGTGACACTCGCAATAACTGGTGCGACGTTATCGACTTTGGCGATAATTGTTTGAGTGGTGGCTGCACCATCTTTATCGGTAACAGTTAGAACAACATTATAGTTACCGTTATCAGCCCAGGTATGGTTGACATTTTGACCTGTAACTGGAGTGGTGCTATCGCCGAAATTCCAACTGTAAGTAAGGGTGTCTAAGGTGCCAGGGTCAGTGGCTGTCGTGGTAAAGGTCGCAGATTGACCTTCATTGATTTTATCTGGTTTAGTGATACTGACTATAGTAGGTGCGACGTTATCAACTTTGACGACAACTGTTTGGGTGGCTACTCCACCATCTTTATCAGTCACAGTCAGGACAACATTATAGTTGCCATTATCTACAAATGTGTGGTTGACATTTTGACCGATAACTGGATTGGTATTGTCGCCGAAGTTCCAACTATAAGTTAGCGTATCGAGAATACCAGGGTCGGTGACTGTTGCAGTGAATGTAACAGATTCACCTTCTTTAATGGTGTCAGGTTTAGCAATTGATACTATCGTAGGTGCAACATTATCGACCGTGATAATAACTGTTTGAGTGGTAACGGCACCATCTTTATCAGTCACAGTCAGAACAACATTATAGTTACCGTTGTCAGCAAAGGTATGAGTCGCATTTTGACCACTAACTGGTGTGGTATTATCGCCAAAGTTCCAGCTATAAGTAAGTGTGTCTTTCGTGCCTGGGTCGGTTGCTGTTGCACTGAAGGTGACTGATTCACCTTCTTTAATTATGCTTGGTTTGGCGATGCTGACTATAGTTGGAGCGACGTTATCGACCTTCGCTACAACCATTTGAGTGGTGACACCACCGTCTTTATCGGTGACAGTAAGAACAACATTGTAGTTACCATTGTCGGCGAAGATATGAGTCGCATTTTGACCGCTAACTGGCGTGGTATTGTCTCCAAAATTCCAACTATAAGTAAGGGTATCGTCTATACCTGGGTCAGTTGCTGTTGCACTGAAGACGATCGATTCGCCTTCTTTAATGGTGGTTGGTTTGGCGATATTGACTATAGTTGGCGCAACGTTATCTACTTTAGCCACGATAGTTTGAGTCATCACACTGCCATCTTTATCGGTCACAGTTAGGACAACATTATAGTTGCCATTATCTACGAAAGTATGATTGACGTTTTGACCGCTAACTGGCGTGGTATTCTCTCCAAAGTTCCAGCTATATGTCAGGGTGTCTAGAGTACCTGGATCGGTTGCCGTTGCACTTAAAGTGACTGATTCACCTTCTTTTATTGTGCTTGGTTTAGCAATGCTGACAATAATAGGTGCGACGTTATCTACCTTCACTACAACCGTTTGAGCGGTAACTCCACCATCTTTATCAGTCACAGTCAAGACAAGATTATAGTTGCCATTATCTGCGAATTTGTGGTTGACATTTTGACCGATCGCTAAATCAGTATTGTCGCCAAAGTTCCAGCTATAGATGAGAGTGTCGAGAATACCAGGGTCAGTTGCTGTTGCACTGAAGGTAACAGATTCGCCTTCATTAATAGTAGTTGGTTTGACGATATTAACGATCGAGGGTGCGACGTTAGCGACTGTGACATCTACTGTTTGAGTGATGACTGCACCGTCGGTATCGATGACTTCTAATTTGACTGGATAGATGCCGTTATCGGTGAAGGTGTAATCGATGGTTGCTCCAGTTATTGGGGTGAGAGCGTTATTGATATACCAGTTGTAAGTTAGAGCATCGTTGCCGATATCGCTGGCTGTAGCGATAAGTTGGATGGTATCGCCTTCTTTGATATTGGTGGGAATGGTAATTTGGTTGATGGTAGGTGCGACGTTGGTAATAGTTGCGTCAACTGTTTGAGTGGTGATGGCTCCATTACTGTCGATGACTTCTAGTTTGACTGGGTAAGTGCCACTATTAGCGAAGTTATAGTCGATGGTTTGTCCGATAATTGGTGTGGTTGCACTGTTGATATACCAGTTGTAGGTGAGGGTGTCGTTACCTGCGTCGCTGGCGGTGGCTGTGAGTTGAACGGTTTCACCTTCTTTAATATTAGTGGGAATATCAATGGTGTTAATCGTTGGTGCGAGGTTGTTAATCGTGACAGGAATCGTATCGGTGGTGCTGGCTCCGTCGTTGTCGGTGATGGTGACGGTAACGTTATAGGTGCCTGCTTTGGTGAATTGATGGCTGGGATTATTTACAAAGCTTATTGGTTCGCTTCCGTCACCAAAATCCCAAGTGATGTTGAGGCTGTCGTTACTTCCACTGTCGCTATAATTGGCTCCGAAGGTAATGGTTTCGCCTTGGTTGATGTTGGTGTTAATCGATTTATCGACTACCAATGTGGGAGCAAGGTTATCTACTGTTATTTGAGTGGATTGTTGGGTGGAGGAGCCATTAAAATCTGTGACGGTGAGGTTGACGTTATAAGTGCCGTTATCGAGGAATTGATGGGTGATATTTTGACCGATTACGGGTTGACTACCATCGCCTAAATCCCATTTGTAGGTGAGGTTTTCGCTGCTACCGCCGTCTGTGGCTGTGGCAGATAGTTGGATGGTTTGTCCTTCGTTAATTTTGGTGGGGATGATGAGGGTTTCAATTGTGGGTGGGAGGTTGTTGATGGTGAGGTTGACGGTGGCAAGGTTGGAGATTTGTCCGTCGCTACCGAAACCGAGATAGGTGAAGCTGTCGTTGCCGATGTAGGTGGGGATGGGGGTGTAGGTAAGTTTGCCGTTGGGGTTTTGGGTGAGGGTGCCGTGGGTTGGTTGGTTGATGATTTGGATGGTGTTGACGTTGGTGTCGTTGGTGGTTAGTTGGGTTTGGGTGAGGGTGAGGGGGGTGTTTTGGTTGGTGGTGAGGGTGTCGTTTTTGGTGATGGGGATGGGTTGGGTGTCGGTGAAGAGTTTTACGTCGTCAATTGTGACTGTGCTGGTTCTGGCACCGAAACCAAGGAGGTTGAAGTAGAGGGTTGCTTGGGTTGAGGGGGTGATTTGAGTTAAGTCGATCGTGACGATGCTACTATTATTTCCTAGAGCGGTGATGGTGACTTTATCGCTTTTATGGATGGTGCCGTTGGCTTGGATGTTGAGGAGGGAGTCGGTGTGGTTTAAGCCGATAGATGTTCCGGCTAGGGGGTTGAAGGTGTTGGTGTCGAGTAATGCTACTTCAAAGGCATCGTTGGCGGTTTTGGTGGTGTCTCCGGTAATGAGATGGTTGTCTTTGATGGTGAATTGGAGGGTTTTGGCTCCTTGGGGGATGATGAAGGCTTGGGTGAGTTCTGAGAGTTTTTGGGACTGTTCAGTGAGGGTGGCGGTGCCGTTGATGATGTTGGTTGCGCCTGCGGTGTTCCAGGTGGTGGATGTGGTGAAGTCACCGTTGGTGATGCCGATTAAGGCACCTGCTGTGAGGTTGGCTGAGTTAAGCGTGCCGACACCCGACACCCAACCCCCAACACCCGAATTAATCGCATCAATCATCGCTAGGTTTAATGCTGATGGGAGTTTGCGAACGCCAGGTTTGAGGCTGGTGTTCATCAGATCGTAAGGGTAGAGGGTGCTGTCAAGATGGGAGCCGTCGGGGGTGAGGGTAGCAGTTATTCCGCCATTGATGAAGGTGGGTACACCGTTGATGTTTTGGACGTAGGTATCGAAGGCGGTGTTACCACGAATGATACCGTTGAGGTGTCCGAGTTCGTGGAGGATAGTTGTGAGGAGGTCGTATTTGCCGGAGGCTGCGCCTGTGGTGGCGCGGTAGGCGGTAGTGGTGATGGTTTGGTCGAATTCGGTGTTGTCGTCGGGCGTGGTGTCGATGAACCAGCCGAGGCTGTTGCCGTCGGTGTCGAGGGTGAGGGTACCGGAGTTGGGGCGACCGTTGGTGTCGTATCCGGTGATGGTAGCTTCGGCGAGTTGTCCGGTGGGGAGATCTGTGACCTCGATTTTGAGGTTAAATGGTGTTGGGGATTGGAGAAATTCTGTCCAGATGGGTACTGTTGTATTTTGGAGGTTGGGGTTATGGCTGTCACTAGAGCCGAGAGAGTTATGAATGCTGAGGAGTTGTTGGAGCGTTATGCTGCTGGGGAAAGAGATTTTAGTGGAGTCGAAATTGAAGCTTCCGACGAGTTGGTTGGTGCCAATTTGGCTGGTATTAATTTGAGTAGATCTATCTTGGCTGAAATGAGTTTGGATCGAGTCAATTTTAGCGATGCCAACTTGAGAGATACCAACTTTGGGCCAACTGGTTTGAGAGGTGCTAATCTCCAAAGAGCTAACTTGAATGGGGTTAATCTCGCTTTTGGAAGCCTTGATGATGCCAATTTGACTGATGCTCAACTGATCGGAGCCTATCTCGGAGGTACTAGTATGGTTGGAGTTAACTTTACCAGAAGCGACTTGACTGGAGCTGAAATCAGTGATGAACCCTATTTTCTTAATTGCATCTTCAGTGACACTATCATGCCCGATGGGAATATTGCTGTCGATGATAGTTTTGAAATCGGCGATAGCTCCTATTTTGTCGATTGTACCTTCAATAACACTTTTCTGACGGAGGCGGATATTAGTATCGATGATGTTTGAATTTTCATCTAACTCAGATATATCAGCCGTTAAAAATGCAGTATGGGGTGTTGTTCCAGTAGGTACAGTTACAGGTGTTATTTTTAAAGCCTGTCGAACTGAGCTAGAGAGATTAGAGAAAAAGTCGTAGCTAATCCCTCTTGCCAGATTATTTGCATCTGTATTCAATCTATTTTCTAAATCAGAAATTGTGATGATTTCCATTCCTCCTTCATTCCAAGGAGTATATGGGGCACTGCCAGGTTGAGGAAGAGTATTCTGAGTCCAAACAGCAAATGCCTTTGTATTGGCTGTTGTAATATCTTGAATTCCTAAACCAGGGCGATCCAAAATCAGGAAAACTTTCCATAAAACATCAGGGACTTGAAGACTATACGATCCGTATGTAGGGTCGCTGTTAATAAAAATATTGGCTTTGTCACTGGCAGGATTTTTCTCCCCTACGCCTCCCGCATAAATGTAAGCCTCTCTAGATTGCTGGGTCGCTAAGTCTCTTTCAAAGGCTTCTAGTACTCTCCAAATTGAGTTGTTATGTGTGCCGTGCTGGGGGACAATATTGCTAGTTAAAAATGTTGAATTAGCATCTTTAAGGTTACGTCCTCGATCTGCATTAGGTGATAGATGTCCTGGCGCAAGTTTGTATGGTTGCCCGTTAGGTTGAAGCGGCCCAGGGGTGATATTTGATAATGGTCGGTCATAGTCACTATTTTTAGCTGATGACCAACCCAAAGAACCAAGGGTGGGATCTTCTCTAAAGAAATCAGAAGCAGGGCGTATGCTTGGAGTGTTTAGCCAAGATTGATTGAGTTGCCAAGCAGACCAATTAGGAATATTGCTATCCCCGCTGTATGAAACTGAGTACTGTGCTTTTTCTAATAAATAGTTGTTGCGATATAAGTTAGGAACGGGGTTGCCAGGATTTCTACTCTCTGTCGGGTTTCCAAACAGTAAATGCTGACTCTTGAAGAATATATTATCTAAATAAACTTCACCACTGTTAAGTGTAAACCGCAGCGTCGCCACCTTGCCTCGTAAGTTATCTGGAATATCTAGTGTAAACGTCTCAAAGCCAGTAGTCCCATAACCAATTAGATGAGTATCATTTACATACTCACCTATATCACCATTAGCAGCTTGTAAAGTTACAAACGTAGAAGCCTGTGCCCCACTACCATCAGTAGCTTCCAGCGTCACTGACAACCTACCACCACTTAAAGATGGAGTGTGAAGATCGAACCTTAAAGCACCCCAATCAGGAACAGTAAAAGCATTGTGCGTTACACTCTGACCCCCAGTTAACCGCAGATCGTAGTTTGGTTGAGTTGTATCGGCACTCAATCTAGTCCAATGATTGGCGAGAGTGCCAACGCTATAACCATCAACTAAATTCCCCTGGTCTACTCCACTCCAGCCAGGAACGAGTTGATTAATCCCACCAAAAGATTCAATCGCATCAAAATTCCCATTAAACAGAGTGGGAACAGCGAAATCACCCTTACCAACCTCATCATCAGTATTATCCTCCTTAACACTTTCCCCTATCCAAGTAGAATTACGAGCACCACGCTCATCCTTACCACCACCCAGAGCAGAATAATACCAACCTTCCCCAACCCCCTCATTAGAACCATGTCCCTCATACCAAGGTTCACTTAACTTATTGAG
>JANMEL010000180.1:0-5379 GCA_031376885.1 Chamaesiphon sp. OTE_70b_metabat_96 | reverse complement strand
CTCCCCCTCCCCCCATGCGTATCCTCATAACTGGTGCCAGTGGCTGCGTCGGTCATTATATCAGTGAAACATTGATTCAGAATACCGAGCACGAACTGTTTTTATGCCTCCGTACCCCTGCTAAACTGAAACTAGATACTACCGTACGTCCTGGAATTCATGTGATTGTCAGTGACATGCAGGACATCGAACAACAAGCTGATTTGCTCAAGACGATCGACGTTGCCGTGCTCACGGCGGCTGGTTGGGGCGAACAGGCAGCGTTTGATATCAATTACACCAAAACTCATGCCTTGTTGGACTTGCTAGACCCCGCTGTGTGTCAGCAAGTGATCTACTTCTCGACTCAAAGCGTACTCGATCGTCACGATCGATTATTACCAGAAGCGGGTAAGATCGGTACGGATTATATTATGTCCAAATATCAGTCTTTGGATAAACTGACTCAAGATTTGAATGCACCGGATGCCGCGACGAAGATCGCCTCGAAAGTTACTACGGTTTTCCCGACTTTAGTATTGGGTGGTGATGATACTAAGCCTTATTCTTTTCTTTCTGCCGATTTACCTAATGTGGCTAAATATGTGGGTTTATTGCAGTGGTTTAGTGTAGATGGTAGTTTTCACTTTATTCATGGCAAGGATATCGCTGAGGTGGTGCGTCATCTGATTGCCCATCCCGAAATTGCGGATAAATTCGATCGCCGTTTGGTGTTGGGGAATAAGTTAGTTAGTGCTGATGATGGGATTGCCGAAATTTGCGGTTATTTTGGTAAGAAAAGTTTGATTCGGATTCCGCTATCGGCGACGATCGCGAATATTTTTATTAAGCTATTTAAGATTCAGATGGCTGAATGGGATCGGTTTTGTTTGAATTATCGTCATTTTGCTTCTGACAATCCTGTCAATCCAGCTACGTTTGGATTGCCTGGTTATGCTCCCACAATTACCGATATTTTCCGCACGCGAGGTATTCCGACTCAGAAATAAACGGTCAGAAGTGGATCTTAACTGATACAATCAATATGGGGATAACCTAGCCCTACCAGTGCTTAGAGGTCTTCATGACAACTGCCACAAGTCCTAGAAAATCTGTCAATGCTCTTTTATTAGATGTTACGAATACAACTCTGAACGTTACACCAGAACAGTTTGGTCGCCTATGTATTGATAATCCTGACTTACGTCTTGAATTGACCCCAAATAGAGAATTGATTGTTATGTCTCCAGCCTTTTCGATTAGCAGTGAAAAGAATGGAGACTTGTCTGGACAAGTTTGGTACTGGAATCGGCAAACTGAATTAGGTAGAGCATTTGACTCATCTGGTGGCTATGACTTTACTGGAATCGATGGAGGTATGCCTTCCCCTGATGTTTCTTGGATTGAAAAATCTCGCATGGAGGGTGTCTCCATCGAACAATTCTGTCCAGTTGTCCCTGACTTTGTAATTGAGCTGCGATCGACTACAGATCGCTTAAAACCATTGCAGGATAAGATGAAAGTATATCAGCGGCTAGGGGTGAAGTTAGGTTTACTGATCGATCCCAAAAACCAGCAGGTGGAGATTTATCGACCTCAGCAAGAAGAGCCAGTGGTATTAGAAGCTCCCGCTTCAATCGACTGTAATGAGATCATGCCCGGTTTCGTACTGAGCATGAGCAAAATTTGGTAGTCAGACCTTTCTCCATAGTTGAATGGTACCATTGGCACCACCGACAGCTATTAATCCACCATTAGGATCGATCGAGACAGACATGACGGATCTACCAGGATCGCCTTTGAGGATGCTTTTAGCTTTATCACGGAAATTGAGATCGTCGGCTTTGTACCATACTTTCGCCTTTCCATCTACACTACCAGTGATCAGATATTCGCCATCGGGACTAAATACACAGGCGTTAATCTGCCCAGCATGGGCTTTAATCGCCTGTGATGGTTCGATCTGATGCTTTTCACCGTTGGGGGTATTTTGGGGGGTTTCCAAGTGCCAGAGGATAACGTAGCCATTAACTGTACCTGCGGCGATCGTCTGTGAATTGGGACCGATCGCCAGGGAACCGATACAATGTTGATTGCCGATCAATTCGGCGATCGATTCGCCAGATGAGATCGATCGAATGGCAATGATGCCATCATCGCCAGTGCTAGCAAAAAATTCACCATTGCTACTGAGGGCAATCGCGGCAATCGGTTCGTTATCGCTGATGGTTTCGATCGAATCTCCATCGGGAAGATGCCAAAATTTGATGGTGCGATCGAAACTTCCACTCACCAATGTTTGACTATCAGCAGTAATTGCCAAAGATCTTACCGAGGCTTGATGTTGAGTGAGGGTACGGAGCGGTGTCCCAGTTTCCAAGTCCCACAATTCGATCGTCTCATCCCAGCTACCACTAGCCAAGAGTTTACCATCTGGACTGACCGCTAGGGCAAATATTCCTTTGGGTCGATCGGCGAGAGTATAGATTGCTGCTCCCGTCGCCAAATCCCACAAGACGATCGTTTTATCAAAGCTGCCACTTACCAGTCTGGCACCGTCGGGGGTAAAGCTCAAGCACCGCACCCAATCAGTATGTGCCTCGATGGTGCGATCGAGAGTCCATGTGGGTTTCGACCATAGATCGCCGCTCAAGTCGCCAGAATTCAGCTCTCCAGATACCAAGTCGCTAGAGATTGATTCTTCGGACATCATCGCCAGGAGGGGGGTGATATCTATTTCTGGGAGTTTATCATCAAAGCTAATCGATTCTTCAAGATAATTCAACTTGGCTGGATCGATGCCCAAATGTTGGGTAAGATGGGTAAAGTGGCGTTCTAAATGTTCTACCCGCTCGGTAAGTGCAGTTCCTTCGAGCAGATCGACGACATCTTTGAGACTAGTTTCTACGCCTGCGACATGATCTTGCATCGACTGCATCAGTCGTTTGTAAATATCGAATTTTTGTTCGAGGATCCGTAGATCTTGAGGATCGATGGTGGGTGCGAGTGAGACTGGATCGGATTTTTGGATGGCTACGGTTTGTTTGACTAATGCGGTGGAAAAACTCCGCGCTTGGGCAATTTCTTCTTGAAGTATTTGACCCTGTTGTTGGAGTTCGCGCTCCAATTTTCGCTCTAGAGCTTGATTGCGACTGCGTAAATTTTGTTTGAGTCGCAGTCTATCGATCGCACCGAGGATAGTACTAATCAAGATCGGAATCGCCGCATAGATCCAATTTGAGGATGCGGCTGCAATGACGATCCCAATTATCGCCGCAGCGATGGCGATATATTCACTCAGTTCTAACCAATGGGGGGACTTTGACATTACAATTATCAGTTATGTTATGGGTTGCAGCAGCACCGTCAGCTTGTCGATCGGTTAATTATTAAAAAATACTGGTTAGATTACACCTTCAATTTTAGCCGCCGATCGATCCGGTATCATGGAGTGTCGATTTCGATCTTTTCATGCTATGGTTAATGGGCTGTTAAGCTATGCTTAATCATACAGAAGAGAGTGGGAAGTTGGGAAATCCAGCGGCTAAACTTGTTTCGACATAACAGTCATTTTAGTTATCTCCTCTAATTAAAAATCAAATCCCATTGCCTACAGACATAAACTATACTGTAGCGATCTCGACCAGAATTATTTGAGCTACCCCGCCAGAACCCTTAGCCACCTTCTCCCACTTTAGCTACTCATGATACCTGACTCTGATTTACCCATCGATCCATCTACCCCAGCAATCCCTTCGAGTCTCGACGAGAATGCTGTTGATAAACCCGAAGAAGCCTGTGGGGTGTTTGGGATCTATGCCCCAGGGCAAGAAGTAGCCAAACTTGCTTACTTCGGTTTGTATGCCCTTCAACATCGGGGTCAGGAATCAGCGGGGATTGCGACATTCGACGAAGACCGAGTTCACGAGCATCGGGATATGGGCTTAGTATCTCATGTCTTTAGCCCCGAAACTCTGGCAAGACTCATTGGTCAGATCGCGATCGGACACACTCGTTATTCTACTACAGGTTCGAGTCGTCGCTCTAATGCTCAACCTGCGATCGTCTCTACCAGGCTCGGCAAACTTGCCCTGGCACATAATGGCAATCTAGTCAATACTCCCGAACTTCGGGAATATTTGACTGGGTTGGGGTGTGAGTTGAGTACTACTACTGACTCGGAAATGATTGCGATCGCGATGGGTTTGGAAGTCGATAGTGGTAAAGGTTGGGTAGATGCGGCTATTGCTGCGTGTAAATTGTGCCGAGGGGCGTTTAGTTTGACGATCGGTACTCCCGATGGGATAATGGGCATCCGCGATCCGAATGGAATTCGGCCGTTGGTATTGGGTGCGATGCCCGACCATGTAGACCAATATGTACTGGCTTCGGAGAGTTGTGCTCTGGATATTATTGGGGCGGAATACGTGCGGGATATCAATCCTGGTGAGTTGTTGTGGATTACGGCAGATGGCATCGAATCGATCGAGTGGGCACCCAAAGTTCAGCCTAAGTTGTGTATATTTGAGATGATTTATTTTGCCCGCCCTGATAGCTGGGTGCATGATGAAACGCTCTATAGTTATCGGATGCGGTTGGGGAAACAGTTGGCAATGGAGTCGTTTCAGGATGCTGATATCGTAATTGGTGTACCAGATTCGGGCATTCCGGCGGCGATCGGTTTTTCCCAAGCGTCGGGGATTCCTTATGCTGAAGGTTTGATCAAAAATCGCTATGTGGGGAGGACATTTATTCAGCCTACCCAAGAAATGCGGGAAGCGGGAATTCGGATGAAGTTAAATCCGCTCAAAGATGTACTAGGCGGTAAACGAGTCTTGGTGATTGATGACTCGATCGTCCGTGGTACTACGAGTCGGAAGTTGGTAAAAGCTTTGCGCGATGCGGGTGCGACTGAAGTTCATATGCGAATTTCTTCGCCGCCTGTGACTCATCCTTGTTTTTATGGTATCGATACGGATACACAGGATCAGTTAATTGCGGCTACTAAGTCGATCGCGGAAATTGCTAGTCAAATTGGTGTCGATACTTTGGCTTATCTATCGTGGGATGGGATGTTATCGGCAACGAAGAAGGATCCGAATAGTTTTTGCTCGGCGTGTTTTACGGGAGATTATCCTGTGGAAATTTCTGATTCGATTAAGCGATCGAAGTTGATGTTAGAGCTTGCGTAGGTAAATGACAAATACAGCAACCGCCAGGGCGGTTAGGACAGATGTAGATGCTCAAACTATCAGTGCATCAGCTTTCCCAACCTGACCCCTGACCCCTCACCCCTGACCCCTGCTATACTTGTGGGTGGCGATTTTTGCTAGTGAGGGCGGAACCAGGATCTGGGGGTTCTGACCCCCAGACCCCCCATTGGGTGGGGGAGTGTCCCCC
>JANMEL010000152.1:0-5986 GCA_031376885.1 Chamaesiphon sp. OTE_70b_metabat_96 | reverse complement strand
GGTTTTTGGGTTTTTGTTTTTGGTTTTTTGGGTTTTGGGTTTTGGGTATTGGGTATTGGGTTTGGGGAATAGGTAATAGGGAATAGGGAATAGGGGTTTGGGGTTAGACAGGGGTAGGGTTAGGGGGTCAGTTTGAGAAAGCTGATGCAAAGCATCCCTATCCCCTATCCCCTATCCCCTATCCCCTATCCCCTGACTTAGAAGTAATTGAGCTGTTTTTAGAGATCGTGCGGTACACTATAGGGTGACAGAACGAGCAGCATAGTTGTGGGAGGAAGTTGCTTTGGATGAATTGCGAACGGCTTTAGAATTGGCGACCGAAGACGAATTACAGCAATTAACCAAAATTCTGTTTAGCCGCAAATTTAACCCTCTAGATTATGTCCGCACGCCGGATTTGACCGAAATCCAGAGTCAGGATCGTGATACTTGGATCGGTGCGATCGAGGCTAGATTTCGCTTTTTAGCTGCTGATGGGATGACTGTATTGCAAGGGCGAACTCAGGGAGTTAGCTATCGTCAGACATTGGTACAAGTCTGTCGCTATCTCAAGATTCCCTATTCGAGTCAACTCAGTACCACCGATCTGGAATCGGAAGTATTTTTATATTTGATGGGCAAAAATTGGCACAAATTACCTAGTGACGATCGCGCATCGCTGACGGTGAGAGTCCAAAATTCCTTGGCGAATACCAAGTTCGATCGACCACTACCCGCGCACATTCAGCACGATCCAATTAAACTAATTTTGAAAGGTAGTAGCGCGATCGCGGTTAGTTCGGTAATTAAACCATTGGTATTGCATCAGATCGCTCGTCAATTTGCATTACATTTCGCGAGTTATCAAGTTGCCAAACAAACGCTAATTCGTGGCGGAATTGCCGCAACAAGTCAATTGCAAGGTTATATTGCTCTATACATGGCAAGACGAGGAATGGCGATGACAGCAGCCCAGCAGGTGGCTGTACGTGGCGTTTTTGCGGTTTTGGGGCCAGCGATGTGGGGTTGGTTTTTTGCGGATCTCGGTTGGCGTTCGATCTCGACTAATTATGGTCGAATTATTCCGACGATCGTAGCATTAGCTCAAATTCGATTGACTCGATCGACTGATTGGGAGTTTGCGTACGGGTAATTGGTAATTGATAATTGACAATTGATAATTGATAATTGGTGGGATTCTTGTTTTGATTTAATCTGTCTAAATTTATGAGAAAAACATCGATTTACTTTTGGCTAGGATTTTGGGTTGTGGCGATTATGGATCTAAATTCTCCAGTTAGGGGGCAACAGATCGATTCAAATGTGCCGCTAATAGCGCGGGATATGCGGACAACTGCAAAGCAGTTTTTCGATCGCGGCGTACAGAAAAGTAAGAATGGAGACTATAAAGGGGCGATCGAGGAGTATAGTCAAGCGATTAAACTAAATTCTAAGTATGCTGAGGCTTATAATAATCGAGGTGCAGATCGCTCTCGATTGGGTGAAAATCAGCAGGCGATCGAAGATTTCGATCGCGCGATTAAATTCAAGCCTAAATTTGTTGATGCTTACAAAAATCGAGCCATCTCTCGGAGCGATTTGAACGATCCAAAAGGTGCAATTGAAGATTATTCAATGGTCATCCAACTCAAACCTAATGACGTGAATGCTTATAGCGATCGAGCAATTAGTCGATCTAGTTTGGGCGACAAAAAAGGGGCGATCGCCGACTATCCAAAGCTAATCCAACTCGAACCAACCAAAATCGGTCGTTATGTCTTTCGGGGCGATATTCGGGCTGAATCAGGCGATAAAGAGGGGGCAATTGCTGACTATACTCAAGCGATTAAGCTCCAACCTGGATATATTGAAGCTTATTTCTTACGGGCAAATACTCGTGTCGAGTTGGGCGATCGAAAAGGCGGAATTGAAGATTTGGAGCAGGCATTAAAGTTCGCACCAGACAATAAAATTATCGCAAAACGCCTAACCGAATTGCGATCGGCAATAGGTAAATAGAGTTGGGAATTGATGGCTACTTCTTTTGAAAAGACTAGTTGGCGATGGCAGTTGGAACAATTCCAACAACGTTTCGGCGAATGGATTGAGCTAAGATTAAGATCGGACGATCGAGCTTTGAATTTAGATGTTTTTCCGCCTTGGTTGGGAGTATTTCTAGTTCGTTTGACTTGGCTAATCTTGGCGGCATTAATAATCTGGTTCGGCTACCGAATTATTTATCCTTATTGGAAACGGTGGATATTCACAAATAGACAGCAAAAATCGGTAGAAAGAACAACTATCGACAAAGCATATACTGTGGCGGAATTATTGGATCGATCGCATCGATTTAAAGGAGATGGTAATTATAATGAGGCTAGTCGATGGTTGTATTTAGCAATGTTGCAACGATTGAATGATGTCAAATTAATTCCCCAGCAACTTAGTCGTACCGATCGAGAATATATCCAAATCTTACGAACAGTGCCACATATTGAGGCTGGTGAGTTGTTAGCTTCCACCCACGAGCAAGTCTATTTTGGTAATGGCATCGTGACATCTGAAGATTTCGATCGTTGTCAACAAGCATATCATCAAATTGAGACATCGATAACCCAGAGGGAAAATAATCCACAGCATTGGTAAAGTATGGAAGAGTTTAAAAAATTAGTCAGGGAGTATTGGAAAATTGGATTAGTAGGAGTGGTAGCGATCGTTTTATTGACGGTTGTTAGTGCGATGGGTGGAGATATTCGTCAGTCTGGATCGAGTTATAATAATGCGCCGAATGGATATGGTTCATGGTATCAGATGATGGTCGATCGAGGTACCAAAATTCGCCGCTGGGAAAAATCTTTTGCTCAATTTGCTCAAGATCCGCTCTATTCAACAAATACAACTTTGCTCCAAGTAAATCCACAGCTAGAAATATTCCAACTGACAGATGTTCAGCGAAAATGGATCGCTAGAGGTAATACTTTGGCAATTTTGGGCATCAATGCACCAGCACAGGAAGCCCCATTTAGTGCCAATTTTCAGAGTTCTGAAGGATTAGTTAAAATTGAAACTAAACGCAGATTAAATCTTGTTCCCTCGATAGGTGCTTTGGATGGGGCACTTCCAGAAGCAACAATTTTGAGCGATCGATCTGGCTCTGTAATGACTCAATACTCACTTGAAAAAGGTCGAATCATTGTTGCTAGTACTCCACACCTAGCAGCTAATGCCTATCAAGATTATCGACCGAATTATGAACTACTTGCCAAACTCAGTACAGCAAATCGTCAACAACTAATCGTAGACGAATATATCCATGGATATCGCGATAGACAAAAAGCAAGCTCAACTGTCAAGGAATATTCAGAAGAAAGAACCAAAGATATTATCGGCTACCTAGCGAACACTCCATTATTAATTGTTCTACTCAATCTCATATTAGGCATATTAGTCACAATCTGGCAACAAAATCAACGATTCGGTCAAATAATCACTTCCAAACCGCCTCAAATCGAGAATAGTGAAGCCTATATTCAAGCATTAGCTGGAGTCCTCCGTCAAGCCAACAGTAGCCAATTTTTGATCCAAACAATCGGTAAAGCCGAGCAACTATCCTGGCAAAAAAAACTAGGATTAGGATCGGAACGCCTCGTCGAATCAGACACTCTAATTAACGCTTGGAAAACCCGAACTAAACTACCCCCAGACGATCTAATCTTCATCCTAACATCGATCGCCGAAACACCCCGATCCCCCAAACAATTAAACACCTGGCTGCTCAAACTCCAAACCATCAGCCGTCAACTAACCTAAAACTCCTAACTCTTCTGCGGATCGAAGCATAAAAAATATGACGAAAAATCACGAAACATTCCAACAACTGGGCGACGCATTACAAAAAGTTGTATTCGGACAATCACAAACAACCCATCAACTACTGATTGCCCTCCTCACTGGCGGGCATGTAATCTTGGAAGGAGTACCAGGCACCGGAAAAACAATGATGGTGAAAGCACTATCTCAACTAATTCAAGCAGACTTTCGCCGCATCCAACTTACCCCAGATATCCTACCTGGAGATATTCTAGGTACAAATATTTTCGACCTCAAAACTCAAGAATTAATCCTCAAAAAAGGCCCAATCTTTACCCAAATCCTCCTTGCCGATGAAATCAACCGTACACCACCCAAAACCCAAGCCGCATTACTAGAAGCAATGGCCGAAGGGCAGGTAACATTAGATGGTCAAACGATTCCATTATCCGAATTATTTTGGACGATCGCCACTCAAAACTCCCTCGAATTTGAAGGTACATATCCCTTACCAGAAGCGCAACTCGACAGGTTTTTATTCAAACTAAAAATTGATTATCCTCCCGCCGCCGCCGAGCGAGAAATGCTGCTCACGGCTCAAATGACTCAACCAGGTACCCACGGCGAAATCCAACCACTCCAACCGATCGCCACAGTCGCTGATTGTATCGCAGCAAGGCGATCGGTACAACAAATAGCCGTTAGTGATGTCCTCATCGACTACCTCCTCGCACTCGTACATCAGACACGCCAACACCCAGATCTCAGTCTAGGCGCATCTCCCCGCGCCGCGATCGCTTGGCTCCAAGCGAGTAAAGCCGCAGCATGGCTAGATCGCCGTCAGATGGTCATTCCCGACGATTTCAAGCAAGTTGCTATTCCTCTGCTCCGACACCGCCTAGTATTGCGCCCTGAAGCTCAATTAGACGGTTTACAAATCGACCAAACCATCGCTGGATTAATCGATCGAGTATCTGTACCACGTTAGAGGCTGTTTAAAAAGTTATTTTTAATACGCACAATTGTCAATTATCAATTAATGTAAGGAGCTAGTGTGACAAATTTACCATTCGATCCAGAAATATTAGCCGAACTAATTAATCAGGGCTATATTACCTCTCAAGTTCATCCCAAATTACCACTGACGATTTATAACTATACAGCGAAGGCGCAATTCGACAGGTTTTGGGTACCTGCAACGCTCAATTGTCGCGGATTGGTGCTTGACGATCGATACTATCCGATCGCTCGCCCATTACCCAAATTTTTCAACCTCCAAGAATATCAAGGTACCATTCCTGATGGTGTGCCAAATATCTACGAGAAGCTCGATGGATCCTTGATTATCCTATTCCACTATCAAGGTAATTGGGAAGTGGCTTCACGGGGCAGTTTTGCCTCAGAGCAAGCAAATACGGCGCGGGCATTCTTTGCCGATCGTCGGTTGGATGGACTAAACCAGGAATATACCTACCTATTTGAAATCATCTATCCCAACAATCGGATTGTGGTAGATTATGGTACCGCCGAGCGGTTGGTGTTACTCGCCGCATTACATACTCAGACGGGCGAAGAACTAGACCATAATGAGGTAGATTGGCTCGACAAAGCTGAAACTTATCCAGCTACAACTATCCCCGAATGGATCCAATCGATCGAAGCCAGACAAGCCGAACTCAATAACCACGAGGGTTTTATCCTCAAATGGCCGAATGGGTTTCGCCTAAAATACAAGCTCGCCGATTATGTTAGGCTCCATCGCATTATCACGCGGGTACAAGCCAAAGATATTTGGGAATGTCTGAGTCAGAAGCAAAACTTAGACCAGTTTCTTGATTCTGTCCCCGATGAATTTTATAATTGGGTCAAAGATACCAGAGTAAAATTAGAAACTAAATACCAAGAAATCGAAACTGAATGTCAGCAAGTCTTTGCAAACTTGGCCGATGTCATCACAGATCCTCAAGCCAATCGGCGAGAAGTAGCAATCTATTTTCAAACTCAAAAGTATCCTGGTATTCTCTTTCTGATGTTAGACGGCAGAGACTATACTCAGGTAATTTGGAAACTGATCAAACCACCCTATCAACTCCCATTTCGATCGGATAATGACGAAAGATCGATCGATACAGAGAGCAATAAAATAGTAACTTTATCCAGTGCGGGGGGGGGGGGGGGGGGGGGGGGGGGGGGGGGG
>JANMEL010000146.1:0-20335 GCA_031376885.1 Chamaesiphon sp. OTE_70b_metabat_96 | reverse complement strand
GTACCCCAGTCTCTTTTTTCTCAAGTAATTTTTACTCTAGAATATTTGACTAAACTTAGCTCTGGATAACGAGTCTGACTTCTTTTTTTCACCTAAACTCTATCCTTTCTGAGCCTTCCCCTCGCTCCCTTCCCCAGTCTCTTTTTTCTCAAGTAATTTTTACTCTAGAAAATCTAACTAAACTTAGCTCTGGATAACGAATCTGACTTCTCTTTATACCCTAACCTCTATCCTTTCTGAGCCTTCTGCTCACTCTCCTCCCCAGTCTCTTTTTTCTCAAGTAATTTTTACTCTAGAAAATTTGACTAAACTTAGCTCTGGATAACGAGTCTGACTTCTTTTTATCACCTAAACTCTATCCTTTCTGAGCCTTCCCCTCGCTCTGTTCCCCAGTCTCTTTTTTCTCAAGTAATTTTTACTCTAGAAAATTTGACTAGACTTAGCTCTGGACAACGAATCTGACTTCTCTTTGTCACCCAAACTTTATCCTTTCTGAGCCTTCTGCTCACTCTCCTCCCCAGTCTCTTTTTTCTCAAGTAATTTTTACTCTAGAAAATTTGACTAGAATTAGCTCTGGGCAACGAGTTTGGCTTTTCCTTATCACCTGAATTCTATCCTTTCTGAGTTTTCCAGTTCCAAGTAATTACTTGGAACTCAATAAAATGCTGCAAATCCTTGCTAGCTCTTCTCTCCAGCCTTTTTTCCCATCACAAATCGGCGACAGACTTAATTCTGCCTTTAATTTCATAACTAATTCAGTTCTGTAGCCTATTTTTTCATCTCAACGGGAACTTCAACGGCAATTCACCCTGTATGACTTTCAATTTCACCTCCTTTGGCGGACTTTCGCCGTCCACAGGACTATTATTGGGACTATTTAATAGTTTGGTGGACAACAATTCTAGACGGTGATTTGCCGCTGTAAACAGCCGTGGACGCAGATCTAACTCATATACAACTCCCTCCCACTTACTCTTCCGTTTCCGTGCCAGAGCCAAATCTCGTTTAAATCCATCTAACTCCTCATCTAACCGATAAATCCCCTCAAGAAGCTCCATCTGCTTTTGTTCAATCCGATTTACTAAATCACTCAGATTCCCCCGCTCCTCTTCAATCGTCTCCTCGCCCTCTGGATTACGAGAAATGCGTAAATCTATTAGAACTGGTTGTTTGGACTGTTCCAGAGCCTTGTAGACCTGGGTGGAGACAACATTCAGCTCCGCCTCTTTGACTATCTCCTGCTCAAGTAGAGCCTGTTGCTCCAATACCTTCAGATTCAACTCCTCCACCCGTTGACTATATTGATCGAACTTAGTCTGAGCTGCTTCAATCCCGATAATAAAATAGTGCCGAATTCTGTCACCAGTTGTTTCCCGCCAAGAATCATGGGTGAAACCCAACATCCGCACCAATACCGTCCAAAATGCCATCGGTGACTTATTTTTGGTAAAATCAAACCCAAAATAAGACTTAAATAAGGCGGAATATGTCATACAGAACGCCTGAAGAGCGATAATTTCAGGGGAGTTCATACAGTATTCTCCCTCTAGTAAATTCAGGATGTTGGATTCGAGCAGTAATTTGACACGTTGATACTCATATCCCAAATGATGAGCCGCAACGATGTTCTCGCGCAGTAAGTTACCATTCTTTTCTCGTTGTTGGGCTGCAATTAAGTCGATATAAGAAAGTTTGGCATGAAGATCTACACCATTGCCTAATTTGCCATATTTTCTGATGGTGTAATAAACATCATTAACATTGTCCAAATCGACTAAATTTCCACTGATAACTCTAGGGAATTTGATTCGCAGTCGGATCTTCTTCGCCATCGCTCTTTCTTCTGGAGTCGGAGCCTCTTTCCGCTCGATTTCTTCGGCAATTTTATAGTCGGTTTCGCTGTCGAGGGGTAGTTCTACCTCTGTAATTTCCTCAGCTTCTTTCCAACGAATCTGTACCCGTACCAGCTCCGATTGCTTGACAATATTTTGCAAGAGTCGATGGCGTGAGGGTTCTAGAGATTTAATCCGTTCAAAGTTGACCTCTTCAACTGTCACTGTATGTCCATCATCCTGCAATCGCCGCATCAGGGAATAACGAGCAATCCCTTTCTCTAATCCATTGCGGATCGTATTGTGGACGTATAAATTGTCGATCGCTTTTTGAAGCTCGCTAGCCAGTGGTGGCGATATATTGCAGAATGCAGCATTGCCATTAATTTGCTGTTCCCGCCACTCTTTTAAAGTCTTCTTGGTGAAATGCTCATCTTTCCCTAATGAGATAAATTCAGGGCAAGCAATAACCACATCTGCACACTTCCGCCACCGCGCAATCATTTGAATATGGTCTGATGTTGGTAATACTGTAAAGAATCCGTAAATCGTATTAAAGTTGTACTGCTGTTTATTCCCAAGTGAATCGATATGCTCTCCAGTTAAATCCCACCCTGCTTTACATGCAGGTGAATAAATCAGGTAATCTAATTGGCGAATTGCCAGAAATTCATTCGGACTGGTAGTTAAATGTTCGACCTGTGATAGATATGATGTGTGAGCATCATTCCGCATTCCGTTCAGATGGGGATATTTAACGAGTAACATCCGGTGGATAGTCTCACCCTGGATTTGACTGTCACAGGCAATTACCACCGCCGGGCCTGCTTCTACAGCGTCACAGAGAACTTTGACGGCGGCGGCAAAAATCGACTCCAGGGCACCTTTCAACATCATAATTATTCGTTTGTTCGTCACCCGTTTATGACGATAAATAACTGCGGTTTTACCACTGATTTCCTCGTAAAATTTAACGTCGTTCTCTGATATTTTCGCTTCAGCAATAATTAGCGATTGAGCACCAGTCACTAATTGATGAGTCCATTCATTAACTTCTGAATAACGGTCTTTAATGGTATGTCCTGTGGTGATGTGTTCGCCTACTTTGGCTGCTTCATCGAAAACAACTACATAAGCCTGTCCAATTTTTTGCAGGTGTCTGAGGACATGTTGAATCGAATCTGGACAAAGTACTAGTCCACCTGCAATTCTTGCTTGAGTGATGACTTCCCCGATATCCTCATGGGAGTTGCGATGAGGTAATCCAAAGTTTTTGGCTACTTGTTTACCCATCTTATTGGTAGGTGTGAAAATAACGACGAAAGTTCCTAGAGCTTTACACTTCTGGATGAATTCATTGATGCGATAAGTTTTACCGGAGCCAGTGTCGGCAATTAAGACACTGATTTGCCCTGTTTTGACTGCTAGCTCAAAGGGGATATAATTCCCTTGAGTGTCTTGAACGAAATTCCGGCTTTTGCTTAATTCATACATTGGTGCAATCTGCTCGTAATCGATGAATCCACGGGAATCAGCGATTGTCTGTAACAGCCATTCAGGAACGTTTGAACCACTATGGTTCACTGTTACGAGTGCGTCATCAATCCCTTTGCCTAGAGAACGATTCCAGGCTACTTGTTGGGGTTTACCACCCGAACGATCGATCGCGACCGCTAATTGATAACATTGAGAACGAACGTTGCGAATTGTCTTAATTTTCTTGGGGTCGTCCATATCAAAGAAGATCTTTATTTCTCGGCCACCCGCGCATAACTGGGCTAATTCGGGCAGTAAAATTCGCGGACTACTCCCTGACACCGACCAATTTGTCACGCCGAGAATCGCCACACAGGGGTATCCCTGGGTACATAAAGAGAGAGCTTTCTTGACACCTTCGGCGATACCGATGGGAATTAATTTGGGGTGCTGTAAAATTATCGCCCAATAGTTGTCAGGGGTAATTAGATTGGCGTAATTTTTCGGCTCGATTAATTCTCGTTGAAGGTCTAGCTGTAGAATGGGATTGAGGTGGTGAGTTAGGGCGGTATAGCCTGTCAAACCAATTAAACCGAGCGTCCGATTAAGCTGTTCTGCGGTAAGCTTAGTAGGACAAACTAGGTCGAGTATGGCTGCAAGTTTATCGCAAGTTTCTTGGTCAACTGTAGGGAAAAAGACTTTATTCCCTTCTTCACGATCTAAATAGAGTTCTAATTCCTTACAGCCAGTCTGGTTAATCTTCGGTAATAATTGCAGCAGCTCCGTCGAATCAGCGACATGGCGAGGATTTTTACCTAAGATAGCGATACAGGGTATCCCATTAGCAACATCCCGTATCGCCCAATTACCATTAGCATTGATTCTTAGGGGAATTAATTCAGGATGGGCGAAGACGATTTCCCAATAGTTATCAGGAGTAATCTCCTGAGTATTAGCTAGACAAGTCACTCGCCCAGCAGCGAAGTTAACTACCGGAGTAAAAACGCCCAGAAGCTGCAACTGTGAAACTCTTCTACAGTTTTGATAGAAAGGAATTATACTCTTCAATGCGAAGATTTCATTCTCTAGAAGCTTGCGGTATAACCTGTCGCAAGCAGCCTGAGTGACTTCTGGGCGTAAAACGCGATTTCCTGGATGTTTCCGCCGTGACTCATACTTGCGGAAAGTGAACTTATCCCGATCTTGAATCGGAACCCGGGGTTTGGCATTGAAGAAACCACTGAATCTCGATACAAAGGCGTAGATTTGGCCGCCAAACATTAGCTGTTGGCGATTCCAGGTTAAACCGTCTCTTGACTCGTAAGCTCTGGATATGGGAATATTAAGGGCGGTTTGAACTGGGAAAGGCTCGAATTCATCGGTGTCCCAGTGTTGTTGAACCGCATCGTTATTAGTGATATGTTGGGTATTGAGTGCGAACATGGCGGGACTAATCCCACTCTCTTCAATACACTCACGTTCAAAGTCTGCCCATTCGGTGACGGGGGCTGTTTGTAAAACCTCAAAGCAAATCTTGATGGAAATCTGGGGATATTGCTTAATCCAATCCCAAAAACTAATAGTGGTGCTGCTTGCAGTGTTGGCGGAGCCTTGCCCTTGGCATTGCGTAGTCGAACTGCCAGCAGTGAGCGTAGTCGAACTGTTGCTGGAGAAATTTGCATGATATTTATCACTCAAGTTGAATATACTCGCAATTTTCAAGCCAGCGGCGAAAGAAACATTGGGCTTACAAGTGGAAGAAACCACTATGCCAGTAGTCGAATTTCTCCGGTTAGCGAGGTAAGTCGCGTAACTGGGGATTTCGGGATAAGCACTCCGCCATTTGTCGAAGCCGAGGAAGGGGCGATGGGGGCTAACTTTGACCAAATTGTTAGCTTTCAGGTGGGCGGTGAGTTCGGCTCCATAGCCAGCACTGATGGCGATGATGGCTGCTGTTTCGTAACTGGGAATCTTGTTGTCGATGCGGGGGGTGGGGAATGTCATGTTAGTACACCTCCCCAGTTGTCGAGATGGGCGTAACTGTGAGTAAAATGACCAGATTTATACCCACACAGTCGATCGATCTGAAATATTGCCAGCGACAAGACATGAATGGCTGAAACCCTTGCCAGTGTATTGATTGAGGGCTATAAATCCTGAATAAATTTATTGATAACATGCTAACTTCATTATGTAATAATAAAGTCACTAAAAAATAAGCACTAAAAAACCTCGTAATTGAGGCTGATGTAAAAAAGATAGGGTATAATAAAACTCGTCACTGAGTTTTATTTTTACTTCTTTTGGTCGAGAAGTATACCGTTTTCTTTTCAAGATCGCCTCAAAAAGCGTTCCGAAGCCAAGATATTTATATCTTGGGGATTTCAAATAGTTTAATAAGATTTGCTCAGATTGTGTGACCAGAGAGTGGGCTGAAATATCGTCAACTTCGATTGATTAAAACAATTTGGTCGTTGTCATAGTCAACCGAACAAGAGACGAAGGGCTTGGTCAAAATCTATCGCACATAACGAACAAGTTTGGTCAAATCGCTACGCAAACAGAAGATAGACCTAACTACAATAGCACAATTGGCGGAATTTCACCGAAAAAATTTAAGTTCCAACACATCACACGCCGTAGCAACGCCATCCTCAATCTTCAAAATAGCCGCAACCTCGGCGGCTCTGAGGCTATAGCTAGGAGCCGATCTCAATTCCATGAGTTCCTTCGCCACCCGCACCCCTGTATAATCCTGGCGAGAAATAGTCCGCGATGTTCCCAATCGCTCCACTCTTGCTGCATTATCGGGCTGGTCGTGACTGTATGGCATAATTAAAGTCGGACGACCAGATCGCAATGCTTGAGCTGTAGTCCCAATCCCGCCTTGATGGACTATTGCACAGGCACGAGGGAAAATTTGCGAATAAGCGACATAATCCACCGCAATAATGTCATCAGTGAGATCGAACGGTGGTGGGTTATTCCCAATTAGCAACACAGCCCGTTGATTTAATAATTTCACTGCTTTGATACTCTCCTGATAAAAGGTACCTGGAATCACCACCGCCGCCGAACCGAGGGTAAAGACGATCGGTGGTTCACCGCGCGATAAAAATTGCTCTAATTCGCTGCTCAGTGCTACTCCAGCTTGGCTGTCATCATAAAACGTAAATCCAGTCTGCACAGTATTTTTCGACCAGTCTAACTGGGGTTTTGCTAGCACTGACGAAAACATTGCCAACGTTAAATATGGCGAATCGCCATCCATCAACGGATTTTGAACGGGTGTTAATTCGAGTTCCGCTCTCAGTTGATGAATTGGTTCCGCCCAAGATTTGGTGACTAATTTCATGATTTGGACTATGGCTCGGTTGAATATAAATCCGAACCCACGCAATTTAGCTAACGCTGGAAATAAAGGAATAACCGAAGGATCGTAAGCTGAGAAAAATCCCGCAGGCTGAACTACTGCTAACACCCAAGGAATGCCTAATTTCTCAGCAACCAAGGGCGTTGCAAATACTATGCCGCCTGAAATTATTAAGTCAGCATTTTCAGCCATCGTTAATAGATCGGTATATGTTTCGCGCAAACTAGGCAGCAAGAAATCACGAATGATATATTCTGAACCTGTGCGTAGATCCATCATTTTCGCCATGCCTTCAGGACTTTCGACCGCAATACTATCAGGACGAATTTCACAGAACTCTAGTCCAATCGCCTCAATTTGAGCTTGATATTTTCCCTGACTACCAAATTTAATATTATGACCGCGTTTTTGCAGTTCTAGTGCGATGGCAATTTGCGGATGCAAATCGCCTAGAGTTCCGAGGGTAATTATGGAAATCTGACTCATTATTTAATTATTCTTAATCATAATTGGCTCGACCGAAATTCCTGATTTAATTCATGTATTTTTTACTTATATTATGCTCTAAACGTTTCAAACACTTATTAATTCAGCTATATGGCTTAATTAATAAGTGTTTGAATATACATTTTTAAATATCATTCAGTATAATGACGCTGTTTTGAAGTCAGACATATCTGTAATAATTAGGTAATATTACAGTTAGTTTTTATTTATCTACATAAAAATACTTTCGGGAAACAGTAATTAACCGACTATGAGTGTTCGCTCTTGAAAAATATGAAAAAAACTGAATACGATCGCGCTAAAATTTGTCTCGAATCTTTTAAGTGCAAACCAGAACTAGCTACCCCTGAATTTAATTCGAGAACAATCGGCATTCATAGCTATAATATGGGCGCGGGACACACGCCAGAACACGCCCCGAAAGAACATGCAATCATTATTTTACATCAACCGCTTGAAGTCGAGCGTAGAATGGGCGGATCTCTCAAACGAGAATATATTCAACCCAACCAGAATGTTATCATTAATCCTGCTGGTGTACCCCATGAATCAACGTGGAATAGTCAAACATCATTTTCGTTGATGTTTCTGGATCCAAAAATTGTTGCTTATGCTTGGGCAGAATTCATCGATTCAGATCTAGTCGATATCTTGCCACATTTCAGTCAGATTGATTTAACCATAAATAAAATTGCTACTGCACTCCAACAAAAGATCCAGTCTGGAGAGTTAGATTCATTGTATGAGCAAGAAGCCTCATTAGTCCTTGCGCTTCACCTAGTCAAGACTTATGGGGCAAAGCAAATCAAACCAGTCTCCACTAGTAATCTATCTAGCGTACAATCACAACGGATAGTAGACTACATTAGGGCTAATCTCGATTGTCAGATCGGCTTAGATACGTTGTCTGCGCTTGTTGGCATGAGTACAGGGTATTTCGGGATAGTCTTCAAACAATCTTTTGGACTTACACCGTCTGAATATATTACAAATATTCGGTTGGAAGAAGCAGCTCGATTGTTGAAGCAGACTAATTTGCCAATTAGTCAAATTGCTAACATGGTTGGGATTCATCCTCGTAATTTTTCTAGGTTCTTCAAATGTAAGTTCGGAGTTTTAGCATCTGGCTACAGACATCAATCTGCTTGAAGAGCGATGGGGGGTGGGGCGATCTTTGCCCGATCGACTGTATAATGTTTTGTATTTTATTGTTACATAATTTGGTTGTATAAATCTAGAAGTGTTGTGGGATATAGGTTTGCATTAAAAAGGTAGCAAATAAATAGCAAATAGCTAAAAACTCGATTGCGATCTGCGTATTTCTCGATTGCGATCTGCGTATTTATCCTTTCTTTTGCAATGGCAACGATCGTAGAATAAACCAAATCTCTAGCGCAGGTCTTTAGATACATTCACTACTTTTGTATGATTTAATTATGTCCAAGCCTCAAAATTCTCAATTTTATTACTGGTGAAACAATTCAAATTATCTATTTTTTCAACAAATATTGCGTTTAATGAACTGCCTATGTGTGAATTACCTTCTTGATTGAATTTAATTTTTCGTTGACTAATAAGAATGTCTTATTCTTCAAAGCTTGCCATTAAGCTATATACATATCTTTTTTAGATTTAAAGTATAGCTTGATTTTGCAGCACTAATATATTCGTTGATGTGAACTTTAATTAATAAACAAATAATAATAATTCGCAAAATATATATATATGTGCTAACCTATTCCTATCAGCTTACGAACAGATTGTAATTTGTCTTTGTGCCAAAATATCTTATTTTTCTCATGAAACACTTACTATCTTCCTTAGTAGTACTTGCCACATCAATTGATGCCCTCGCATCAGACCTGAATGATGGTACTAGTGAACTAAATAGCTCGATCGAGATTAGGGATTACTTTCTCTGTCTTTAAAGCGAAAAGACACCCGTTAAGGTGCCTTTTCTACCCAATCGTAGTAGTAGCTAAATTTCAAGGTTTTCCTACTGCTACAATCCATTTTCAGCAAAGGAGGTGTCATTAATATTAACAGATCCAGCCATGCTACAGATAGAAAATAAATGAACATTTCTTTGGTCACTATGTTCAAAGTCACTTTATCGAAAAATGGTGCTTACTGTTAAATCTCGTAGTCCGATCCAACCACCAAAAATCACTGCCCACAGTTAGACGACAACTGAACATTTCCCTTGGTCAATATGTTCAGAACCTCTCTAGCCAACGATTGTGGTTATTGTTAAATCCGGTAGTCTGAGAAAGCCACTAAAAATCATTGTCTATAGTTAGACGACAACCGAACATTTCCCTTGGTCAATATGTTCAAAGTCGCTCTATCTAAGCTTTGTGGTAACAGTAGCTTATAGACTTAGAGCCGTAACCGAGAGCCTTTCTTTTGGAAAAACGACTTCGCGCTCGCGCTCACTTTCCCTCCTAACTAGATAAATCCCCTAATGACTCAAACCCTCGTTCAGCTTCAATTAAACGATACCCTACTCGCTCAACTGAAGCATCGCTCCAGTACTCTAAATATTTCGTTAAGTGCTTTGTGTAACCAACTCCTCGAATTTGAGATTCTTGGTGGCAATCGCAATCTTGTTGCTCAAGCCATTTTGTGCATCAAACTCGATGATTTAATTAGTACCCTGCGCCTTTTCGATCCTTCTCTGCCAAATGTATCCGTGCTTCAAGATATTGACGATGTTTGAGTAGCAACCACCGTCAAGCCTAATCTAATCACAGTAACCATTCTAATTATGGATCTTGCTGCTGATAGCTTTTGTGCGGCTTTCTTTTCCTATCTAGACTTATATTATGCTGAATCCTCAAGTTATCCAGAATGGCAAACTTAATATTGGAAAATGGGCTACCCCCAAAAATTTAATTACCGATCGTGAGCAGATGGTTCTGGTGGGCTTTTTGGATCACAGTTCGGAACTGTAGATAATAAAGCCATACTAACGGTAACAGATTTTGTATTCACAGCTTTCCCTAATTAGGGCTAATTTTCTAGTACTTTCATGAATATTTTAATTAGCAATGACAAATTATTCTGACTGCTCTACTCAAGCTTTCTTTTGTGAGATTGGAAAATATCAAATTCTTAATAAAAGAGAAGAAGAAATTGAGATCGATCGTATTTATCGACATAAGACAATATTATCGATCGCATTAGCTTCTACCAATTCAAGTATCAGGATGTACTTTGATTTGGTGACAATTAGAGACATGTTGGCAAAAAAGACTGGACGAAAAATTAAAATATCTGAATGGGCAAAGGCAGCTCAAATTACCGTTGATGAACTTAGTCTAATTGAGATATCAGCTTATTCTGAATGGGCAAAGGTAGCCCAAATTACCGTTGATGAACTTAGTCTAATTGAGAAAAATGGAGTAGCGGCAAGAGCGAACATAATTTTATCTAATCTGCGTTTAGTTGTGAAAATTGCAAAACCTTATCAAAATAGAGGATTAGATTTATTAGATTTAATTCAAGAAGGGACAATGGGTCTAGAATATTCTATTGACAGATTCGACCGGACAAGAGGATATCGCTTCACAACCTATGCGGCTCATTGGATTAAGAAATTTATTTGTAAGTCTATTGATGAGAATGCTAGAATAATTAGATTGCCGAGGAAAACAATACACTTGTTATCTACAATCAAAAAAATATATAAAAATTTGTATATAGCTGATGGAGAATACCCCTCACTGTCAAAAATATCTAAATCGATCGATCTGCCAGAACAGACAATTAGATTTGTTCTGGAAAAAGCGGTTAAGGTATCATCTTTAAACATTAAGGTTGGCGATTTAGAAGATAAAGAGTTGTTAGATTTACTGCCAGCACAAAATCAAGAATATCCAATCGAGAATATATCTGTCAGAGATAGTCTGAAAACTTTAATTATGAATCTTGACTTTAAAGAACGTCAAATTATAAATCTGAGATATCTCCAAGATACTCGAAATACTTTGTCTGAAATCGGCAAGCTTCTAGAAATTAGTGGTGAAGGAGTACGACAAATTGAAGCTAAAGCACTTAGAAAATTAAGAAATTCTCTAAATTTGGTAAATCGATCGATATGACTTTAACAAGAACGAATAAATTTACTCAAGCTTTGGCGGTAGTAAATAAAGACCGAATATTAGTTTGTCTAACTATAGCTACTACCATCTTCTATTCAAGTCAAGATATCAGCTACCTGTATAAGTTCTTAGCTCTAATCGGCTGGTACTTGGCAATTGCACTCAAAGTACTTCAGAACCAAGTCAAGATTAAGTTTTATTACTGGATTCTCCTAGTAATAGTCTATCAAGTTTGTCTATCTTATTGGTTTGAGCCTCTTTAGGGTTTTGCCACGGTGATGCCTTTTTTGTTCCGATTTTATCTAGTGCTTAGATACTAGTGGTAAGATAGTAGAGTTGATTCAGCTTATCCCTCATCCTCCATGTTTAAAGTAGATAAAAGAAGAATTTTCGGACTAGATCTTGATTATGGACTAGGAGAAGAAAGTGCTGATTTTTATGAAGATGGTACTATGTTACCAGCAGATCGAGAGAGGATTCTAGCAGAATCTTCTGCGAAAGTCATGGAGATAGAACCAGAAACAAACTTTAGTGCTGAAAGTTTATTATATATTTCCGATATATGGTATTTAGAAGATATGGCACGCAAAAGAATCGCCGCAATCTTAAAAGCAGAAGCAGACTATCGACCC
Organism: Chamaesiphon sp. OTE_70b_metabat_96; assembly: GCA_031376885.1. Taxonomy (GTDB): domain Bacteria; phylum Cyanobacteriota; class Cyanobacteriia; order Cyanobacteriales; family Chamaesiphonaceae; genus Chamaesiphon. The sequence goes on along the minus strand of JANMEL010000146.1, from coordinate 8,412 downwards.
CCAACAGAAGAAGAACGTAAAGCAGCTTGGATTACCCAACAACAAAAGGAAGCTGAAGAATATTATCGAATGAACAAAGACCTTCAAGCTTGGGATAACGATAGCGATGAGCCATCCCGCCCAAGCATTCATTGGAGAGAACTAGATCTCTACGATGACTAATAACTTTGTTCTTCAGATTGACTTTCATCATCTGCATAAATAATTTTAGCGGATGGTGTCGTTCTGATATCGACTTTATTATTTAATGACTGAGTTGTAGGAGTGCTAGATTTTGCTTCAAAGACTCCTGCTGAATTCAAAGTCAGTTCATATCCAATTTCTGTCAGATGCTTTCTAAGCATAGTATCGATACCACCATCACTACCGAATAGTAATGTAGCCTTTGCCTTTACCGCTGCATCTATTAAAGGTAGATATTGAGTCCGAAAATGTTGTGCCAGTAATTCAGAGCTGGTATGAAGGTTAGAGCGATTACCCGTCACCATTACTATATCCTCTGAGTTATACCCAATTTTGTTCGCATTTTCGCCCCAACTATCCTGGAAGAGCTGCGTTATATTTTTTTTTGTTGTTAAAGGGATGCCAATATATTTATTTGCTTTAAAACCCATCACAATATCCATTTGAGATCGTGATGATAAACTGGAGAGTTGTTTTACTTGAGCATATACACTTGCAATTGGATTTTTATTATTATCTATTCGATCGGGGTTTGATAGGGACAATACAGCTCTGTCATTGATATAAGTTTGCAGTGTGCCTGTTTCAACTACTGCAAAATAACGATTCTTCTTTCCATCCTCACTTGATAATTCAGCAGAGATTGGCAAATTAAGGTGGTGAATGGCAGCATCACGTTTCCTACCAGTAGCAAATTCAAATACGATTGAACCATCAATTTCTACCGCCTTTCCTTTGAATCGATTTAGGACTTCCTCTGTGACTGGGCGCAGTTTATAAGGTACTGGCTTGGCTTTATCCAAGTCTAACAATGGAGCTAAATTACTCGGTGGGTGTTGTTCCAGTGTTTTTTTGAGGGTGTGGATTTTGATTGCTATCCGTTCGTACATGATTGGGATACTTTCCAATTTTTCTTGATACTTAGCTTCAGGGATAGGTTTACCTAAAGCTTTAGATAGATTTGTTTTATTGTCTGATGTTAAAGTTTCAGAATCTACTTGCAATACTATATATCCCCGTCGTGATTCCTCATAAGTTGCAGGAATACCACTTTCTAACTTTGTGTATTTGATATTTCGTTTTGGATTGTTTAGATATATCTCAACATCATCAAGTTTATTAATCGGCACCAACAATTGCAATATCTCAACTTCTTTAAACCCATTTTCGTCAATCCTGGGCACTACCAATCGGCTGGAGAAAGACTTTGGGAAACAATAGTGATCTGCCTTGCGTTGAAGATTATTGTTAGCTGGTATTCTAATTTTAGCAAGCTTATCTATTTTTTCACCAGTCTCTACTTTGTTTGCTTTACTTTGCCCAGTCTGATAAGTCTTTGCTGGCTCTACGTCTAACCATAGATTTTGGTTATTTAAAGTCTCTGGCTCGATAACCATCTGATAGTTGACTTGTTTAATATTGACAGATTTAGCAGATAAATTTATTTCATTACCTTCCACTCCCTTAAAGCGTTCCCCCCAGGATTTCAATTCACTTATTTGGGTGATTTCACCAATTTTAGTGTCACCGCTATAAACATGTAGACTGACGTTATTGTAACGCAATCTATCAATCTGGACATCAACAGATTCAAGCCTCTCTTCCCGTAATTGAGCCTCAGTTGTGAGTTCTTTCCAGTTCTTTTTAGATGCTGCACCTCCTTTGATCTGTCCCGATAAATAGTGAATTTTGTTATCTATCATTGTCGTAGCAGAAAAAGCTTCTCCATATACATTAAGATATTTCATCTCTAATGTTTTAACGCCCGTAGCTAATCGAGCGGCAATCGCTGGAGCAATATCTATAATTGGTATTTTTAGTTCACCTAAATTAAGTTGATAATTTGGGCTTTCAATTTTGACGATCTTAATATTATTGATGGAGTCAAGACGATCGATTCGATCGCGCCCAGCATTGGTAATTTTACCAACCGTTACAGTTTCAGATTGACCCCCAAGGGTACATTGAATGTTGACTTGGTTATAATTTGGTTTGACTGTTCCATAAAACGTAGTGCCATCTAGAAGCTGATTACCATATGCTTCTAATTTGCCAATACTTAACCAACTTTTTTTACCATCTTGTTGTATTTCTGCTCTAAGTGTTCTACTTCCATCATCATTGCTAGTTACAAAATATTTAGTTCGTTCGGCTAAAAGTTCCGGTTGTTCCGTTTTCACTATAATTTGTTGTGTGCCAGATTCAAGGATGAATTCACGTAGAGTTTCTGGTAAAGCACAAATCAGAAAGTTATAAGAAGTTGACTTTTCCCCAACCATCTGAGCAATTCCGGCAAACACTTCTTTTTCTTCCCAACCTCTGGATTGGATTACATCTCTAAAGTTACTCAGAATTTCTCGTTTCTCCTTCTTCAGCTCATCAATTCGGTCATATAATAGTTGGAATTCAAATTTGGCAATCTTCCGCTCTCCATCGAATATTTTAGTCGATTGAGTCACTTCACCTAGAAGGCATGAGGTTCCGGTATTTGAAATAAAAAAAACTGCCGATTCACCAAAAGCAATACTCCCCTTGCCTTCAAACTCTCGTAATATCTTCATCCCATTAATCGAGCATTTATTGACAATAACTTCATCATTATTGTCCGTTTCAATACTTAACACAATTGGCTTGCCATTTTTGAATTGCTTTAATTCTTTTTCTTCTCGTTTAATTGCAAGATTGACATCATAGAAAGCACTGCGAAATATATCAACTACCGCTTTAATCTCTGGCGCAACGGAAACTGGGCGCAGTTGAACTAAGAGAGCATTAATCATTAAGTTACTAGATTTAGCCAGACGAACCTGATGATTTTCATCAACGACTATATCTTGAAGTTTACCTATACCAAGTTCCATAGTTGGTAACTTATGAGTCACAGAATAAACACGGCCTTCATCAGGCTTAACTCCTGACTTGACAAAATCTACAGATCTTTGATTCTCCTTATCTACGAGTTCGATCGCTTTTTTTAATACTATATTCTGATAATCTCGTAAGTATCGATCTATTTGATTCGCGTCATAGGGATAGTTTGGAATAATATTGATTTCAGTAGTTGTGATTAAGTCTCGTAAATTTGTATCTGGATTAATATCTTTAACAGTAGATGCGATCGGCTGTGAGAGGTCAATTATTTTAGATAACTCATCATATACAGTTGCATATTCATCTAAATATTTAGTTAGTTTTTTTGGATCGAGAACTCCATTTCCAATATCTTTTAATCTCATGTATTGAATATCTTCCATTGATTTTAGCAACGCAGCACTAAGTACAACTTTTTGCTTAAAATCGGTCGAAGTTGCATTCAATGTTGAATTCTTGCTTTGATACGCATTAAGTAATGAACTTATTTGTGTTCTACTTGACATGAGATAGTTGATTTTAGTTCGATCGCTTTGCTGCTTGATAAACTCAACTGAATAGAATGGCTCCATCTCCTTAAAGGCTGCAATCAACTCAACTGGTACTTCGATCGGTAAAATAACTTCCGGCTCAACTAAGGATTTAGTTTCTTTCTTGTAGGATGTAAATGAATCAAATAAAGTTTGGAGGGTATCCAGCTTGAGTTGTGATGCTTCCCGCTTTTCCGAAGCATTTAGATTACCCTCGCCAGCAGTAATGATAAAATCTAAGCTAGCATAAAGTTGATTAATTTGCCCTAAATTATTATTGATAATACCCACATAATTTTTCAATCTTTCAACGACCATTTCTGGTAGATTGTCACTGGGGATTAGTTTTTTGTCATCTTTAGAGACAAAGTGCATTAGCTTGTCTGGTTTCAGGTTCTCTACGACTTCCTGGTAGAAGTTTGGATATTTCGCTTCCGAGAATATCGTCACCGTATCACCATCGAAATCTGCCTTCATTGCCTCTAAATTTGTCCGCCAAGATGCCTCTGCTGCTTTTAACGATCCAAACTCTGTGATAATCGATTGATAGGTTTCAGGATTATCCTGCTGGATTTCAGCTAGGGATTGATAGCCAATATAAATGGCATCAGGTACAACCGCTCCTAACTCTGGATTTTGCAAAATTGGAATATCGTTATTAACTTCGACAGCTTGAACCTGTCCCCGATTTAGGACGGGGAAACGAACAGCTACGTGTCGCTCTCCAGTAGTTAGTCCTACACCCGCGATCTGGTTATGCTTGAGGTCGCCAGAGATAATAATTGGGCGATATTCTCCGCGCATACTTTCTAGATTGCCTTCCTTAATATCATCGACCTTTGAGGTGATATAATCCTCTAAGTTACGGCGGACATTGGGGAGTTCGAGCAGTCCCCAGTTTCTGGATTCCAAAATAGCTTCGATGAATAAGACATTCTCCGGTAATTCGGTTTCTGGCTTATTTTTGAGTCGGTCTTGTGTTTGGATATTTTTATAGGCTTGGACATAATCTTCTGCCAAACTGATGACATCAACCTGTCTTTGCTGGAGCCTCTGAATTTCAATTTGACTCTGAACAATGGCATCTTTTGCCAATCCAGTCGAGTACAATTGTTGCACTGAACCAATTTTGGCATTGGTTTGGCGGATATTATTTGTCCTGGTGATGAATAGATTTTGAGGCTCTACCTCATAGATACCGAGTTTAGAGGCAGCTTTGTCGGTGTTAACTCCTTTGAGCATTGATTTACTGAGGACTAAATCGACATCAATGTCTAGATTGTGACTGGCAAAATAGTTTTTGATATTGAGGGGAGTGACGGTACCTTTGATATAGTAGTTACCAATATTAGGATCGAGACTAAATCCGCGCACCTGGGGCAAACCCCTAGCTTCTACTAATTGCATTTGTTCGCCGACGGATCGATCGATCGCACTGGAACCATCGGCGACGATATTACGAATCAGTTTGGGTGGAATCCCAGCGTTATTTTCTCCAGTTCGATCGTTCACCACTAATACCTTCAGTGGACGGTCTAAGGGCTGGGACTGCCCAGGTGCGAACAAACCCCTAGCATAGCCTGGAATCTGAGTTTCCAAGGGCATGAGGGTCTTAATGACGGCTTTGACTTCAGGGGCACCAAAGTAAAGTTGAGCGGCACTGGTGGCGAGGAGGACGGTACCCGCTGGTGCTTGGTTGGTCAGATCGTCTACGTTGAGATATTTGTTGTATTTGGCGACGTAGAAAGTTGGCGGTTCATCACCAGAAAGGATACCTTGCCGCCGCATCAATTGTTCTAAGGCAGTGTTTTCGATAATTTCTGACTTAATGGTGTTGGATGTGACTAAGGTGGATGGTCGGCGGTTGAGAAGATCGTAGCTGACTAATTTAATGCCCATATTGGTGTTTGGTGAGGATTGGGTGGGGGTGGATTCTGAGTTTTGAGTATCTGCGGGAGGATCTAGAGCTGAGGATTCGGGGAGATTTGCTCCTGGCGTATTCGGAGTATTTGGGGGTCTAGGAGGCTTGGGAGCGGGTGATGTTGGAGGTTCGGGATCGATTGGCGGTTCGGGTAAGTCGAGAAGATTGAAAATCTTAGGTAACTGTGGGATTGTTAATCCACAAATTGAGGCAATTTGTTGGCGGTTAAATTCCAGTAGATCGATGGCAAAATCTTTCGCTGTTTCACTTATCCATCCATTAGGGATGCGATTGAATAGTTCAGTAATTGTATTTGAGGAAATTGCGACAATCCGTTCACTCCAGTATTTAGTTGCAACTGGATATCGATCGAGTAATTGTCTAGTTAAATCTGGAAAGCTGACATTATCGATCGATCTCCCTTGTTGCTGGAATAGCATCGATTTAGCAATAAGACTGTAACGACTGACATTAATCCGATTTGCTTCGATATCATTGGCAGAAACTTTCACGCCCAGAGAAATACCGCAATCAAAGTTAGGCAGTAGTTCTTGGCGACCATCAGCACAAATTCTAATCCCCCAGTTCTCATCGTGACGATCTATATTACAAATCCAACTGTCATTTAATAAATATCCAACAAATAAATCAACAGCATTGTTTATCTCTGATGGATTATTCCATCTAATAGGGAGTTGAATATTATTACTAGTAATACTATTTATTGACTCGTCTAGGGTATACAAGTAATTACCTCTACCATAGATTTGATTGAGCAAATCTGAGCCTTCTAGTTCAGTTTCACCAATATTCATAAAATCAGGACTAATAACACCTCTATTATTTTCTTCATCAATAGCTAACTCATACCTAACAGTAGGTAAATCAATCTTAATAGCTAGTTCTGCTGCGATTTTCTCACTCCAAGCTGTAGATAGCAATGGACTATCTATCTTGAATAAAAACAAACCAAGACCAGGGATATCTAGCCAACGCTTGATTAACATCCCAGGTTTAACTAGTCGATCTTCACTGAGTATATCTTTAGTAACTTCAAATACTTGAAACAGATCGTCCTGACTCATAGTTTAAAACAACTATCTTGATATAAATTTTCACCGATTAATTCAGCTTCGATCAATAATCTCCATGCCAAATAAGGTTCATCATCATTGCGTTTAACCTTCAAGTTTAGACTGCTAAATCTCAAATGGCTGAAGTATCCATGTAAATAAGCAATTTTAGCCCCTTTATTGAAAATTGCAATACTATTACTGCTTTCTTGATAATGGCTGAGGGTAGTTTCGATAGGAATTGTTCTGACTAATTCACTAGAATCATTAATAATTTTTGGCGAGAAATACAATTGATAAGTATTGTCATTTATTGTAGGTTTAACCAATGGGCAAATATCGAAGGGATCCCCCGACCTCATCCCTCCATTTCTTGCTAAAGATGCAATTCCGTCTAATCGCTTACAATTAGAATCGAAGAAAAATTCAATTTCTCTTCGATCGTCCTCTCTACCCCAAGGCATCCGTTTCTGAATTACCATCGGTAGATATTTACCTTGATAAATACTTCCATTCTTACATTCTGGAAATGACATCCAGAAGCCTGGATATTTTTCTAGAATTTGGAATCCGATTTGAGTAATCTGGAAATAATATTCAGATTCATCCCAGGTTAAAAGGGCAAGGGGATACCATTGATGCGGCGGATTAATATCCTTGTACCCAACATATAAGCCATTTATAGTTTTATCTAAAGTTGGAGTTTTCATAGGGGAGTCAATTAACATATATGTATTTATTATATTTTATCATTGATTCCAAAAATAAGCTTATGTTTTGAATGAAAGACGATTTATTTTCCTCCATCACTTTAACTCTACGTTAATATCGATTGTTCGGCTGGAATTGCTATTAAAGGTTGATAGCGATGGTCAGTAAAAGGGGGGATTTTATCTCCTTGAATCTCAAACAGATTAAGTTCCAAAAACTAAACTTAGTGTAGTTAATTTTAGCAACAGTCATTTTAAATCATTCAGGACAATGTTCATTTAGACTATTTGAATGCACTGATTCAAATCTGGGAGCTTGATATTCTTGCTATTTGGTAAATGCTGCTACCAAATCTGAATTTCTTGATGCCGATCTAAAAATGTACCTTTTAGTCGATCGAGAGTCAAAATATTATTTTCATCCAAACAAGGATAGAATTTTTGGCGATCGATTATCCACTCTATTTCGTTAGCCCAATCTTGATAATTAGACTTATCAATGATTCCTTGATTAGTTTGGACATAATGCACCAAGATTGATGGATTAATCCTAAAGCTTTCCCGCCCCCAATGGCAGATACATTTAAGTAGAAACTCATAATCGATGTAAATTTTGAGTTCGGGATTCCAAGTTAAACTTAGATCCCTAGTGTTCCGATGTGCGAATCCGTTGCTATCAATGAGTTGGTCGTGACGAATTAATTCTTCCAACGTACAATCTGAACTAGGTGAGAAGAATTCTTTACCTCGTTTAACCACAACACCATCCTCAATAACATCCCGTCTGCGCTGCTGAATCGGCATAGCATAATTTACCTGGGGATGATGCTCGAAGAAAGCGATCGTCTCTGCAACGAAATTGGGCTTGAAGGTGTTGTCATCATCGAGATAGGTAACGATATCCGCTTGTGCCATTACCATACCTTTATTGCGCCCGTAGGATAGACCAAAACCCCTATCGGGATGCACCATCTCTAAATAGGTAGGGCTTGCTGAAAAAGTCAATAAATGGCATTAGATCGATCGATTAACGATCGATCTAATTTAATCCATCAACAATTAGGATGCAATTGAGGTCAATTATAATTTTTATTAATCATCCGAACTCAAATATCACAAAAACA
>JANMEL010000144.1:0-5749 GCA_031376885.1 Chamaesiphon sp. OTE_70b_metabat_96 | reverse complement strand
TAATTATTCGTCAGAGCTATGGGTTTAAAAATTTCGATCTGATGAAACAGAAGTTATTAGCTTGCTTATTAAAATAATTTCCGCTCCGCTCCAATTATTTCAATAAGCAATGCTTATCACCATACCAGCGGGAGAGCCGATTTTGTGCCTCGGATTACTAAAATCAAAAATAATGCCTAACACAACAGAAAACATCAGCGCGCCAGCTCAATATGAACAGCCAACTGTGCTGCAACGAATGTCTGATGCTATCAACGCACACGACATTGACGCGATTACCTCCGGTAGGCACGCCAACGCAAGCTGCTTCACTAATGATTATCAGGGCGAACAACCCCTGCATCCTGAGATTGCCGTCATTCTCCAGAGGAGAGGCTACGCCAACGGACTAGCCCAAGTCCGATCGAACTGGACTGCCTTGTTTGCCCAGGTTCCAGATTTACGGGCAACTTTGGTCGCTGCCACGATCCACGATGATTTCGCTTGGGCTGAATGGCACTGGCAAGGTACACGCACGTCTGGAGCGGCACTGAATCTGCGTGGTGTTTCCGTTGCTGGCTTGCGTAACGGAATTATGGCTTGGGCAAGGATATACATGGAGCCGATTCACGATCGGTCGTCAACGGGCTAGTTTAGACAATCCCCTCAAATTTGTAGTTTTCCAGAATTCACACAGAACGCAAGGAAAAACCATGAAACGATTTACCCTGTTTACATTGAGTAAGGAGACACTGAAATGACCGATCTGATTCCCGAAGCTCCGCGAGGCTATGTGCGTGACATCAGGGTGCGTTGGGCACTGGAAGAAGCTGGGTTGCCCTATCGCGTAGATAGCGTACCATTTCGCGATTCGGCAAAGCCGACGCTACACGAACGAGGTGCCGAGCATTTTTCGCACCAACCCTCCGGTCAAGTGCCGTGGCTGACTGATGGAGACATCTCTATCTTTGAAAGCGGTGCTATTTTGCTTTATCTATTCGAGCTGTTTCAGACTTGGGCAAGCGAGATCCCTCGACGCAATTATCAACTAGCGATTACCTTCGGTACAGCAGTTAATGTTTGGTAGTGTCAGCCAGGTGACGCTCCTACACCAAAGAAGGGTGAGATGCTGTCCTTATTGGTAAATACACAGGTTGAAGAATTGATATTTTCATCCAGTTTGAATCGAAATATTAAAACTAAAGATTAACTACTGGTTCTTGAGTGTTTGAATTTGATGAGCCTTGTAAAATGAAGGCATGGAAACAAAGTTGCGACCAACATTTTATTAAATAGCGTGAGCATTTTAATAGCAAAGTTTTTCTGATTTTAAGCTAGTTGATTTAATCTCGTCAGAGACTGCTTAAAAAATAATTTTAAATTTACAATTCGACCTTAAAGCTATGACACATATTCTGCATATCGATGCTAATCCACGGGGAGATCGATTCATACTACAACAGGTATAAAACAAACCTCGAACATCTTCACAGAGTGATTTAGCGTTGCTTAAATCATCTATACCTTTCAATCGAATAGAGGAAGATAAAAATGACTCAACAAACGATCGACATCAAACTCCAGTCTCAAGGGCAACCACTCGCTCCCAGTGCTGAAATCCAGCGTCTACATCTATTTGTGGGGACGTGGAGTACAGAAGGCGAAACTTACGCCAGCGCGGATGCCCCAGCCGTCAAAGTAACTGGATTAGACACCTATGAGTGGATGCCTGGTAAGTTTTTTCTCGTTCACCATGCTAATGGACACATTGGGGAAGAAGAGCTAGAGCAGATCGAATTCATCGGTTACGATCCTTCGAGCCAGATGTACACCTGTCACAACTTCGATAGTCGTGGCAACTCCGACTTATTCCAAGCTAACCTCCGCGACCACACTTGGACGATTGAGGGAAAATCATCGCGGTTTACGGGCGTGTTCGCCACTACTGGTAACACTTTGACAGGTCAATGGGAGCAGTCCAGCGACGGTGTGAATTGGCTCCCGTGGATGGATATCAAGTTGACGAAAATCTTGTAGACAATTCTGTTCAAGAGCATCAAAGCATCTATCATCAAACATTGGGAAGCTCAATCATGTCACGAAAAGCAACCGCAACAAAACCCCAGTCTCTACAGCCACCACTCACCCCTAGTCCCGAACTCCAACTCCTGAATGTATTTGTTGGCAAGTGGCCTACAGAAGGGCTGTCTTATGGATCGGGACAGTCTTATGAAAACCCTTACGATTCACCCGTCCGGTGGATTGGTGAGGAAATCTACGAATGGCTACCAGGCGGGTTTTTTCTCCTTCGCCGCTTTAATGGGCAAATCGGCGACTTACCGCTAAGTGGAATAGAAACAATCGGCTATGATGTCGCGAGCCAGACATATCCTTCTCAGATATTTGACAACTATGGCAGAATTCATCTTGGTCAGCGGATGATCCGTGATGGTGTTTGGTCGTCATATATCGGAACAGAATACCGCGCCACATATACGTTTCGCAATGACGGAAAGAACATGGCTACCCATTGGGAGTGGTTGTGTGAAGATTATTGGTCTGTCTTGATGGATTTGGAGGCAATTAAGGTCGAGTAGGCGGTGCGGTGCGATCGAATTTACCTCACTATCCAGGCTTTAAATTCAAACGGGAGCTAGTTGGGAAAGTTAACGGACATTTATCTCGATCGAAGGTTTTGTAAGGTAGAACAAAATGACGTTCATCCGAACTTGGCGATTTCTGTGCTGGTCGAAACGCCGCATAAGCTGGGGAGAGAAATCTAAAATTTTAGGCTGAACGTCTCAGAATAGCAAGTAATAACAGCAGGATAAAATTTGCAGTTAAAATAATGCAATAGTCGGCATTTTTATTATATTTAGCAAAGATATTCTATCTATACCTTTAGAGGGAGTGATTTACTTATTCGATTGATTAAATTGAAAGCATGGTCGATTAATTAAGTTCCAAATTTAATTAATCGATCCAAATCTTCCACTTTGGAACTAATCTGATGAAAAAGCTAATTTTACTAGCACTGGTATGTACGGGATTCGCAGTAGCTACGCCCTTGACGGCACAGGCACTAGACTCAGACAAAATCGCTCAGTACAATCGCTACCAAGATCGCGACAACCGAAATCGCGATCGCCAGTTTTCTGTTTATTACCGCAACCGTGGCGATCGTCAGTGGACTTTTGAGGGATACCACACCAATCGTCGCGATGCAAGGCAGGCTGCCAATCGCTTGGAGCGGCGTGGTTATCGAACCTACATTCAAGTTAGTCGAAGAGTTTATGGTGGCATGAATCGAGGCTAATAGCTGCAATTGAAGGCGTTGGCTTCTGTGCAGGCAAGAGGCTACGCCGATACCCGAAATCCGCTCGTTGGCGTAGCCTATCGGAGATAATAGACCCAATTTTTACACTTTGGAGTAATCTGATGAAAAAGATATTTTTGTTATTACTAGTAGGCATGGGATTCATAGTGACTACGCCCTTTGCGGCACAGGCACTAGATTCAGAAAAGATCGCTCAGAACAAGCCAGAGGCACGCCAACGCGAGCAGAAGCCTCTTGTGAACACGAAAATCGCTCAATACGAGCGCGACCAAAATAGTGATGACCAGTATCGTCGCGATCGAAATCGCGAGGTCCGCCGACGGGAGTTTTCTGGATTTAGTCGAAATTCGATCGGGCCATCGATCGGATTTGGTGCCGGACAAACTGTATTGGGGGTTGATTCTAAATTTGGGTTAAGTGACAATTTGTCGCTACGCCCATTTGTCTATTTTCCCAATGGTGGTACAAATTTTGGGACGGCATTAACCTACGATCTCAATCTCAACAGTAATCCTGACAGCTTGCAACTTACTCCTTTTGTTGGTGCTTCGGTAGACTTTAATACTACCAATGGCGATAGTATTACCAGCTTTGGTTTGGTTGGCGGAGTAGATCTCGATCTCACTGATAGTATTCGATTAAAAGGAGCAATAATTATCCCGATCGATAACGATCGGGGTCAATCCAATACTGTAACCGTTGGTGCTGGTTTCCGATTCTAACTAAAGGCAATCGTGACAGAAACAACAACTAGAACATTGGCATCGATCGATGTCCTTACACCAAAATTTGAGGCGATCGAACTATGTCAAAATTTATCTCACTAGCAATCGGATTATTAACAGTAATCTCCATTGCACCCCAGTCTGAAGCGATGAGTGCAAATAGTCGGTCATCGCTCCAACAACCAGCCGAAAATCTTCACTCCCAAACTATTTTCCGCAACCGCGATCGGGACAGTCGCCGCGAAGAATGGCAGCAACGACGGGAAGAACGTCGCCAACGCCGCGACTATCGATACAACCGCGACTATCGATACAACTACGACTATCGATATAACCGTGACGATTCTCCAGGGGAGACGCTCCGCGAACGATATAACCGCGATGGTCGATACCGCCGCGATGGTCGATATTACAGAAACAACTACTAGGATATTGGCATCTACCAATCTCCTCACACCCAAATTTGAGGTGACCTTTGTTAAGTATTAGTCTGAATTTCAAGAAGGGCATCGATTCTCTGTCGGAGACGCTGCGTCATCCAAAGATCGACAAACGGCTAATGTGGTCGCTGGTGGCGATCGCACTCACTGGTATTGGTAGCTATGCTGCCTATAATCAATTGGTGACAGTGCCCAAACAGCAGGCACAAAGCAAGATTCAGACAGCCGCAGTCACGCGGGGCAATCTGACAATTTTGGTATCCGCCAATGGCACCGTGCAACCCGAAAGTTCGGTCAATGTCAGCCCCAAAAATTCCGGTGTCCTGAAACGGCTGCTGGTAAAAGAAGGTGATTTTGTCAAACCAGGGCAGATTGTCGCTTATATGGACAATTCTAATCTCCAAGGGCAATTGCTCCAGGCACGGGGCAATGTTGCGGCTGCTCAGGCGAATTTGAATAAGGTTATTGCGGGGAATCGATCGCAAGATATCGCTGGAGCTAGAGCACAAGTAGATGGAGCTAATGCTAATTTGCAAAAGCTAATTGCGGGGAATCGATCGCAAGACATCGCCGGAGCTACAGCGCAGGTAGCAGAAGCCAACGCTAGCTTGCAAAAGCTAATTGTGGGGAATCGATCGCAAGATATCGCTGGAGCTAGAGCCAACCTAAATAAACTTCAGGCGACTAACAGGCAAGCAGCCGGAGATCTCCGCCGCAACCAACAATTGCAATCCCAGGGCGCAATCTCTCAACAAGCATTGAGTCTGGCTCGATCGACTAGTGAGGGAGCGATAGCGCAAGTAGAGCAAGCCCAGCAAGCCCTGAATCTACTCAGAGCCGGATCTCGCCCTGAAGATATCGCCCAAGCTAGAAGCGTCCTCAATCAGCGGCAACAGGCATTGAATCTGCTCAAAGCCGGATCTCGCCCTGAAGATATCGCCCAAGCTAGAAGCGTCCTCAACCAGCGACAACAGGAATTAAACCTCCTCAAAGCCGGATCTCGCCCCGAAGATATCGCCCAAGCTCGCGCTCAGGTGGTAGCCGCTCAGGGTGCAGTGGCGATCGCGCAACGGAATATCGACGATACCGTAATTCGTGCCCCCTTCGCGGGGATTATCGCGCGTAAATAGGGCTTGCTGAAAAAGTCAATAAATGGCATTAGATCGATCGATTAACGATCGATCTAATTTAATCCATCAACAATTAGGATGCAATTGAGGTCAATTATAATTTTTATTAATCATCCGAACTCAAATATCACAAAAACA
>JANMEL010000135.1:0-67631 GCA_031376885.1 Chamaesiphon sp. OTE_70b_metabat_96 | reverse complement strand
CTTTGTATCACTAGCCCCGATTTTAATCGGTGGCTAACCGAACCGTAGTAAATAAACCCTAATCGCCTTAAAATTGGCTCAAGAAGCGCAGATCGCTACCATAGAGCTTCCGAATATCATCGATCTTGTGGAGCACCATTGCAAGGCGTTCTACCCCAAACCCAGCGGCAAATCCGGTATGGACTTCTGGATCGTATCCCACTTTGGTGAGCACATTGGGATCTACCATCCCACAACCCATAATTTCGAGCCATCGCCCCTGCCATTGTACGTCAACTTCGGCGGAAGGTTCGGTAAAGGGAAAGTAGCTAGCGCGGAAGCGGAGCGGTAATTCCATCCCAAAGGCTTGAGTGAGGAATTCTTTGATCGTACCTTTGAGATCTGTGAAAGTGAGATCCCGATCGATCGCCAAAATCTCAATTTGATGGAATACGGCGGAATGAGTGGCATCTACTGTATCTCTACGGTAGCAACGTCCGGGTGAAATAATCCGAATCGGCGGCTCGTTTTCCTCCATATAGTGGATTTGTACCGAGGAGGTGTGGGTGCGGAGGAGATTTCCATCAGGGAGGTAGAATGTATCCTGCATATCTCGTGCAGGATGATCGAGAGGAGTATTCAGAGCCTCGAAATTATAATAATCTGTCTCCATTTCTGGGCCAGTGGCGACAGTGTAACCCATACCCACGAAGATATCGATGGCTCGATCGATTGTCGCATTAATGGGGTGAATTCGACCAGCAGGGCGATAGGCTCCTGGCATGGTGACATCGATCGTCTCTGCGGCTAATTGAGCCTGGATTTCGGCAAATTGGAGATCTGTTTTGGTACGATCGAGTTGAGCTTGGATCGCATCTTTGACGATATTTGCTGCCGCACCAATTGCGGGGCGTTCCTCAGCGGGGAGTTTGCCCATCCCGCCGAGGATTTTGGAGACTTCGCCCTTTTTGCCGAGATAATTGACTCGCAGTTGTTCTAATGCTTCTAGAGTATCAGTTTGGGCGATCGATTCTAATGCTGTCGCTTGAAGTGTCGCTAGTTGTTGTTCGAGATCGCTCATGTTCGGTTTGTCGTTAAAACAGTTCGCAGTTACTAGTTACCAATTTGGCCGATAACTGTTCGCTCCTTATAGATTTTAACCCTTGGTGGAATTTACGGTCGGTAATACGTAAGATTCAGATCCAATTAAATTTAATTCGTTTGGATTGAGATACTCATATCTTGCACCAGAACTAAAATACTAATACAAGTGGTCAATTCTATCCCCTATCCCCTATCCCCTATCCCCTAAAACACTAGTAACTTTGTTTTGATGCAAGATGTGAGGATATCTTTAACTAATTGTCGATCGCATGTGCTTGTAATTGAGCTAAGGATACATACTCAACCGCAGCGGCGTGAGTGGCGGAAAGAATCACAGGTGGAGCTGCACCAGCATCTAGAGCTTCTTTCCAGCGAGAAGCACACAGACACCACCTATCGCCAGGTTTTAAGCCAGGAAAATCGTACATGGGCATGGGCGTACTCAAATCATTACCGACGGATTTGGTGAAAGCTAAAAATTCCTGAGTGACTTGAGCGCAAACTACATGTACGCCCACATCTCCAGCTCCAGTGCCGCAAAAGCCATCCCGATAATATCCCGTCTTTGGTGCACTGCAACAAAGTTCTAGGGTGTCTCCGAGTACATTTTTTCCGCGTGTCATAATTTAAAGTAAATTAGGATAT
This sequence comes from Chamaesiphon sp. OTE_70b_metabat_96, assembly GCA_031376885.1. GTDB lineage: Bacteria > Cyanobacteriota > Cyanobacteriia > Cyanobacteriales > Chamaesiphonaceae > Chamaesiphon. Next base: position 65,903 of record JANMEL010000135.1, on the reverse strand, counting down.
GGACATTTCGACCTCGTTATGATATCACAGCCAACCTTCGCTTGCGTATGTGAGACTAGAACAAAGCTTTTTATACCCATAGCAACTCGATCGCACGAATAGACATTATTCCGTTTGAGTAATACATTGATAGCCTAAAAGTATTCACGCTCAACTGCTGTAATAGTGACTAATTACTTATTTTCGCATCACACCAAATATAAGTTATCGATCGGCGACAGTGGAAATCGCACCGATCTGTTGAAGTTTCTCCAGGTCACATACAGCGAATTGTACCCTCAACAACATAGCTATACTCATTTAGCGTCTACAGTCGATCGCTATTTGAGTGATGAAACTCCACTATGGTTTGTGACAGTAGAACAAGAACAGATCGCTGTCAAAATCGCTTGTCTGTGGCTGGGAATGGCGATCGATCAAATTACGGGGATTCGTCACCCGAATATTTTTTTGGTATACGTCGAGCCTCAGCATCGTCGCCAAGGAGTTGGCGTAGCTCTGATGCAAAAAGCCGAACTGTGGGCAAAAATCCAAGGCTACACACAGATTAGCTTGCAGGTATTCACCACCAATCAAGCGGCGATCGACATGTATGACAGATTAGGCTATGAGGCTCGATCGATCTCGATGTTTCGAGATCTATAATTAAGTTGGCAAGGAGAAAATCAAAAATCGGTAATTTAGCCTTCAGATTTCGTACAAAAGTCCGATCTAATTTAACTGGGATTAGTCGAAAATAAAGTAGATCCGAACACCTCAGCATCACCATTAGATCTTATCTATGATGTATCCAGTCGAACCAGAAGATGACTATCTTTGTCCCCCACTAGATTGGGATGACTTCTACACAGAAGAGACTTTCGGCGATCGATTGAAACTTTTTTACAATCAATTCAACAGTAGCACTCGCCCATTGCTCGATGATTCCTTATTTCGTGAATTAGTCCAAAACGATCTAGTTGTCGGACTAGAAATATTGTGCGGTAGTGACATAATTTACAAACGATTAGTCCAAAAAAATCAAAAAATTAGCAATGAGATTAGATGGATTTGGCCGGAGACAGTCCGCCAATTTAGCATTGGGTTTCACACCCCAACTTGGTCGGGTCAGATCTTCCGGTTGCCGAATTATAGCAGGGGTCAAGCGTGAGCAGCCGATGCTAAGTATGATTTGAGCATTTAAGCTACGTCTTAACCGTGCTCTATTTGCTAAAATGGATCGCTCATCGATCGAATATTGCCACTATGCCCACTTAAAATAGGAATAGTGATGGAATAGAAGCGATGGATAACAACAACTGGTTACAGCAGATTCTACTGCTGGGTTTAGGTACAACTTCCTTGGTGGCCGAACGAGTCAAGGTCGTCAGCGAACAGTGGGTCAAAGAAGGTAAAATCGATCCCGAACAAGCAAAGTCATTTGTTGATGACCTGATGCAGCAATTGAAGCTGGATCCGGCCAACTTTGAAGCTCAGATGCAACGAATGATCCGCAACACCATGCAAGATTTGGGCGTACCACGTCAAGGCGAGATGGATGAGCTGCGGGGAAGGATTGACAGACTCGAACGTCAAATCCGCGAGTGGGAAAATAAAACCTGGCGATAACGATCGATTGCGTTGCAGTCCTAACCTATAATGTAGTTGTCAAATTCGGGTGGATTTCGATCGTCCCCGCTTTGCTTTGTACGCGAATTTATTCGCCCCGATCGTCGCGTCGTTCCTCCCAGGGTCAGATGACCGCTGGATTTCCTAATCTTCCCGCTAATTTATATGAAAGAAATTTTAGTCAGTTTGGGTGTGATGCTAGGATGCGGTATCCTAATTCTAGTATTCCAACTTGGTGCGATGAAAAACGCAACTGCCGGATCGATCTCTAAAGTCGAACCCGCTGCTATCATCAGTCCATTGGCATCTGTACCTTCTAAGTTAATCGCGATGGATAACGCCGAAAATCAAGTCACAACCCCTTCCGGTCTCAAATATGTAGAAATCGTCGAAGGCACTGGTGACACCCCCAAGAAAGGGCAAACAGTGACCGTTCATTACACCGGAACTTTGGAGAACGGCGCGAAATTTGATAGTTCGCGCGATCGCAATGACCCCTTTGAGTTCCAACTTGGCATCGGACAAGTCATCAAAGGTTGGGATGAGGGACTCAGCACGATGAAAGTTGGCGGTCGTCGCAAACTGATTATACCCGCCGATCTAGGTTATGGTGCGCGAGGTGCTGGTGGAGCGATCCCCCCAAATGCTACACTAATCTTTGATGTGGAACTGCTGAAGATTAAAGGGTAGAATTGTCTACCAGGTTATCTACTCCGTAATCCGTAAACGTCCTTGTGGGTACCTAGAAACTGGGTACCTATGGTTACGGGTCATGTCAACTGTCAACTGTCAACTGTCAACCTGGGAACATAAGTTGAGAGAGGATTGTCTTTGGTAAATAGGATGTTCGCACAACCTTTCGCACCATGAGCAACTCACTTTCCCAATCTTGGTCTCAGCTTGAGGACAATCTCCCTCAAACCAGAGTGCAAGTAGATAAACTAGATAAGCTACCGAACAACGAACTAATTTTGCTTTCCCAGTCCGGTTTGCGGACAAATAGAGCAGCCTTAGCCGAATTGATGCGTCGCCATCAATCCCATGTCGATCGGATTTTGTATCACTTAGCTCCAGATTGGCAAGATCGAGCAGATCTGGCTCAGGAAGTGTGGATCAGGGTTTACAAGAACATCAAAAGTCTCAACGAACCCGAAAAATTTCGCGGTTGGCTCAGTCGCATCGCCACCAACTTGTTTTATGACGAGTTGCGGAAACGGAAACGGGTGGCTCCACCACTGTCTCTAGATGCACCGATCGATTTTGAAGATGGATCGATCGACTGGGAAATCCCCTCCGGTGCCCCAAATCCCTCCGAACATCTCAGTACGATCGAGTTTTATGACAAGTTACGATCGGCCATCGGCACTCTCCCCGAAGCTTTCCGCACAACAATCGTTTTACGGGAGATTGAAGGGTTATCATATGAGGAGATCGCCGAAGTTACTGGAGTTTCGATCGGTACTGTCAAATCTCGAATTGCCAGAGCCAGAGCAGGACTACAAAGTCAATTGAGTGGTTATTTTGAATCGTAACTAAATAGATCGACTCGATCGAATTTAAGGGTATAGATATATTAAGCAGAATCGAATATTTTAAGTTTGTAAATAAACAACGGGTAATTTGAGGGCAGAAAGATGACAGACAACCATGACGATCGACAAACAGCTACAGCATCGGCGGCACGATTTGAGTTACTCAGTGCTTATCTAGACGATGAAGCCACACCTAGCGAACGTTACGAGGTAGAAGCCTTGCTAGAAAGTGATGAGCTATTCGCAGGGCAATATCGCCAAATGCTGCGAATTCAACAGTCTTTGCCCGCCATGAGCGTACCTAGCACTCGTCAATCGCCTGAAGCATTAGCAGCAGCAGTATTTGGCGAGATCGATCGTCCCCGCAAGCGGAATTTGGCGATCTTTGGTGGTGGAGCGATTGTAGCTGGGTTGGTATCGCTCGTCGCTGGATTGACTGGCTTATTTGGTGGCGATAACACTCAACTCCAATTTGCCTTCAAAAATACCCCCGCACCTCTAATGGTCGCACTAAACGATCCAATTCTCTCGATCCCAGTCAAGAGCGAAACCGGAGTCAAAGTACCAGTCAGCTCTCCATCTGTAAATGCTGAGGAAGTCAACTAGAAATTGTGCTTCACTCACTAGTTATTTATCATTAAAGGATTGTCAAGAATCGACAAGAGCCTCAAGTGATTATAGGGTAAGCGCATCTCAAACACTCCTGATAACTAAACAGTAGTTGTTTTTTTGTATTAACCGCAGAAGAAGCAATCAAGAGGTTCTTGATTGCTTCTTCTGCGCCTATTGGTTTAGTTGACCTCTGACTCCTGACCCCTGCTATACTATAAAGATTGAATCAGATCGATCGCCCATTTTGGACAACCCCTGCGGGTTTCAACTGTCTTGCAATTGACGATCTCGCCTTGGGTATTCTCGATCGTCTCTGTATGAATCACACAATCTCCCTCGGTAAGATACTTTGTCAATGTATCAATTGCTTTGAGTTTGAGCAATTTTTGTTGGGCTGAAATTGAGGTTGTTGACGATGTTGTTGTCGATGATTCGATGGTTTGGTCTACAATAGGTTTGGTGATTTCGCCGCTGAAGTGTGGTGATTTGGGAGGTGGTGGCGGCGGTGCCATGGGGACAATTTGAGGATTTGAAGGGATCCTAGCAACTGGGATCTCCATAGCTGGAGAAGTCGGCGTTGGTTCATTAACTTGTGGCTCGACAACTTTCACTTCCAATTTAAAACTAGATTTAGATTTCGTCGGTGGAGCTACCAGATCTTCGGGAGTTGGCTCGCCTAATAATTCACCAATATTATAAATACCTTCAATCCGATCGACATCTTCGGTATCTTCAGTATTAAAAGTATTGAGATAGTACTCTAAATCGTCTTCCTCTTGAGCTTCGATGTCTTTGTTGCTGCTGCTAGAATCTTTTGGTGGCAATCCTAGTGGTGAGATTGGAGTCATTGGGGGAGGAGTCATTTGAGTGAGCATATTAGATTTGGCTGAATTGGCTGGTGCGAAAGGATCTAGTTGAATTGATTCCGGTTCTGCTGGAGTCGATTGATGAAGTCGAATCGTCGATTTTGGTTCTAATTTATCAACCCATATTACCCAATCTTCCGCGCGTATAATTGACGATCCATTAGCAGTTTGTAATAAAAAATTATCTTGCTGAGGTTGTAAATCTTGAATCCGATGCCAATTACCTTTGGTGAAAATTAGCGGATCGATAACTGAAGTCCGAGGATGAAGTTGATATTGTTTATTATTCCACCAAACTTTCCATAATTTAAGAATTTTAGTATAATTTAATTTATAATCGCCAGGAATTTTATAGTGGTGGTGTTCGGTAAAATTGGGATGAGATGAGGTTTGCTTGGTAATAAATCCTCTGGCATTGAGAGTTTCGAGGATCTTTGGCTTGTAGCTAGAGCTATTACTAACCAAAACCTTCCGTTGCCACTCATTTATCTGCTTGCTAATCCCTAATAATTTTCCCTGACGATCGCTTAGACGAATAGATGTTTCACTGGAATCCAACTTTAAATTCTTGCTGGAGAAAGAATATTTTTGACCGCGAGCAAAATAGCCAATTATTTCTAATTCTTCAATTGTCAAATTGGGATTTCGATTCGGTATATCATTCATATCCGCCAAGCTTTAACTATATAGAGTTTCCAAGTGTAACCTCAACTTCTGTCTGCACTCTAGTGGCTATCGATTTGTCATCACCTTTCGCCTCCACCCGCTATATCTATCATAGCTAGCTATACTGGAGATCGGATAGTGGTTTGACAATTTTGAGTATTTCGACTTAGGTAAAATGTACAATAATAGTGACCCAGCGATCGAGATTACCGCCATCTCAACAAAACCCTTGTTAATCCGCTCTTAGCTGTCTCATCATTTCACCAATTCTTCGGATGATTTGCGAGAATTACGATTTTGAGGTATGCCAGTTTTTGCCAAATCCAGTATCCCCCAAAACCCCTGACACTCAACTGATGACAACTACCAAAACTAGCAAAGTTCACCAACAACCTGCGATCGTCCGCTTATTCCATTGGCTGAATATTATCAGTTTATTTGGGATGATGGCGAGTGGATTACAAATTTATAATGCTAATCCTGTATTTGGAGGGCGCAGTGGTATTTCCTTTCCATGGTTTTTGACTCTAGGTGGCTGGTTAGCGGGAGGGCGCAATTGGCATTTTACATTTATGTGGATCTATGGTTTGAATCTATTCGCATATGGTATTTATATATTTTGGACAAAACGATGGCGCGATCGATTTGTTGCAGCGAAAGATCTTCAAGCCTTACAGCAGAGCAATAATATCAAACGCAGACAATACGCTTGGCATCGGATTGTTTATACAAGTATTATTCCAATTTTGATTGTTGCGATCGCTAGTGGTTTATCAATGTATCAACCCGTCCAATTTTACTGGCTATCTTCATTATTTGGCGACTGGCAAACATTACGCACGGCGCATTTTATGACGGTTCCACTGGTGCTGATATTTACTTTATTACACTCTACTCTAGCCTTGAAAATTGGTGAAGGTCGTATTGCTAGCTCATTTTTGAGGATTAGACATGAGGAGTAGGAAGGGTCAGGGTTCAGTGAAGCACCTTTTCTTACTTATGCCGGAAATTTAATTTGTAGTTGAATTCAAAATATGTCAGACGATCGAAAATCAGAACAGGGGCAAATTTCCCGTCGGCAGCTATTGCAATGGGCGGGAGCTGGTTTAGCTCTAAATGTTGCCGGAACACTGCTTTACGACCCGATCGGACGGCTATCCATGCCGATAAATGAAGGGTTAGAATCTTTATTGCTATCGCAACAACCCACTCCAGAATTTTCACTCAGTGCGATCGATCCAAAACAATTAATCGTCAATAGTTTCCAAGGTACGCCACAAATAGATCTAGCTAATTTTAAATTGACTGTGGATGGGGAGGTAACTAAACCTCTAAGTTTGAGTATCAATAATCTTCATCAATTACCCTTTACCTCGACGATAATCCGTCATGTCTGTGTAGAAGGATGGGCGGCGACAGTTCAGTGGGGTGGCGTACGCATTAGCGATTTGCTGATGCTAGCAGCACCAAAAGTGGGTGCTAAATATGTATATTTTCAATCTGCTGATGGCTACTATGAAAGTTGGGATTTGGCTTCAGCATTGCATCCTCAAACATTACTTGCCTATAAAATGAATGGTCAATTTTTACCAGCAGAAAATGGTGCTCCGTTGAGATTAGCTACCCCAATTAAGCTTGGTTATAAGTTGAGTAAGTGGGTAACAGCAATAACGCTGACACAGGAATTACTGCCAAAAAAAGGTTATTGGGAAGACTTGGGATATGAATGGTTTGCTGGATTGTGATTCAGGGGTCAGGGGTTCTGTCGCTGACTTAAAAATGCTCTAGTTGAGATTTCCCCAACTAGAGCATTCTAATTCTACATCGGACTATTTCTGAGATCCCAAAATCTCCATCCGAACTTGACCGACACCATCTTTTTTGAGACCGATTACTTCGGCGGCTCCGGCGGATACATCCAAAATTCGGTTACCATGAAAAGGGCCGCGATCGTTGATCCGAATCGTCACACTTTTACCAGTTCGGATACTAGTAACTCGAACTTTGGTACCGAAGGGCAATGTCCGGTGTGCGGCGGTTAAACCATTTGGGTTGAATCTTTCGCCGTTGGCGGTTTTGTTGCCGGATTCGCTGCCATACCAGGAAGCTTTGCCAGTCTGAGTAGCGACAATTCGATCGAGAATCCTTTGTGATGGCTCGCTATTAGATTTGTAGGTAATTAATCGATCGCGCTTAGTAGCTGAATCTCCACGTTCTACAGGAATGCCAATACTTTTTTGGGAAGTTACTAGTGCATTGCCAATGTGAACCATCGCCGTCGCGACAATTTGTTGGGGTCTGTCACCATTAAAACTAAATGTCGGTACTTCATCTACAAAGCTCAGACCATCGATCTCGTTGCTACCGGAATTAACTGGGGGTAGAGTGGCAATTTCTGCTTCAATAGTACTGGAGTTGACAATTGTTTTCGATGCAGAATTATCACTTCGCATTACCAACACAGAAGGACTCACCTCACGAATTTTCGTTCCTTTAGGCTCGGAAAACTCGGTTGAAATTGGCTCTGGGATATTGTCAGCTAGAGTAGAATCAGGGAGAGATGAATCAACCCGGGGAGTGGCGGGTGGTAGACTGCTGACGGATGTAGTTGACCTAAATAGATCTGTCGAACCAGATTCTGAAAATACTGGAGTGGTCACTCTAATAGTAGAATCGAAGGTCGGAAGTGTTGGGACAAATTGAGGTAGATCTGACTGAGGTCGATCGGTTGGTACTTTTGCCAGTTGTCGATCTCTAGTGGTGGCGTTGTCTGGAGCTGGTTTCTGCACCGCTACATCTGTTTCGAGTTCGGTAACAGTTAATGGGGTAATAATCGGTAACGATCTTGGAGATCGGTGGGCATAATTCCCCGCAGACTTCACAGCTAGAGCTGGCAAAGTTTCGGTGCAGACAGTAGCAATTGGAGCTAAGAAAGCGGTGATGACTACTGTACTGAGACAAGTCAAACGGTGTTGATTCATATTATTTGGAAGAAACAATACTCGATGGCTGAGATTCAGCTAAAATCTTGACTTGCGAAGGATTGTTGTCGCGATATGCGCTTCCGCTGGGGAATTGTACAACAATCCATCTACAAAGGTTAAGCCGATCGACCTGCTGAGGACAGATCTGATGGAATTGGGACGGTAACTCACGCACTCAACCTTGCTAGTGGAGATCGACCCAATTTCCAACTCTCAGTATATCAATAGTTTGCCCTCAAATTCACCACTTGCTATCTGTGACAGCAGTTTTGAGCGGGGAGCGATGGAGAATTCAGGATTTGAGGAGTTAAGCTTTGGAAATGAGCACATCTTAACTATCCTGAATCAGCTCTCTGAATCAAATCCAGCTCTAGCGCATGCTGCTGATCCATTGACGGCGAGAGTTGCTGGCGTACTGACGGTTGCTACGACGAACTTGACGACGAGCTTGACGACGAAGATGGTGAACAGTGCGGCCATCGCCAGCACTCAAGATGTCCATCCGCACGGTGCCGATTCCGGTGCTAGTCAATCCGATTGCTCTTGCTGCGCCAACAGATAAGTCGAGTACGCGACCGCCGATGAATGGCCCGCGATCGTTGATGCGGACGACGACAGAGCGTCCGTTAGCACCAGTTACGCGCATTCTGGTACCGAAAGGTAGTGTTTTATGAGCAGCAGTATATCCACCTGGATTGTACCGCTCGCCATTTGCAGTCCAAGGGCCGCCTTCACCTGGTTGGTTACCGTAGAAGGAAGCTGTGCCAACAGACTGAGCAATTAACTGTTTTGACCCGATTTGAGCACTGGGTTGATTGGGGGAGATTGCGCCAGTAGCAGACGCTACTGTAGGTAATGCCACTGTTGCAACGATAGCGGTCAATCCAGTCAAAATTTGGTAATTCATAAGCCTATGGATGTAAGGATATTTGTTCGATAGTCTTGATATTTGGCTGGTTTTTCACCCAACTTTTCAGGGTATTTGCCATTGCCAATTTCAGATTCGTATTTCGTTCTTCCCTGTGTGAGGAACTTGGGTTAACCATAACATGAAGTTTCGATCGAAAAAACCGATCGAGATCATTGACAAATATTGATTTTTGCGCTAGCACAAATTATCGCTTGACTGACGGAATCACGGGCGATCCCCGCCCAATGAGGGTTTGAATCGTACCCTTGCCACCATTATGTCATTAGTCAAAATAATATATTACAATGATTTAGATTTAATATTCAAATGCTTCGTTCGGCTAATTTGGGTTGACAGGATTTGGGAAAATCTTTTTTTGATAGCTTTTAGATATCTTTTTGCTATATGAGCGATCGAAAATTTTGGCAACACTAGATATTAATACTCAATTTTTGACGAAAAATACAACTATTACGCACACTTCGCGAACATTCGCTGCTTTTACCGCGATACCAGACATGAGACGACATGTCTAGTTCTGCTGTAGAATGTCTGAGCCGATCGCGTATGAGTGGAATATGGATTATCAACAAGCAGGTGTGGATGTGGTGGCTGGAAGAGCCTTTGTGGAAAACATCAAGGATCTCGTTGGCAGTACGCACCGTCAAGGAGTTTTGGGCGGCTTAGGCGGCTTTGCAGGGTGCTTTGAATTGCCCGCAGGTTATCAACAACCTGTTTTGGTATCTGGCACGGATGGAGTGGGTACAAAGCTCAAGATCGCTCAACAATTAGATAACCATCTTTCTGTGGGTGTGGATTTGGTGGCGATGTGTGTGAATGATATCCTCACTTGTGGCGCGGAGCCGTTATTTTTTCTCGATTATTTGGCGACTGGGAAGCTCAATTCTACTCAATTGACTCAGGTGGTGGCGGGGATTGCTGATGGTTGTCGTCAGGCTGGTTGCGCGTTGCTAGGTGGGGAGACGGCGGAGATGCCTGGGTTTTATCAGTTGGGAGAGTACGATCTCGCTGGCTTTACGGTGGGCATTGTGGAGAAGAGTAAGATGATTGATGGTTCGTCGATCGAAGTTGGAGATGTGGCGATCGGATTAGCTAGTAGTGGTATTCATAGTAATGGTTATAGTCTGGTGCGGAAGATTATTACTGATGGGGGTTATGGTTTTGGGGATACTCCCGCGCTGTTGGGTGGTTTGAGTTTGGGAGAGGTGTATTTGACTCCGACTCAAATTTATGTACAGCCGATTTTGGCGGCTCTAAAGCAAGAATTACCGATTCGGGGGATGGCGCATATTACAGGTGGCGGGTTACCGGAAAATTTACCCCGTTGTCTGCCTGGGAATCGATCGATCTCCATTAATCTGGATGGTTGGGAAGTTCCGGCGGCTTTTGAGTGGTTGGCTACGGCGGGAAATGTGGATGCTGTGAGTATGTTTAATACTTTTAATATGGGGATTGGTTTTGTGGTTGTTGTGCCCAAAAGTGCGGTGGATAACGCGATCGAATTTTTTGGTTCTTATCAGATTGGGGCGAGTGAAATTGGGGTAGTGGTTGAGGGCAATCGAACTTTGATTGGTATTCCCGAATAGTTATTGGAGGTGTTTTAGATCGGCGGGTAGGTCGATATCATGCAGGTAGGGTAATAGGCTGGGGGTAAGTTGCAAGGATGCGGCGGTGGCGAGGGTTTGGGTAAGTACGCTGGAGGTACTCCATGTAATGTTTGCAAAGAGTTCGGGGATTGAATGTTGTAAACCGATCAGATAATAACCGCCATCTGTGGCTGGGCCGATCGACAGGATATGATGTTCTAGGTTACTAAAACTCTGCTCTAAAATCGTCTTAGTCAGTGCTGGGCAATCTGTCCCAACGATCGCCGCTCTAGTATAACCTCTACTAAATACACTCTCGAATGCTCGACACATTCGATCGCCCAAATCGCCTTCTGGTTGTACCTGAAATGTTAGATCTGCGCCTAACCAATCTTGCATTAGTGCGGTATTTCCACCCACGAACCATACTTCAATGTCGATGTGCGGTACTGCTCTAGCCTGAATCAGAGTATTTTCGGCCATCTGCTGATGTAGTTTGGCAGCACCCGCCGCACCCAAAGCTGGAATCAGCCGAGTTTTCACTTTTCCAGCTTCTGGATAACGGGTGAAAATTATTAGACAGGCTTTAGACATCGAGGGACTTAAATTATTAATCATCAATTCTCAATTCTCAATTCTCAATTGAATTGTGCCATAAATCGTCGATCGATCCAGTCTTTCCACCACCAAATTAGGGGCGATGGGCCGATCGAAATGTTGCCTCTAGTGGCAATTGCTTGACGATCTCCCAGTCCAATTAGGGCGAGATGTTGTTTTTGGGGTCGAAATGGTTTGAGTGGTTGTCCTGACGTAATTCGGCGCAGATTTTCAAATAGGGGTTTTCCTTGGCGCACCGCAAAAACTCCCGCTTTGGGGTAGGATCGATTCTTCATTGTGGCGATGTCACCAGTGGCGAAAATATGCGGGTGGGAGATGGATTGGAGATGGTGGTTAATCAGGATAAATCCGCGCTCGTCGGTAGCTAATCCTGATGCGTGAATCCAAGGCTGTGCAGACGCTTGAGTCACCCAAATTACTCGATCGCATGGCACTTCTAAACCCGATCGACACCGCACCAATTTTAGCCGATCTAGGGCTTCTACTGCTACCACTGATTCATTCAAATGTAGCCGAATACCACGATCGATCGAGATTTGTTGCAATCTTTGCCCCACACTGGCGGGATATCCCGTCATCAATGTCGATTGACGATGAAATAGATCTACATCGATCGAACTATATTGATGTTGAAATAGAGATTTGAGTCGCGTTTGCAATGTCAGAGCCAATTCTACACCGCCCGCACCACCGCCGACGATGCCGAGTGTTAAAGGTCGATTTATTTGCGGGGATTCTCGATCTATTGAGCTGATAAACTGTTGCCAGGATGAGAGAAATTGCTCGACAGGTTTGGCGGCGATCGTGTATGCTGTTGCACCAGGAATATCGATCGCACTTGGGGTACTTCCAATATCGATCGATAAATAATCGAATGGAATCGGCGAGTGTCGATCGCATAATACTAGATTGCGATCTAAATCTAAACCGATCGCTCGATCTATAATAAGCTTCGATCGAGCAAATGTTGCCAGAGATTTCAGATCGATATGACACTGCTCAAAAGTATAAATCCCGCCCAAATGCCCAGGTAACATGCCAGAATAAGCCGCACAAATAGTATCGGTAATTAATGTCAGTCTTAGATCGGCGATCGGATTCAATCCGAATAGTCTTAAAGCGATCGCGTGACTATGCCCACCGCCAATTAATACCAAATTCTGCATAGTAAATTAATTGAGAATTGAGAATTTAAACCCCTGCTTTTTGTTGGAAATTATTTGTCGATCGACTCAGTGTTGAGTCAATTAGGGATCGGTGTCCAAATGTTGTTGCAAAGCTGCTTTGGCAATGTGGTTTAGATATAAGGCGATCGCAATTGTGGCCAGAAGTCCGACGATCCGCAGTCCCCATTGGGCAAATTGCAAGGGCATATCCGTAGAAGATTGAGCTAAATTTAGGGTAGTCAATTTATTGGTCAAGGAACCCATATAGGTATACAAAAATGTACCAGGCAAAATACCGATCGAACCGATAATATAGTTTTTGAGCGAAATCTGACTCACCCCAAAGGCATAGTTCGTAAGATTAAATGGGAATAGAGGAGACAAACGCACCAGTAGAACAATCTTCCACCCTTCGATGGTCACAGCTCGATCGATCGCTCTAAACTGGACATTTCCCGCTACTCTTTTTTGAACCCAATCTCGACTAAGATAACGTCCAAATAGAAACGCCAACGTCGCACCGATCGTCGCAGCAATTAAGACATAGAAAGTCCCCCATCCAACTCCAAACACATACCCCGATTTGAGCGTGAGTAAAGAACCAGGAAATCCAACCAGAGTCAACACATTGAATAAAATTATAAAATTCAGCGGATTTTTGGCGATCGAATTATCCCGCCAATCCCAGGTGGGTTTGAGTAAATGGTGAATATCCAAACAATAAGATGCGATGGAGATCGCCATCGTCAATACTACCACTAACCAAAACTTAGGCTTGTAAAAAACTCGAAACAGTTGCATTAGCATTCACGATCCACACATAGTCGATCTACACCAATCGATCGGCCTGTAGATATTATCACCCAAATGTTCCAGCATCCACATTTCGATCGAATCACCAGATTTTGGTTGTTAAAAATAAAACTCTTGAAATCCGCATTCTCTCCTCACCACCTGCAATCCTGTAAGCGCGGGAGTCGCAATCGTCTATTAGACCTTCTGCGACAGTAAAAGCACAATTATTTTCAATACCGTTTTCACCCCTAAATTCCCCCTATTCCCTATTCCCTATCCCCTATTCCCTGACTTTCGCAGGAAGTCTAATCTAAATATTCATTACAGCCATCGCACTTCCCCCCCTTGCCCATGCTTCCAGCAAATGGGATGATGGTTAGCAATTGTTACGTTAGATGCAGACCCGTTTACGATCGCACAGTAAAGGATTTGTCTAATACTCGATCGACCATAAGCTGGTAAATTAGGTTTGTCTGCAATCGGTTTGGGTTCGCCTCAAATGCACCTGGTAAACTCACCCAGTAGTTTAAATAATATAAATCATGCCTGTTACAGCTCAATCCGTAGACCTACTTTCTATCAACTCCATTCGCTTTCTCGCTGTAGATGCGATCGAAAAAGCCAAATCTGGACACCCTGGTTTACCAATGGGTGCGGCTCCGATGGCTTATGTGTTGTGGCAAAAATTCATGAACCACAACCCCAAAAACCCCCAATGGTTCAACCGCGATCGGTTTGTACTATCCGCTGGACATGGTTCGATGTTGCAATATGCCCTATTGCATCTAACTGGCTACGATAGCGTCAGTATGGACGACATCAAAAACTTCCGCCAGTGGGGTTCTAGCACCCCTGGACACCCCGAAAACTTTGAAACTGCCGGAATCGAAGTAACTACTGGCCCCCTCGGTCAGGGGATTGCTAACGGTGTAGGTTTGGCTCTAGCTGAAGCTCATTTGGCTGCTAAATTTAACAAACCCGATGCAACTGTTGTCGATCATTACACCTACGTTATCGTCGGCGATGGTTGTAATATGGAAGGGATTTCTGGTGAAGCGGCTTCGATCGCCGGACATTGGGGTCTAGGTAAACTGATCGTCCTGTATGATGACAACCATATCTCGATCGATGGTTCCACCGACGTAGCCTTCACCGAAGACGTATCCAAACGATTTGAATCCTACGGTTGGCACACCATCCATGTCAAAGATGGTAACACCGACTTAGCCGGAATCGAAGCAGCGATCGCCGAAGCTAAATCCGTCACCGACAAACCCACGATGATCAAAGTCACCACCATCATCGGTTACGGTTCCCCCAACAAATCCGGTACCGCAGGTATCCACGGTGCAGCACTAGGCGCAGCCGAAATCGAACTCACCCGCGCTCAACTCGAATGGACACACGCACCCTTTGAACTACCCGCCGATGCAGTAGCTCACATGCGCGAAGCCATCGATGCAGGTGCCAAATCCGAAGCAGAATGGAACGCAACCCTAGCTACCTACACCACCAAATACCCCACCGAAGCCGCCGAATTTAACGGTTTGATCTCCGGTACCCTCCCCACAGGTTGGGATAGCGTACTCCCCACCTACACCCCCGCAGATGCCGCAGTTGCCAGTCGGAAACACTCCGAAAAATGCCTCAATGCACTCGCACCAGTATTACCTGGTTTAATCGGCGGTTCCGCTGACTTAACCCACTCCAACCTCACCGAACTCAAAGGTTTGGGCGACTTCCAAAAAGGACAGTTCCAAAATCGCAACGTCCACTTCGGCGTACGGGAACATGCAATGGGAGCCATTTGTAACGGTATCGCTCTCCACAACTCCGGTTTGATTCCCTACGGCGCAACCTTCCTGATCTTCAGCGACTACATGCGGGCACCGATTCGCCTCTCCGCACTGTCTCAAGCTGGCTCCATCTGGGTAATGACTCACGATTCCGTCGGACAAGGTGAAGATGGCCCCACTCACCAACCCATCGAAACCATCGCTTCCCTGCGTGCAATTCCCAATTTGACCGTAATCCGTCCCGCCGACGGTAACGAGACTTCTGGGGCGTATAAGGTGGCGATCGAGCGTTCCAACAAACAAGCTCCTAGCCTACTAGCATTATCTCGTCAAAACCTACCTAACTTGGCTGGTACTTCGATCGCCGGAGTTGCCAAAGGAGCATACACTGTGGTTGACTCCCAAGGTACCCCCGACATCATCCTCATCGGTACTGGTTCTGAAGTCAGCCTTTGCGTCACAGCAGCCGAAAAACTCACCGCTGAAGGCAAAAAAGTTCGCGTCGTCTCCATGCCTTCCTGGGAATGTTTTGACGAACAAGATGCAGCCTACAAAGAGTCTGTCTTACCCAAAGCAGTCACCAAGCGCGTCGCCGTCGAAGCAGCTTGCAGCATGGGTTGGCACCGTTTCGTCGGTATCGATGGCGGTTTAGTCACAATCGATCGTTTTGGTGCTTCCGCTCCTGGTGGCGTATGTATGGACAAATTCGGTTTCACCGTCGATAACGTCATCGCTACAGCCAAATCTATCCTCGGCTAATCAATTCTAAATTAGATAAATATCCAGGGTGGGCAATTGCCCACCCTTCTTTATTTTCGATAAATATCTAGTTATAATGAGTTTAAAGTTTGAATGGGATAAGCTCAAAGCAGATCGAAATGCAATTAAGCATGGTGTACATTTTGATGAAGCTAAAACAGTTTTTGCAGACTCTAACTCGGTAACGATTGCGGACTTAGAACACTCTACCGACGAAGATCGCTATATTGACATTGGAATATCTAATCTGGGTCGCTTATTGGTTGTAGTTTACACCGAAAGAGACAATTATATCCGCATCATTAGTTCTCGCTGTGCCACTAACCGAGAGATAAGAATATATGAGCAAGACTAATTATACTCCTTCAAACATTGATGAAGATGATTTGCTTCCAGAGTACGACTTTAGCAAAGGAGTACGGGGCAAACACCATAAAGCTTATCAACAAGGACATTCTGTGACTATTCACCATCAGGTTGATAACACTAGCACCCAAAACTTCCCAGCACTAAAAGTGCTTGCTAAATTAACAACCGAAAATCAGCTTACTTTTCCCAAAGATATTATAGCCCAAATCCAATCGAGCGAATATTTTGAGATCGAGGTTGAAGACGGAAAAATTATTCTCACTCCAGTCACAATCTAGCTGGTAATAAAATAAATTATGCTCACTACTCCGATCTCACTCGACCGTCACTAAGCCTGGCCCTTACAAATATTTAGCCTCTAAACTGTCGTAAATATTTGGCTTCATTGTGACGACCGATCGCCATTAAACCAGCAAAACCAACCATACTTAATAAAAAAGCGATCGCACAACCAATTATCATCCGTTGAGGCTGAGTTTGAAGATCGTCGATCGAATCATTCAAATCTTTAACCATTTCTACATCTCCATCTAACTTGGCGAGTTTTAGTGCTTTTTGATAATCTGCTAAACCTGCGGCGGATCGATTTAATCGATAAAAATTGATATCACCTCTATTCTTGTAGTGATAAGCTGTTGATGGGGATAATTGGATTGCTCGATCGAATTCTATAATTGCTCGTTCATAGTTATTCAGATCGCGATAAATATAGCCTCTCCATGTATGGAAAAAGGCAAATTTTGGACTAATCGCGATCGCGTTATCAAAATCTCTCAACGCTGCTGAAGAATTTTTGAGGGAATAAAAAGCTTGTCCTCGATGGGCTAAACTTAAATCATTTTTCGGATTTAGCCGAAGTGACTCATTAGCACTCTGGATTACTTCATTATATTTATTTAGATATAGATAACTTAATGCTATTCGTTGGTGCGATCTTGATTGTTGACCCGTAGTTAGTTCATTTTTAGATCGAAGGAAATTACGTTCGTTAATAATTGCCAGATTGAAATTAGGTGGATTCATGTCGCGATAAAGCCAAGCTATTTGAACGTAAGTATAATGTTTGTTTTTGTAATTGAAATCTATGGCATTAGTAAAATATCTTATCCCTGCGGCATAATCTTTTCTATCTTCAAATATAATTTCTAATCCCCAATAATCTTCATCCGATTCAGGAATAATCTTTAATGCTCGATCGAAGTCTTCGTTACCCCGTTCTTTTTGCTTGAAGTCATCTCTATATAATTTCCCCCGCCAAACATATGCAGGGAGAGATTTAGGATTTAATTCAATGGCTCGATCCAAATCCTTCATTGCTTCTTTATCTTGCTTTAAATACGATTTTGCTTTACCTCTACTGATATAAGCATCTACAGAATTTGGCTTCTCTTGCAAGGCTCGATCGAAATCTTCGATCGCTTCTTTATATTGCTCTAAATAGAATTTTGCTTTACCACGTTCGATATAAGCCTCTACTAGTTTTGGCTCTTGTTGCAACGTACTAGTCAATAATTTAATCGCTTTATCGTATTCACGATCTTTATTGGCTACGATACCCTGTTGCAAGAGCGATTCGCTACCCATAGCCATTACTATCGGGATATTAATCAGTAGCGATGCCAACACGAGCGGCACAATTAACTTTGCTTTAATTTTCACTATCTTTACCTAATAAATTATACTTTGGATGTTTGACGGGATCGATCGATATGATAATTAACTCGATCGACAAAATCTTTCACATCTGATAAACTGCTAGAGGTGAAAATTCGTTCGCAGTTATCTTTCCCCTCTATAAGTAAAATCGCACTGTATTTTTCGTTCGATCGACCACTAAAAAATCTATATATACCATCAACTGGACTAATTAATTCTCTTTCAATGGCTATCTCTTGAATTGTGTCCATCGCAATAGATTTAGTAGATATCTTGACAAAATATCGATATTGAACCGTAACTATGCCTGAATCTGAGTTGAAATTCCAAGTTTCTCCATATGGTGACAAACTATGCGTTAGCTTATAAGTTAGATTGCTAGATGTTTCATCTAGGATTTTTAGTAGATGATAAAGTTTGTGCAATTCAGGGAAAATAGAATTAGAAATTACCTTGTTTAAATATGCGGGCTTCGGAGATAGATATAAAAAATCACGAGTTAATTCTAGCTCACGATTTAATGAGTTTATCGTTGCTTGAAATTTTACTCCTACCTTACTTGGATCTATTTCCCAGTCTACACCAGGCAATGATGAATGATAAATACAGATCGACTCTAATTGTTGACTCGTAATCAATCCAATCGTAAATTTCCATCCATTTCTCCACCCAGGAGATTCGAGCCGAATATCTAGAATCGTATCTAATTGAAGTTTGACAATTCCCCTTTTATTGGTACATATATTTCTTTGATAAATACAGACTTCTCCAAAATGGAGATCGGAGGAAGTACCCCGCTCAAAAGCACAGGATTCCGCAACATTCAATTTCACCAGCCGAAAAGGTATCAATAATAATATTGAGGCGCATACTACTGAAATGAAAATTATAAAACTGAAGCCTAGCAATAGAGGAATATCATTTACTATATGTAAATAAGATGCCTTGACGGTTTTTGATAAAATGAGTGCTAGAAGATTTCCAGCAGTAGACATAGACGATCCAGCCGCAAACAAACAATATGGAATCGACAACCAGTAGATAATTCGATATAAAAGTAGATATTGATGCTTAGACTCGAAGAGTAATCTATTCTCAGTAACAGACGCGATCCGACGATCTATCGGAGAGACTGCGCTAATGGGGGATTGTTTGCCGATCGTCATTGGGAAAGATGATAAAGTCCATAATATGTATATGGTTCCCAAATTTATGCTGGTTCTATTCAGTTAATTGATGCTAAATTAGATAATATCTAGGGTGAGTAACAATTTTCCACCCTTTTTAACGGTTGTTGCATCATTTAATACTGATTTTTTCAAGCTCCTCCCTGATTTGTTTTAAAAGACTAGCACTTCCATGCTCTAAGCAAAGAGATTCTGCCATCTGTAAATCTTCGATCGCTATGACTTTATAATAATTAGCTGCATTTAGTCGCTCTAGCTTAATTCTCTTACTAATCAGATCGATCGCCTTTTTGTAATCATCGATCGCTTGTCGATCGTCTTTGATCTTGCGATAAGCATTTCCTCTACGGTGATAACAGTCAAAGTAATCTGGATTATATTGGATTGCTTTAGTAAAACTATCGATCGCCTGTCGAGCGTTACCAGCACATTCTAAATTATATCCATCAAGTAGCCACGATGTGGAAATCTCCTCAGCAACTTCTCTTGTAGATAGAAATGGTAATTGGAGCATTCGCAAACCATCAGTAGGCATCGTTCCCCCATACATATTGACATGACGTGGAGATAAACTATACGTGACAAGAGTAATATTTGCAAGGCATAAAATAATTCCAGGAAACACATAAACTGTTGCAGGAGGGATAGTCATAAATTCTCTAGGAAATTCCACTGCCAACCAAACTAAGATTAAATTATTTAATAAGCCAGATAGAGAAATAAAAAACATTCTCGTTCGGTAAAGAAAAGTTGATTTTCCTAAAACGTAAACTGCTCCACAGATAGGAAATTGCTTGATTGTAAAATGTATCCCAAATAGCTTAAAGTCACAGACATTTTCCCCTTGCCAATAATAATTTCCGTAACTTCCATCCCTAGCAATAGAGCTGTAACTGCATGACCTAGTTCGTGTAGAACGATCGATATCGTATAAAAAAAGTAAAAAATAAGTATATTTAAGCATAGCCAGCCAAGCGAAAATCCAGGAAAAAGAGATACAGAAACTAATCCTCCAATTCCATATAATGCCCATTCCCCATATTTAGACTCTGATATCTGTTTAAATAACTTGCTCATCGTTAAGAATCTATGGGGTATAATCAGCAATACTCAAGCTCATGTCCTAACCGCCCTGGCGGTTGCTATACTTGATGGTTTTGCATAATCGATCTACTCTATTGCAGCCGTCAATGCGGAGATGTATTGGTCTTAGTCAAGCCAATTTTATCCCCACGGCAGGATAAAGTAAATGACAAATCGATCGATCGCCAACAAGCATGGGGAAATAGCGATCGGGATGGTGGAGCAAATAGCCAACCAAATTTATAGCGAAAAATACCCAAAAGAAACAAAGGTGCGCGGCAAAATCTCATTCGCCTAGCGTTTTCTATGGAGAATCAACTACGATGGCTTGGGCTGACGATCGATTATTCCAGCCTGGATCGAAATCTGACGCTCTTCAACTCGATCTTGACGATTTAACTGCAATAGCCGAATTGTCACTCTACCGATCGGGGTTAACGGCAAAAATTCAGCCCCACTCAAACAAAAATGTTCGTGCCAAAGATTTTGGCGGGGATGATATAGGGGTACAATTTTTTCTGTGCCTGGATCGATTGAAGCAAGATCGCTACCTTTGTACTTGTTGCAGAGAGTACAAGATAGAGCTAAATTTTCAGATTCAGTTCGTCCATCATGTTTTTCGGCAATAATATGGTCGATCTCATGGGGTGAAAAACTAGCTACATCTGGAATGAGACAATATTCGCAACAACCTTTTGCCCGTTCGTAAACTTGTTTTCTGAGCGCGACGGAAATATAGGTTTTACTCATTCTGAGTGGATTCCTTGAGCCTCAAAAAAGCTCTAGCCTTAGCCATTCTGACAATATGCTCTAAGTATTGATACCCCTGCCACAATTGTTCTTCTGCTGGAGTTAAACCTCCCGCCCGATTTTTTTCTAGGAGGGTAGCAATCTGAGCTTGTAGAGATTCGGAAGGCCGCAGCGCAATAATAGCTTGATTTGTGGGGAGACTTGCGAGAAATTCTAGGACTTCAGGCATACCTGAAAATCCGGCTTGGGAGATTGCATGAAGTTCTCGCAACCCCAACTCTAAGATTTGAGGCAGTCGATCTTCAAAGGCTTGAAGTTGAGTGGCAACTTCATCTGGTAGATCGAATGTAACTTGCATAGTGCTTTGCTTCTAGTACTAAATTAGGATACCTGAATATTGCGGAAACATGCTGCGCCAATATAGCATCTCAATTTTATCCTCACTACCAGATAAAGTAAATGACGAATCGATCGCCAAACAGAACAGCGAAATAGCTATAATCTAAGCAGGTAGGAATTTTTGCCCTTCGTTGGCGCAGCCTCTCCCCTGGAGAATCGAACACCAAATCATCGCCATCAAATTGTAGCTGCGACAAAAGAAATTATCCATGAAAAAAGTTGTAGTTATCGGCGCGGGAATTGGCGGATTGACGGCAGGTGCGTTGCTGGCAAAACGGGGCTATGAGGTGGTAATATTCGACCAGGCGATCGTCCCTGGTGGCTGTGCTTCTACATTCCAACGGCAAGGGTTTACTTTTGATGTGGGTGCGACTCAGGTGGCTGGATTGGAGCCTGGGGGGATTCATCATCGGATTTTTAATGAGTTGGAAATCGAGTTACCACCTGCGACTCCTTGCGATCCTGCTTGTGCGGTGTTTTTGCCTGGAGAGACTACGCCGATTAGTGTGTGGCGCGATCCTTTGAAATGGCAAGCCGAGCGTCAACGGGAGTTTCCTGGGAGCGAACCATTTTGGCAGTTATTAAGCCGACTATTTGCGGCGAGTTGGGAATTTCAAGGGCGAGATCCGATTTTACCACCCCGCGATTTGTGGGATTTGTCTCAGTTGGTAGGCGCGTTGCGATTGAATACGCTGATAACTGTGCCGTTTACGCTGTCTACTGTTGGCGATGCGCTGGGGTGGTTTGGGTTGAATGGAGATCGGCGGTTGCGGACTTTTCTGGATTTGCAGTTGAAATTATATTCTCAGGTGACGGCGGCAGAGACGGCGTTATTATATGCAGCAACTGCTCTAGGTGTGTCTCAGACACCCCAAGGGCTGTACCATCTAGAGGGGAGTATGCAGGTGTTGAGCGATCGATTAGTCGATTCCCTGAAGCGGGATGGGGGCAAATTATTGATGCGCCATACGGTAAAATCGATCGAATGCAACGGTACTAATACTACTGGAGTCACTATCCGCAACCAAAAGACGGGTGCAACTTGGGTAGAGTCTGCCGATGAGGTGGTAGCAAATGTGACAGCACAGGATTTGGTGAGATTGCTCGGCGATGCGGCTCCAAAATCCGCCCTCATCCCACCTTTATCGGTGAATGGGTACAAATCGCGGGTGAAGAAGTTACCCCGCGCTTCTGGCGCATTTGTGGTCTATCTGGGTGTAAAGGCGGCGGCGATTCCGGCTGATTGTGCGCCCCATCTTCAGTTTTTGTATGATTATGATGGGATTATCGGCGAAAATAACTCTCTATTTGTATCTGTCAGTCATCCTGGAGATGGACGGGCACCAGATGGTCACGCTACACTGATTGCATCCTCATTTGTCGATCCAGACAAATGGTACGCTGAAGGGGTAGATTATGCCGCTATGAAGGCTGAGTATACAGCTACGGCGATCGACAAACTCGGACAATATTTCGATCTCCGTCCAGAAAATATCGTCGTCACTCAAGCCGGAACCCCACGCACATTTGAAAAATATACGGCACGCGATCGCGGTATAGTCGGTGGTATAGGACAACGGGTATCAACATTCGGCCCATTTGGATTCGCGACTCGCACTCCGGTAGCTGGTTTGTGGCTGGTGGGTGACTCTACCCATCCTGGCGAAGGTACTGCGGGGGTTAGTTATTCAGCACTTACCGTAGTCAGACAGATCGATCGAAATTAATTGATAATTGATAATTGATAATTGATAATTGATAATTGGGTTTTATCGATCGTTAACCAAGAACAGATATTTAAATCCCACGCACTGGTTGGATTTTCAAGGGAGGTTAATTTATCATCAAAATATGCGATCGTATGATACTTTTGCAGGAGGTCTAATTACCCATCTGAAGCGCGGGGTACTCCCGCCAGAACGGTACTCCGATTAGCGGTGAGAGTCGTCACCTATGCGATTATCTTTGGGTAAATAGCCTCTAAGGAGTTGTAGCACATGTCATCATCAATTGTAAGCAGCAACGGGGAACTACGTCAATTCATGCGGGAATGTAAGGAGTTGGGGATCAAAAAGGTTGAGATAAGGGTTCCTAATGGTGCGGCAATCAAAAGTAGTATTGAAGTCGATTGTTGCGGTTTTGTACTGGTTTACAAGATCTATGAAACCAATTACAGTGTCATGACTTTTGAATTTAATGACTAACGATCTCACGGTTCGAGTATTTTTATCTAGCCAGTAGGGTGGGCATCGCCCACCACTCAAGCCCAATCAGAACAACAACTTCGGCGCATTCACTCGATCGATTTACCTGTTTAGCCGATCGCAATTCGTTCGATCGAGAGCGCGGATTCGATTAACTCGATCGTGATTAAAATCGATCGGTTGATATTTCGTCGATTCGATCGCTCTGGATTGGCATCAAAATGGATTAATGCAATTTAGCCCAACGATCGAACTGAAATCGCTGGTATTTCGGGTAACAATCGTTAACTGGTGAACGATTGCGGTTGCTCCAATTACAGCATCAGGTAACTTGATCTTGTGTATTTTTCTAATTTGAATGGTTTGTTCCGCGATCGTTGCAGTTAGTTCGAGTTCCTGAAGAGAAGAGAGCAAAAGTCTTGCTTGATGCTCTGCCGAAGGGGACTGCTGAAATCCTAGCAGTTCGATTTTGGAGATGATCGAATACGCCCCTTCACCCGCCAATCCTGCGGCTAAAAGATCGGTACCGCGTTGATTCAATTGTCCATTGAGGTGATAAATCAGAATATTGCTGTCAAAGAGATATCGCATTGCTGACTTACTCGCCCCAATCTAGTTGTCGTTGGTGGGCAAGTTGGGCATCGATTTCTTCGAGGCTATGCTTTCCCCAACTGCCTTGGGTGGTAGCGAGAATTTCTTGGGCAGAAAGATTAGGTGTAAGGGGCAGGGTGTCATTGATGCCCAGGTTGGTTCTGAACTGACCGATTAGGTGCTCAAGAATCTGCCAACGCTCGATCGGGCTGAGATGATTCAGATCTTGATAGACTTGCTGTAGCTGTGGGGTCATGGTCACTGCTCCAGAGTGGAGAATGATTTATCTTTTTATCATAGCGTATCCGATACGGAGGACGTTCGCAGCAAGAGCTTGACCAGCAGATTTCGATCGAGAGCGCGGATTCGATTTAATTAACATATAACTCGATCGCGATTAAAATCGATACTCCGAATTCAAACACGTCAAAGTAAAGGGGAATAAATCTCCCTATGATGGCGATATGAGTTACTGGAGCGAGCGTAAAACCAAACTCTATCACGGACAGACCTCTAAAGCTATCAAAAAGCAAAGCCATTCATGTAAAGCTTGCGAACTTAAATTCGTAGGCGAGGAAAGGATACATTTACACCATGTAGATGGCAATCACAGTAATTGGGAAAAGAAAAATCTTGTTGCAATACATGAATTTTGCCATGATTACATCCATATGAACAGCAGAGGTAAAGTAGTTGAAATATACGAAGCCTGCCAATCTGAACCTCACATGAGCAATAGCGCAAGCTAGAGAACATCGGGAGCCGTATGCACGGAAACGGGCACGTACGGATCTAAATGAGAGGGGCTGGATATAATAGTCCCCCTCGACTCAACCAGCTTCGAGAACTTTTGTACTCCGATCGAATCAGAAAAATCGATCGCCACATTTAGCTTATCATTTCACCGATTCACCATATGTAATACTTGACGTTCGAGCGAAAACCTTAACTTGTCAGGAATGCTTTTAAACAAAGTATAAACCCCCTATCCCCTCCTTTAATTGAGAGAGTAAATATTACCATCGACTAATAGACGGGTGATGCCTTTCAGTCGTAGATGGTGACAGGTTTTGTGGAAAACTTTACTGTCTGGTACTTTGATTACCCGTTGGGTACGTTGATTAGAAAATCGCTTGGCTACTCGATGATTGTCAAAGATTGGGAGGGTTCGCTGTTGAATTTCTTCTCCAGGAATTTGACCTAAATCAGCAAAGTCTTTGAGTGGGCGCACGATCAATTCGGCGAATTTGTCAATGACAATATAGCAGGTGCGGGGAAGAGTCGCTTGGGATAGTGGTGTAACGCGAATATGTAACCTATCTCCAGTCAAGAGTCGATCTGGATCTAGTGGTTTATAAGCGGTTGAAGCTTCTTCCTCTGTGAGATCTTCGTCATCGCCAAAGTCGTCTTCATCATCACCCAAATCGGCGACTTCTTCGCCAAACATTGCTGCTAAAGCATTTACGGCTTCAACATCTTGTTCTGTGTCTTCTTCTACAGTCTCGTCGCTCGATTCGAGATCTTCGATCGAGTCTCTTTCCACAACTACCACCATCGGCGGTTGAAAACTACTCTCCTCGACAGAATCCCGATTCTGCTCGTTGGCGCAGCCTCCGCTCTGCGGAATCGGCATATTTCGTAATACTGGAGTGCGAGATAGTGTCGGCGCGATCGAATCTAGCTCATCATACGGGGGCATCAGTGCTGCTGCTGTCAACTCAAACGGCTCTACATCCACAGAGATTTCGATGGATGTCTCTGGGATATCTTCTTCCACTGCTGAAGAACGACGGCGCACACGACGAGCATTCGTACTGGAGTCTTCAGTCATAGTCAATGGGGATGGCAATGTAACAATCGGGTCGAGCGGTGCCATTGGCTCCGTTATGACCTCAGGGTCGATACCTAGTATAACACATGGTGACTCAATCTCGATCTCACCCTCGGTAGTTGGGTCATCTGTTGAGATAGATAATTCTTCGGTTACTTCCAGACTCTCACGTTCGCCGCCTAGTTTGGATCCGCGTTTGCGCTGAATTAGGAGATCGTACTCAGCTTCAGGAATGATACTTTTGAGCAGACGGCTAACGGTGGAATTACTCACCCCAAAACGATTTGCCAAAGAAGCCGCAGTTTCCCCACCTTCGCGGTAGAGAGCCACAATCTCTAGCTTATCTGCATCAGTAATTTTTGTAGGACTCATGTTTAATTATTTACAGTCCGTCGGCGAGCTAGTCGGCGAGCACGAATGGAGTTATCAAATTCTAGCGCAGCAGCAATGCCAAACTGTACGATTCCGAAGATCCAGAACACTTCCATGATAGAGCCACTTTGATATCCTTGCACTCGATCGCTCGCAGATGCAAACCAAGTATCGGCAATATAAAAACACAATACCCCTTGAGCGATTTTCCGCCACGGCGCACCCAAATGACCACCCCAAAAACCCAAAAATAAAATCGTCGCAAACACCAATAAGATTAGATCGCACAGCACATAAAATAAATTGAAGCTTTTTACTAAAGGCTGCATCCCGCGATCGATGGCTGATACCCATCCAGGGGGCGATTGAATCTGCTTGACGACTTCCGGCGCGATCTGTGATAAATCGCCTGTTGGAGGGGATGCTAGCTGTGGTTGCTCGATCGCCATTGGGGTCATTGGTGGTAACGACGTAGCCCTAACGGATGATGTCGTCAACCAGCAGCCGACGATCAGGCCGAAAGTAGTCACACCCATCACTATCGCCCATTGTGGGCGTGCTAACCGCACATCGCGATCGAGAATTGCCAGCCTCACACCGATAATCAACATCAAATAAAAAACTACAAAACAAGGGTTTCCCGCCGAAGCCGCTGGATTCAATCCCCACAGCACTTCCCACCCAAAAAACCATAAATTCCCCACAAAAAAGGCAAAAATAGCGATCGCCAATAACAACCACACCCCTCTGCCACTAGGAATACGATCGCTGCGCCAATTTCGCAGACACAGATATCCCGACACAATTAAGCCGATCTCTTCTAATCCTGTCGTAGTCAAAATAAACCACAACGGGCGAGCAGCACCTGGCTCAACCACACTAAATGTCAAGTAACATCCCAAGGATAAAATCGACCAAATCACCGCCCAGTATGTAACTATTTCGCTTTTGAGCCAATTTTCTTTCATGTTAGGGGGAGGGGTGGGAGGGTAGGAGGGTGGGAGGGTGGTAGGGTGGTAGTGGTGAATTTTAATCCAAAACCCAAAACTTGTACTGTTGGTGTTGGTGCAGCCTACCTTTAGGTGGTAGCCTTGCCTTTGGCATTGCGTAGCCTAAGTATCCAATTAATCCACCAAAATCCGCGATCTGAGTTGCACTGGGATACTTTCGATCGTATCTAGAACCAATTCACTCCCAAATTGTTTACCGAGTTTTTGTTGGGTGAGGCGATCGAGTTGTCGATCGAGTATGATAAAATCATTGTCTGTCCAGGCTGCTAATCGATCGGTAGACAGCGGATCGAACTTCAACAATCGATCGATATCTAAGACAGATTTTAACGCTGGAACTACCATAAACAAGTCATTTGCTAGCAACTGTAATTGTCTGGCACCGATTAAATCTTCCAACCGGAACCATAATTCTTGAAAAAAGCACAGACTAGCTTGCTGCACTTCCAATCGCTGCAACTCTATGACTATTTCAGCCTCATTAATCAGCTTCCGCCCATCGATTTCCCACAGTGAGTAGTAGCCAACTTCTCGAACTAGTAGATATCGATCGCCATGAGCTAGTTTCAGTTGCTGTAATTGTGCTTGAGCTTGAGCCAGTTTGGATTCAGCAAAAGCTTGATGAAGATGGTATGTCTGTTCTTGATAATTTAGTCTCAAGTCCGACCTTTTCTTGCCAGGAATAGTTACGATCTCAATATCTACCAATTGCTGCTCGACGATTGACATTAGAAAATAGGGATGAGGATTAGGGACATTCGAGTTTACATACCGATCGAGTATGTGCCTAGTAATATTTAATACTTAATGTCCCAGATTATCTAGGGTAATATAGCGGATAGTTATTGGCGACGATACGATCGATCTAACCACTTTTGAGAGATTTAACACTTGACATCATCGCCAATGCTGTCAAAGTATGCTATTATTGAGTGCGAATGTGGATCGATAGGTCAAGTATTAATCTGGTCACCGCCTATTTAACCTATGTTCGTAGTACAAGACTTAAACCAGATAGATATTTCTTGCTTACTCTGATACAATCAAATTAGTTACGGGTTAGTAGCTCAGTTGGATAGAGCATGTACCTTCTAAGTACACGGTCGGGGGTTCGAGCCCCTCCTAACTCATACAAACATATCCCCGACTTCAAAAGAGAAGTCGGGGATATCGGCTTTTCCCCTCACCCCTCACCCCTTACCCCTCACCCCTCACCCCTCACCCCTCACCCCTTACCCCTCATCATGTCTCAATCGCCCTTATTAATTTTAGTCGATGGACACTCTTTAGCTTATCGATCGTACTATGCTTATGCCAAGGGTAAGGATGGGGGATTGAAGACTTCGGGAGGAATTCCGACTAGTATTTGTTTTGGGTTTGTGAAGGCGTTGATTGAAACGATCGAAGCTCAGAAACCGGATGCGTTGGCGATCGCGTTCGATTTACGTCAACCAACATTCAGACATGAGGCTGATGACAATTATAAGGCCGATCGGGTGGAGACTCCCGCAGATTTTACGATCGATATTCAGAATTTGTATGGGTTATTAACTGCCCTAAATTTACCGACGATTACCGCGCCAGGATTTGAGGCGGATGATGTTCTGGGAACTCTGGCGACAACTGCGAGTAAAGTTGGGTATCAGGTGAAAATTTTGTCGGGAGATAAGGATATCTTTCAACTGGTGAGCGATGTCGATCGGATTAGTGTTTTATATCTATCTTCAGTTTATGCCAAAAGCGGTCAACCTAGCACGCTCGAAATGAACGAGCAGGGCGTAATTGACAAGATGGGAGTTACGCCAGCGCAGATTGTTGATTACAAGGCTTTATGTGGGGATAAATCCGATAGTATCCCTGGTGTACGCGGGATTGGGGATAAGACAGCGGTGAAATTGCTGACAGAATATCACGATCTCGATCGAGTATATGCGGCTGTCGATGATATTCCTGGGGCGACGGGAAAGCGACTAGTAGCGGGGAAGGAGGATGCTTATCATTCCCAATACTTAGCGAAAATCATTACCGATGTTCCGTTAGATTTGGATTTGCAAGAAACTAGATTAACTGGGTTTGATTTTCAACAGGTACAGCCATTATTACAGACACTCGAACTCCATCGATTTAGCAAAGATATCGAACAACTCCAAACAACATTTGGCGGAATAGTCGAGCCAATAATTGAGAGTGAAGATGAGCAGGTTGGATCGATAGATCTAGATGACGATCGCCAAGCATTGTGGTTTTTTAGTGCCGAAGATACCGAGAAATATCGACTCAGCAAGAAATGTCCGATCGAACCCCAGATTATCGATAGTGCGGCAAAATTAGCCGTACTAATTATTACCCTCAAACAACACACAGCTCCAAATCATCCCATCGCTTGGGATACCGAAACCACCGACTTAGAACCTCGCAATGCCAAACTAGTTGGGATTGGTTGCTGTTGGGGAGAAGGCACAAATGATATGGCATATATCCCGATTGCCCACGAACAAGGCGACAATTTAGAACTAGAATTAGTCCTAGAAAACTTGCGATCGATCCTCGAAAGTGCCGCATATCCAAAAGTATTGCAGAATGGGAAATTCGATCGATTAGTATTTAAAAATCAAGGCATCAACCTCGCAGGAGTCGTCTTCGACACCATGCTTGCCAGCTACGTCTTAAATCCCGACAGTAGCCACAACCTCACCGACTTATCCAGCCGTTATTTAGGCATCGTCCCTCAAAATTATAGCGACCTAGTAGCCAAAGGTAAAACTATTGCCAGCATCGATATCCCCCGCGTCGCCGAATACTGCGGGATGGATGTCTGGGGTACCTACCGTCTCCACAATATCCTCAAAGCCGAATTAACAGCAGCTCCCAAACTCCTCCCCCTCCTCCAAAACATCGAGCAACCCCTCGAACCCATTCTCGCAGCAATGGAAGATCGCGGCATCCGTATCGATGCCGAATACCTAGCACAACTCTCCGAAATCCTCAAAGCAGACATCCAAAATATCGAAACCGAAACCTACGCACTCGCAGGCGAAACCTTCAACCTCGGCTCCCCCAAACAACTCGCTCATATCCTCTTCGAGAAACTCGGCTTAGACACCAAAAACATTCGCCAAACCAAAACAGGCTACTCCACCGACGTAACCACCCTCGAAAAACTCCAAGGAAAACACCAAATCGTAGATCTGATCCTCCAACATCGCACCTTCGCCAAACTCAAATCCACCTACGTCGATGCACTCCCCGCACTCATCCACCCCAAAACTGGCAGAGTACACACCGACTTTAACCAAGCCGTCACCAGCACAGGGAGACTATCCTCCTCCAACCCCAACCTCCAAAATATCCCCATCCGCACCGAATTTAGTCGGCAAATCCGCAAAGCATTTCTCCCCGCCGAAGGTTGGCTCCTCGCCGCCGCCGACTACTCCCAAATCGAACTTCGCATCCTCGCCCACCTAAGCCAAGAACCCGTCTTAATCGCCGCCTACAAACAAAACCAAGATATCCACACCGTCACCGCCAAATTATTATTTGAAGATGATAACATCACCAGCGAGCAACGCCGCCTCGGAAAAATCATCAACTTCGGCGTAATCTACGGCATGGGTGCCGCCAAATTTGGCCGAGAAGCAGACGTAAAAACCAGTGAAGCCAAAATATTCATCGACAAGTTTTATGCCAGATACCCAGGCATTTTCGACTACTTGGAGCGCGTCAAACGCGAAGCCATCGCCCAAGGATATGTCGAGACAGTCTGCGGCAGAAGACGTTATTTCAACTTTGAAAGTGGCAAACTGCGTGGGTTAAAAGGCACCAATCCCGATGATGTCAATTTAGACGATCTCGGCAACCTCGGTCAATTAGATGCTGGATATCTTCGCGCTGCGGCAAATGCCCCAATTCAAGGTTCCAGTGCCGACATCATCAAATTAGCAATGATAAAAGTAGACACATTATTGCAACCATATCAAGCTAAATTACTGCTCCAAGTTCATGACGAACTAGTCTTGGAAGTTCCCTTAGAAGAGTGGGATGAACTGCAACTAAAAATCAAAACCGCTATGGAAGACGCGATCGATCTCAGCGTCCCAATGGTAGCAGAAATCGGCAGCGGTAAAAATTGGATGGAAGCTAAGTAGAGGGGGAGAGGGGGAGACATAAACAACATTTGCCAAGGCAGATTAGCTGCTAAACTTGGGTGGTAATTAGATAGATCGAGCAGCGAATGGCTAAATTACCAGATCCCATCATCACGAATATTTTCGTCATCCAACGTAGAATAATTGAGTGTATCGATGCCACCACTTCAACAGAGTTTAGATTGTTTGAGCGGATGGGTGAAACTAGCGACAGCTTACCCGAACTTGAAGAACTCCAAAACATCAAGGAGAAACTAAGAACGAAATACTTCAGGCTGCATACTCTGCTCATAGGAATTGCTGAATCTCAGCCTATCGCCTCTAGAGATATGTTAGATTTATTATATCGATCTATTGATTCAACTGAAGCTGCATTAGATGCCAGCGTTGCCAGTCTTCAAGAAATTCAACGTAATTGGAACTAATTATGAACGACAAATTTAAAATTCCCGATCCTGAAACTCGATCGAAATCGATCGCCAATTTGAAAGCAGCTAGTCGATTATTAGATTTGTCTAATTTACAACTAGATGAGGTAATCGCATTAATAGAAAAAGACTTGAGAGCGCAACATCGAGCTAGACTACTATATGGAAAGAACTCCATGCCTACCCAAAAGATTGAAAGCTAATTTTGGCAACATTGCCGCTATAAACTTAAAGTAGAATCAAAATTGTTTTGGAAGATGCGATCGATCTCAGCGTCCCAATGATAGCAGAAATCGGCAGCGGTGCAAATTGGATGGAAGCTAAGTAGAGGGGTCGATCGAGATTTGGAGGATTGGGATAGCTGGATATGCGAACATAGTCGCAATCTATCTAGTGTTTCATCACAGATCGGAGCGATCGAGCGTATAGTTGAGAGATGACGATCGCTAATTCTTATCGATAGACTTTAAGCGTCCTTACCTAATCACTCCAATCGGTGTTATGGAATACGAACAACCAGAAGTACAACCAGAATCAGAATCCATTGCTAAACCAGTAGAAAAGGCCGAAAATCCTTGGCTAGAAACGCTCAAAACGATCGCCCTGAGTGCTTTCTTGGCGTTAGGGATTCGGAGTTTCGTCGCGGAAGCTCGTTACATTCCTTCCGAATCGATGCTCCCGACACTCAAAGTCAACGATCGACTGATCATTGATAAAATCAGCTATCGCTTTGCCAATCCCCTTCGTGGTGATGTCGTGGTATTCAATCCTACTGCCGAGTTAGAGCGTCAAAAATTCAAGGATGCCTTCATCAAACGGGTAATCGGTTTACCTGGAGATCGAGTAGAAGTCAAAAGCGGGATGGTATATGTTAATGGGAAAGTATTGAGTGAAAATTATATCAACGGCGCACCCCTATACAATTGGAGTAGTACAGACTTAACCCCCGATGGAATCGTGCCTGCTGGTAGTTATCTTGTCTTGGGTGACAATCGCAATAATAGCTATGACAGCCACTATTGGGGGTTTGTGCCTAAGGATAAAATCGTTGGTAAAGCAGTCGTCCGTTTTTGGCCGATCGATCGTGCTGGCGGTTTAGATACGCAATCAGATTATAAACAGTAAGTTTAATTTTGGATTATTTGCCTCTTGCATCACAAACCCTCCGTTAGGGTTACCACTTTACCGACTATTTCTTTGCCTAGCCAGGAAGTATTTTGGGAGAGCGATTTGAGGTTGTCGATCGATACTGCCCAATTTTGTTGGGTGTCGAATAGGATCGACTCAGTTGGGGGGGATTGATGGAGACACTCAGCGGGATTGCTGCTGAGTGCTTGCCAGAGTTCTAGGGCGGATAATTTGGTGGTTACTACTAGCTGTTGCCACAGTAAGGGTAAAGCTAATTCTAAGCCGATCGATCCTGCTGGAGCTTCGCCAAAAGCGACAGTTTTTTCTTCATAAGTATGGGCTGTATGGTCGATGGCGATCGCATCCAATACCCCTGTTTTTATCCCCTCAATCAGGGCTATTTGGTCTTCTGGGGTGCCTAGAGGCGGACTTAGCTTGAGATTAGGGTTATAAGCTTTTAAGTCGGTTGTATTGGCGATTAGGTGCAACCAGGTTGTACTGGCGGTAATGGGGACACCTCTTTGTTTCGCCGCAGCGATTAATTCTACCCCTCTACGAGTAGACACTCGCATCAGATGAACAGGCGTGCCGATATCGTCGATAACTTCGATTATAGCAGCTAGAGCTGCTGTTTCACTGCTAACTGGGTCGATCGGCAAACCATAGCGGAGTGCATCCACACCAGATCTAGCGATACCATTGCCCCGCAACTCTCGATCGAGGGCATAGAGTGCGATCGGCCGATTAAAGGGTTTGAGATATTCTAATAAGCGACTGGTGAGAGCTAGATTGGAGATCGATCTACCATCTGCCCAACCGATAATATTGGTAGTAGCAAGTTCGGCTAATTCAGTCATCATTTTACCTTCTAGCCCTACCGTCAAGGCTCCCCAATAGCCAAGTTGGGGACAATTGGGGATTTGGGTGGCGATCTGATGGTACTGTCGATCGAGACTAATCAGACTACTGGCTCGATCGAGTGCGGGGATAGTATCGGGTAAGATATTCACCCGCACGAATCCACCCGCTCGTGCAGATTGGAGTAGCGATGTGAGGGTTTCTCGCTCTTCATGCCCTGGGGCACCACTATGACTGTATAAGTCTACCAAACCTGGGGCGAGAATTAGGTGTTGTCCTGGTAAAGTTTCTACATTGGCGGGAATTTGGGTGGGATCCTGGATTTCTTGGATCTGGCCATCCCTAATTAATATATCTCCAAGGCGACTCGTTCGAGCGATCGGATCTAAGATTTTAACCTGTTGAAATAGTCGATGGTTCATCTAGCTTTGATTGGGTGACTCCCGATCGAATTTTAACCTCGATCGGTACACTTTAAACTTTTATCCTTAATCGAGTTACCAACCTTGTTTTTCGACTAATTCGATACAAAGCTTGTCAATCTCTTTTAAATCGGGAGGATCGGGTAAACTGGAAGTAGTGTATACTCGATCGAGTTTACTAAATCGTCAAGGATTTTAGTTATTTGCTCGTAAATACAGTGCCCCAAGTTGGTAAACAACGTTTTAAGAAATTGGTAGACTAAAGTGTCTCACGATAATTACTTCCAAAATAGACAAAAAATGAAATACTCGGTACTTGATACCTTTGCAGGTGCTGGGGGCTTTAGTCTAGGCTTCGCTTTGGCTGGTGCCAAGATTATTGGAGCGATTGAAATAGATAAATGGGCAAGCGAAACATTTCAACTCAATCACCCTGATACAACTTTACTGCAAGGCGATATCACTCAAATGAGTGACGAACAGATAATTGAGACGTTCGGCAAATATAAACCTGATATTATTCTTGGTGGGCCACCTTGCCAAGGATTTTCAATTTGTAATAAAAATAGCGGAGATCCAAAAAATCCAAAGAATTCTTTATTTAAAGAATTTATTCGAGTAGGTCGATTACTCAAACCTAAAATCATGATTATGGAAAATGTGCCAAATCTGATTAAGGCAACGACTAATAACAAAGAGATAGTCATAGATATTATCACGGCTGAATTACGCGATCTTGGCTATGAGGTAGAATACCGTATCCTAGAAGCAATTGATTATGGTGTGCCCCAAATCAGAAAAAGACTCATAGTAATCGCATCGAAAATAAAACTAGAAAATCCCTTTCCTAAGAAAACTTATACCATAATGAGTCAACTAGACTTATTAGATGGTCATCTCAAAAAATGCCCCACATTATGGGATGCCATATCTGATTTGCCTGAGATCGAAGCAAGGGAAGGTAAGGAAGAATCAGAATATTCAAAGCCTCCGTTAAATGAGTATCAGCGATTTTTACGCCAAGGTTCAAATAAACTTTTTAATCACAAAGCAATGAATCACTCAAAACGTCTGGTTGAGAGATTTGCTTCAATGCACTGGGGTGATTCTACTGCTGATGTACCCGAACATTTACGACCATTCAAAAGAAATACTACAGAATTTTCAGACACAGCATACGATCAAAATAATAGAAGAATGCACCCAGATCGACCATGCCATACAGTACCTGCATCTTTTTATGCGAACTTTGTCCATCCATATAAAAACCGCAATTTTTCAGCCCGCGAAGGTGCTAGGATTCAATCTTTTCCAGACTGGTATATTTTCAGGGGAAAACCGACCGTTGTTAGTCATAAATTATTGCAGCGAGAAGGACGGTTAGAGGAAAAATATCTTTGTCAATATAATCAAATTGGTAACGCTGTTCCACCGCTAATGGCTTTCGCAATTGCAGAAAATATATTGAAACAGATCTGTGAGTAATATGTTCGTACATGGCAATAATCTTCAACAAAAAGAGACTCATAAAAGTAAGTATCTCGATCCTGATTCTCGTCGCTATCTAATAGAAATTAGAGCTGAATATGAAAAATGGAAAGAGGCTAATGAAGTTCTGAAAAGTCCTACTTCAGAACTGTCAGTAAATGATTCCCAAATCATTGTTGAGCGGGTAAGGCTACTAAATGAATATAAGGATTTTATTGACCAACAACATTATGCTGAGAAGTTTGATTCGAGATCGAATCTACATTCCTCCGTTTTGGAAGAGTTTTTGTATTTTCTGTTCAGAGATATGGTCTTTGGAATTTCACAGAGTGCATTAATCGGAAAATCTCACTCATTTAAGGATATTTTCTTTAGAGCACCATCATATAGAGATATGCTAAAGAAACCTCATGCTTTAGTTGAAATTAAAGATCATGATTTTGCAATTGGTGCAAGTATAAAAGCAATTATTCAATCCGAAGGCTCTAACATAGTAGAAACTCATGACTGGGATCTACCCGCTGTTGCAATTGAATGCAAGACATATCTCGACAAAACAATGCTGCAAGATGTTTCTACAGCAGCAGATCAGCTCAAGCAGAAAAATCCAAATGCAATGTATATTGTTGTCACAGAATGGTTGAAATTGACAGAATCCGTTAATCTAAAGAAATATAAAATCGACCAAATATATGTCCTAAGAAAGCAAAAAATACAGATCGTGAGTTTAGATACGATCCTACTTATCAGAAAAATCCTATTTACTCTGATGTTGTCGAACACTGTTTCAATAGTGTTCGTAGTTTTTTAAATTCTGACTGGGAAGGAAGCATTGCACATGGTTTAAATAAAGGCTTCTTATTGTAGAGTTAACAAGAGAGAGAAAATATCTTTAGTTACCAACCTTGTTTTTCTACTAATTCGATACATAATTGGTCGATCGCTCGTAAATCGGGGTGATGGGGTAAGCTAGAAGTAGTGTATACTCGATCGAGTTCGACAACTAGATCGTCGGCTATTTTAGTTACTTGCTCGTAGGTAAAGTCTCCGTGTAAAATAGCTTTGAGTTCGTCAGCATCGCCTACTTCACGTCGATCGACGAATACTTTGCCCGATTGCAATATCTCTAATCCACTGCGTAATAACCGGATACAGTGCATGGCATGTTTGAGATCGAAACCGGATTTTGCTTCCATTCCGGCACGGGCTGGATTGCGATTAGTTTTCCAAGACTGGTAAGCATTCCATTCTCGCATCGCATTTTGGTACTGTTGACTTTTTTGCAGCAGTTTAATAAAGTCTGATCGGCTATTTGTGAGATTTTGAGTATATTCCAAAACCTCATCATCGAGGGGAAATTGTTTTAAGATCCCTTTATAATCGATATCCCCAGTTAATAGTTGATGGAGTTGTTCTGATTCGGATAGATATTCAATTTTACCGCGTACTAGTAAATATAAATATTCGAGGAAAGCGTGTAATTCTTCTTTATTTAATGGGCGTTCTTCCGCCAATCCATACTGTGCGGGAGTTGGTTCGATTTGCGGCGGATCTAGTAACCATTTACGGTGAGATTCGATCTTTTTGATTTGGGCAAAGGCGTAGCCAGAATATGTATGTTTGACTCGTTTGCTGAGGAATAGCTCTCGATGTTTTAGTAAGATTTCCCCGACTTCAGTTTTGACTGGATATTGTTTGAGCCACAGCAATTCCAAGATATTTGGATTGGCTCCAGCCAAAAGTTGGACGAACTTTTTTAGTTCGTAGATAACGGTATCTTTTTCGCCATTGAGAAAGTCGAAGATCCCAGGCTCAGTATCCCAACCACTATCTTTTTGTTCGACTTTATTAAAGCCGAAATAATAGGCTTGGGGAGCGATAAATACACCGCGATAATCGAAATCAGATTCAGGGCGATTTAAGCCGTAGCCATGACTACCAGCCAAACCAATCAAAATTGTACGGGGTTCTACTTCTAGACGTTGCATTGAGATTTTGGATTTTGGATTTTGGATTACGATTCTCTTATAGAGACGCTACGCGAACGATTGGGTGATTGATGCAAAATTAGACAATTACCATCGGGATCGTAGGCGTAGATTTCGCGCCCGTGGGAGGCGGTGATAATGTCGCCTGGTGGGGGATAATCTAGTTGGGATAGTTTATCGATCGCTTGTTCTAAATTGGTTACTTCTAGACAAATACTCATCCCTCTATGATGATGCCCAGATTGTTGATGCTGATTAGTAGACTTAGGTTGAAAAATCCCCAAGCGTAAACCACCGATAGCAAACTCGGCATATACTCCAGGGCGATAAGATCGAGCTTCACAGTCAAATAATTGGGAGTAAAATTTGACGATCGTGTCAAAATTTGTACTTGAAATAGTCACAAAAGCATCGGAAAACATGAGATATTTAAGTTAATTGATAATTGCGGATGCATTTACCGCACGGGTTCCCCGTCGGTAAAAATGCACCAAGCAGAGAATTGGGATTTTAAAAGGAGGATTAGACTCATAAATGAGAGTTATCAATTTGAATACCAGTCATGTGGCTTAATGTTGGCAATAGTTTGACCCGATCGAATGGGTACCAAAATTCGTCGATTGTGCTTAAATTTCTTGGCACATTCAGCCGTTATGCCACATTTTGCATGTTCATTATAATATGCTCGTCGCGGAAGATAGCCATCGCGACAGACAAGATCTTTTTCATAACTTTTTATACATTCTCTAGCAAAAATCTCATAAGTTCCAGCCTTAACCGAAAGAGAGAAGTCTGTTTGCTGTTGCTTAGTTTCAACACAGAATAACTTTTTTGTCTTCACATTTTTTGCACATACTTTTTGTGCGGGCAAATAATCACTGGGATAGATGAGAGTACCTTGAAAAGTGCCATTTTGAGACTGTCGATCGGATTTTGCGATCGAGGATGAAACTGTAGCGGCGATCGATATTAGAGACACTAATATAGAAATTAAAATTTGATTTTTCATCTATCTCCTACCAGTTGACTAAAGCTTAATTAACAGCACTATATCCGTTCGGATAACCGAACACAATAGAGCCTTATTTATCTAATCCGCGCATTTTGTGGGCGATAGATGCTGATTCTTGTTGAAGAAAATCAAAGAATGTACTGGCGACAATCGATAGTTGTTTGTCGGCTGGGTATACGATATACCATTGACGATCGATTGGAAAATGTTGAACA
Source organism: Chamaesiphon sp. OTE_70b_metabat_96 (assembly GCA_031376885.1). Classification (GTDB taxonomy): domain Bacteria; phylum Cyanobacteriota; class Cyanobacteriia; order Cyanobacteriales; family Chamaesiphonaceae; genus Chamaesiphon. The sequence goes on along the minus strand of JANMEL010000135.1, from coordinate 26,848 downwards.
TCCAAAATTGTCAATCCTGACATTTCGGCATCTTGAGGAAATGTGTGTTGAGAGAGTACCGAAATCCCAAACCCTACGCCGATTGCTTGCTTAATTGCTTCGTTTCCACCTAATTCTAACCTTACCTTCACCGATACATTATGTTGAGCAAATAGTTGCTCTACCGCAGCACGAGTACCCGAACCTCGCTCTCGCATAATAAATGGTTCGTCTTGCAATTTAGAGATTGGAATATTTTTCTCTTGTGCGAGAGGATGATTTATCGGTGCGATGACAACTAGGGGATTGTCTAAAAATGGATGTAAGGAAACATCCAACCTTTCTGGTACTTTACTAATAATATAAAGATCGTCAAGATTATCACTCAGTCTTTCTAATACTCGTTCGTGATTGGTAATTTCTAATGCAACTTCTACCCCAGGATATAGTTGACAAAAGGGTGCGAGGGCACGGGGGATAAAATATTTAGTTGTGGTAATTGTTGCTAATTTTAGTTTACCTTGCTTCAATCCTTGAAAATCCGCAATTTTCATCTCAAATCGCGATAGTCGATCGAAGATATCTTGACAGGTAGTAAATAACTCTTGCCCTGACGCGGTTAAATATAACTTTTTGCCGATTTGTTCAAATAAAGGTACGCCGATGTTTTTCGTAAGTTGCTTTATTTGCATCGATACAGTTGGCTGTGTCAAAGACAACTCATCTGCTGCACGAGTAATACTAGTTAGTCTCGCTACAGTTTCAAATACTTTCAGTTGATGGAGTGTAGATTGACGCATTTAACGTAAGTCGTATTAAATTTTTGGAAGATCGACTTTAAACCATCATCATAACTATAAATCGTTCTTAAAGAAGACTTTGAGAGCTAGCTTACTAGATTCCCGACTTCTTAAAAAAGTCGGGGATTTAGAACAATTTAACCCATTAATATTACTCGATCGATAACATGAATGATTCCATTATCGGCTTCGATATCTGGAATAATTACGGTCGAATTTTTGACCTCAAATCCATTGCTACAATCGATCGATATCGACGAGCCTTCTAAAGATTCAACTATTTTAAGTTCAGCTAAATCGGCTTGGGTAAACTTCCCTGCTAGCACATGATATTTGAGAATCCGGGCTAATTGGGGTGGATTTTGGACTAAAGTTTGTACTGTACCAGGGGGTAAATTAGCAAAGGCTGTATCAATTGGTGCAAATACGGTAAATGGCCCAGGAGACTTTAGAGCATCAACTAAACCTGCTACTTGAACTGCTGTAACTAGGGTTGTAAAACTACCATTACCAACGGCAATGTCTACGATATCTGGCATATTATTTCCTCCTATTTTGACGTAACTTTTTAAAAACCAAATAACCGAATAAACCAATTAATCCAAATACAACAACTTTCGAGATCGGGGCTAAATACTTTTCGATCGATCCATAGTTCTCACCCAATAGAAATCCCGCCGCAGTGAGACCTAGCGTCCAGATGAAGGTGCCTAATGTCGAGTAAATAGTGAAAGTAGCAAAAGACATTTGATTCATCCCTGCGGGGAGGGAAATTAGCGTCCTAATGCCTGGTACCATTCGACCAAAAAAGACAGCATTGCGCCCATGTTTATTAAACCAATCATTAACCCTGTCGATCTCTTTTACAGATACGCCGATCCATTTGCCATGTCGATCGATCCAAACCCCCAACCTGTCGTAATTAACCAATCTACCGAGATAATACCACGCATAAGTTCCCAGCATCGTACCGATAGTACCAGCCAAAACAGCTAGCCCAAAGTTCATTTTACCCTGAGCTACTGTAAATCCAGCTAATGGCATAATCAACTCAGAAGGAATCGGCGGAAAGAGATTTTCGGCAAACATGAGAAATCCGACTCCCCAATAGCCCAAGCCGCTCATTAAACCATTAATCCATTCTACCATTGGATAAATTTCTCCATAAATGTACCATTCTTAGTTTACGAGCAGGGGAGACAATTATCTATATTCCTGATTCTGAATATCCCGTAACCGCGCTTCAGGGCGTTTAAACCTGTCGATTTGGGCTTCAAAAAACTGACGATTTTTTTCCAAGTGTTGAGGATTTTCATCATCGAGGGGATACAATAGAGCAGTGCGTAAAGCTTGAATGACTGCTGAAGTGACACAGTACATCGATCGCTGAAAACTTACCCCAGATTGAATCAACATATCATCTTTACCTCGACAATGTTTTTGATAATAATCGAGTAGGTACTGAGGGAGGAAATGATACATATCATCCATCAATAACGTTGGTGGAATTCCCGCACTGCCAACTGGATTTACATCAGCATACAAAATCCCATAGTGGAAGTCTCCTTGCTCCATCGGTACTTGCTCTGCTTGAGCATTATAGGATTTTGTGCCTCGAAATGGTGCGGTACGATAAAATACTGCTTCTACATATGGTAAAGCCGCTTCATATAGCCAGGTAAATCCAGCCGACTTGGGGATAATTTCAAACATTTCCCCATTAATATAAACATGGTGATAAATTGGTCTTCCGGCGATCGCAAAAATCCCATTTACGAGAAAATTCATCGCGTCAGGTACAGAGGCAATTTTACCCTCGTCGTAAAGATCGCTCATTTCAAAGAATACTGGAGCCATCACTTCCCAAAATAAACCCAGGTTGGAATAATAGGAAAGTACTCGCACTTGCTCGATAAACATATCGGGAAAAAGTTTGTAAATACCCAACATCACCGGATTGCCCTTAAAATAGGCTTTGATTGCTCGATCGGCATTATTCTTATATTCTGGGGTATCCAGATAAGGATCGAACTTCCCACCCATCCCACGGTGCCAATACATGGCTTGCATACAAGCTTCGGCAAACTCCATGTTAATCCGATCGTGTAATAAGTGATGGAATATTTTGGGCATTTTGGTGCTGCGCCCTTTTTCCATAAATTCCAGCAATTCAGGATGCGCTGAAGCTACACCCTTTTGTTGGATGCGTAAATCGGCGGTATCGCCTGCATAGTGGTTGGGTAAGTCTAGATAGGATTGGGGCAAAAAGTATTTAAAAGCCGGAAGGGGGTTGATAAAGACTCGCTCGGCGATATATAGCAAGTTGCGCCAGTAAAAGTCCATCGGCACGGCGTATGCTTTGTATAAGCCGATAATCTGCATCAGATTTTCGGGTGTGTCTGGTAGCATTGCGCCGCCTGCTTCGAGGCGATGGATGACTTCGGCGAATTGGTGGGTTGATGGTGGGAGTTTGGTTTTTGTTGTCATGATTGGTGATTTTTTTTTAACGCAGAGTGCGGGAAGAGAGTAGGGAGAGCGCAGAGAATTTGTTTGAGGGGGTGTCAATCTGTAGGGGTGGGTTTAGCTATCGGTGACTGTTTCACTAGAAATCTAATTCAAAACCCACCCTCTCCACTAGCAACTACGATGATTGAGTTAGCGAAGATCTTTACCCACCCCGCCCTATGGGAAACACCCCGACTTCGAGGGGATTTTCTACTTTGGCGATATTAGTTGTGGGGTGAGAGAGATTGGCGACGATCGCATCGGTGGTAATTTGGGTATGGGAGATTAAGATGTTTGGTTGGATTCCGAGGATGATGATTAGGGTGGCGAGGATGATGACGGGGATCCGCTCGTATCTGGCAACTTTGGGTAGGTAGGTGATGTCGTTTTCGAGTTTGCCAAATAGGGCGCGATTGATGATGATGATGAAGTAGACGGAGGTTAAACCCGTGCTGCCGAGACAGATGAGGGTGGCGATGGGGAAGGCGGTGTAGCTACCTTGGAAGGAGAGGAATTCGCCGATGAAACCTACCATTCCGGGGATTCCCGCACTCGCCATAGTTGCGAGGATCAGCATTACGCCGACGAAGGGTAAGCCGCGTTGGGGGTTTAGTAAGCCGTGAAGTTTGGCTAATTCTCTCGTGCCAGTTTTGGCTTCGATGATGCCGACGAGATTGAATAATAGGGCGAGGATTAAGCCGTGAGCTACCATCTGACAAACTGCACCTAGTAGGCTCAGGGAGCTTCCGGCGGCGGTGGCGAGGAGGATATAGCTCAAGTGGGCGACGGAGCTATAGGCGATGGTTTTTTTGATATCGGTTTGAGCGATCGCCACTAGGCTACCATAGACGGCAGTAACTACGGCGATAATTGCCAGCCAAGGTGCGACGATAATCCAAGCGTCGGGGAATAAGCCCAAGCCGAAGCGGATTAAGCCGTAGGTACCCAATTTGGAGACAATGCCTCCCAAGAGCATCGAGACGGGAGTGGGAGCTTCGATATAGGCATCCGGTAGCCAAGTATGGAAAGGTACTAAGGGCATTTTGATCCCAAAACCCAGGAGAATGATACAGAGGAATAGGAGTTGAAGATTTGCAGGTAAGTGAGTTGCAGCCAGAGATTCATAGTTAAAGCTACCCGTCTTGGTAAACCATGCCCAACTAAGGAAGCCAGCGAGTAAAATTACGCCTGACAGAGCTTGATAAATCAGAAACTTGGTTGCTGCATATCCACGCTTTTCGCCACCCCAAATCGCGATTAATAGATAAAGGGGAATCAACTCCAACTCGTAAAACAGGAAAAACAGGAGTAAATTCTGGGCGAGAAAGGCTCCAGTAATTGCGGTACTAACTAATAATAGTAGAGCGTAAAATAACCGCCCCCGCATTATATCCTTGCTAGTCGCACAAACCGCCAACACAACTAATATCGCGTTGAGAATCACCAACGGCAAAGATAACCCATCGATACCCAACTGATAATCCAAACCTAACGGCTCAATCCAAGTAAAACGTTCGACAAACTGCAATCCCGAATTTTGGTAATCAAAACTAACTGCGATCGCGATCGACACAACCAAACTCAAACCCGATATAACCAAAGCAATCGCTCGACTAAACCCAGGCACAATTCCAATTAACATTGCCCCCAAAACAGGCAACCAAATAACCGCACTCAACATAAAATCTCATCCTCTAATCTAAATAAACACCACTAAAAATCTCTTTTGCGTTCTCATTCCCCTCCTCTTGCGGTTACTGAGCGTAGCCGAAGTACTGCGTTTTAAATAAACAATCCCATCAATAACCCCAGCAATACAACACCGGAGAATCCCAATAAAATATAAAGCTGAGATTGACCAGAAGTACTATATTTAAGAGTTTGTCCGCTAAATAGAGTCCCCAAGCCAATTAGATTGACAAGTCCATCCACAATATATCGATCGAACCAATTAATTACCTTTGCACTAGTAGCTACCAGTAAAACAATCGTTACTTGATAAAACTGTTGAATATATAAATCGTATGTAAAAAAGTCTTGTAAATCTGTTAATGGCAACTTAATCGGCTTGGGAATATCATCAACTCCATAAATTAGCGCAGCACTAGCGATACCAGAAACACTCGACCAAATCAATAGAGTCGCAAAGACAGGATCTACACTTGGCAACATTCCCAAATCTCCTAAGATCTTTGGCAAATGACAGATAAAGATAGCTGTAGAAATTACTGGTAAACTAATCAACCAAAAAGGCTCTGCTGTACGCTCAGTCATCGGTTGAGGTTGACCCAAAAATATCCGACAATATAATCTAGTCAAACTGAAAGTAGTGAAAGTGTTGACGGTCAAAATTACGCCTACCAACCAAGGTTGTTCTGTCCACAAACTTTCTACTAATTGTAAAAATCCCCAGAATCCACCCAAAGGAGGTACAGCAACAAAAGATGCGATCGCAACTAAGAGTGAAAAAGCTGTAAATGGACGACGTGAAAATAACCCACCTAATTGAGTCAAATCTTGAGTGACATTTGTCCAAATAATCGAACCAATCGTCATATACAACAATGCCATCCCGAAAGATTCATTAAATAGAATGAATCTAGCTGACTCTAAATTTTGTGTACCGATTGCAATAAATACTAAACCAATATAAGCACTGAGCGAGTAGGATAATACTCGCTTAACATCCACTTGAGCGATCGAAATCAATGAGCAACTAATCGCCGTCGTCACACCCAGGATGGTTAAAGTATCTAACAGTAATGGAGATAGAGAAACTACCGGAGCAAGTTTAATCAACACAAATGCCCCAGCCCCAACCACAACAGCATTTCGCAATACCGTCGCCGGAAGTGGTGCTTCCATTGCTTCATCAAGCCATAATTGAAACGGAATCTGAGCGCATTTTCCCAACGGCCCAGCACTGAGAGCTAAACCAAGTAAAATAGCGACATTAGGACTAATCTCAGCCGTTTGTGCCCAAACACCTAGTTCCGTAAAATTCCAAGTTCCGGCAATTGGATAAATCGCAATTACGCCCATCAAGAGGAAAATATCACCAACTCGCTTCGTCCAAAAAGCATCCCTTGCTCCAGTAATCACCAGCGGTTGAGCATACCAAAAGCCGACTAATAAATAAGTTGCTAGAGTCAGTAGTTCGAGAAAAACATAACTAAAAAATAGTGAATTGGATAATACCAATCCACAAATACCTGCCCCGAAACAATTCATCAATGAGAAAAATCTTCCCCAACCCCAATCCATCTCTAGATAGCCTACCGAATAAATCTGAGCGATTAAATTAATCGCCGTAACTACCGCCGTAGCTGTAAGAGTGGTGGTGGAAATCTCGATCGGAAAGTTAATATCAATAGTACTACTATGCAACCAACTAAAGCTGATTTCTTGAGCAGGCAAATTCCAACCGAGCGTCAAGGCAAATAGAGCGTGAATAAACGCGACTCCGGCCATTAGGATGTTAATATAACCAGCAGGTCTAGTTCCCAATTGACCAGACCAACCTAGAGACCAAGGACTTGCTAGTATTACCCCCAAAATCGGATAGCATAGTACAAGCCATATGCTTTGAATGATAAAGTTTTGCATAGAGTTTCGTTTATAAAATGACAATTTAACTTAGCAATAGCTCTATATATGAGGATAATCGAAAACCTTTGAAAAAGATATAGCAAACATAGAGTTTTACCTAATAGGCAGTCCAAGTTTTGCTGATAAGTATTACACATACCAGATACGCGCCCCTCAAAAGGTCGATCGATTCGCTCTGGGCAAAAATTATGCTGAATCGGGTATGTTTTTATACTGTCGATCGCGATCGCTACTTTAATTTGGGCGATCGATCCTTAAATATCAGCCAATTGCTTTACAATTACATAGCTTGGGGCACACTATCATAGATAATGTAGATAATGCGCGTCGGCAAGTGTGATGATACGCTAGCAAGGGCGACTGGGGAGCATCGGTAAGTTATGAAATTAGCAAAACGCATCAGTGAAATCGAACCTTCAGTCACCCTCGGCATTTCTGCTGTGGCGAAGGCAATGCAGTTGGAGGGTAAGGATGTGTGTAGTTTCAGTGCGGGGGAACCCGACTTTGATACTCCAGATCTCATCAAAGCTGCGGCAAAAGAAGCACTGGATTTGGGTAAGACTAAGTATGGTGCAGCAGCGGGTGAGCCTCGATTGCGGGAGGCGATCGCTGACAAGCTTCAACGTGATAATAACCTAAACTATGGCGATGCAAATATTTTAGTCACCAATGGGGGCAAGCATTCGCTTTACAATCTGATGATGACGCTGATCGATCCTGGTGATGAGGTGATTATCCCCGCACCGTTTTGGTTGAGTTATCCCGAAATGGTCCGTTTGGCTGGTGGTACGCCGATAATTGTCAATACAGATCGCAGCACTGGTTATAAAATTACTGCTGATGCTCTTAACGCGGCGATTACGCCCAAAACTAAATTATTTATCCTCAATTCTCCCTCCAATCCTTCGGGGGTGGTATATACTCGGCAAGAGTTGCAAGCTCTGGCAAAAGTGGTTGTCGATCGAGATATCCTCGTGGTGTCTGACGAGATTTATGAGAAAATTATCTACGATGGTGTGGAGCAAGTTAGTATCGGTGCTCTGGGTGATGATATTTTCCAACGCACGATTATTAGTAATGGGTTTGCCAAGGCTTACTCGATGACTGGTTGGCGGGTGGGTTATTTGGCTGCTCCGGTTGAGCTGATTAAGGCGGCTAGTACTCTACAAGGTCATAGTACGTCGAATGTATGTACTTTTGCTCAATATGGTGCTGTTGCTGCTCTGGAAGGATCTCAGGATTGTGTGGAGATGATGCGTCAAGCTTTTGTCAACCGCCGCGCGGTGGTTTTGGCTGGCTTGGATAGTATGCCTGGGTTGAGTTATGTCAAGCCGGATGGGGCTTTTTATGTGTTTATTAATATTGCGGCTACTCAGCTTGATTCTTTGACTTTTTGCAAGTTGTTGCTTGATGAGCAGCATGTGGCGGCGATTCCAGGGAAGTCGTTTGGGGCTGATGATTGTATTCGGATTTCTTATGCTACGGATTTGGTGACGATTGAGAAGGGGTTGGATCGGTTGGCTCGGTTTGTGGGGGCTAGAATTTAGTCATGGTGTTTATTTAACGCAGAGAAAAAAGAGAGAAAAGAGATCGCAGCGGAAAGTGCGTTCTTGGGGTTTCCCCAAGTGAAGCACCTTTTCAAGACAGAGAGGTTGTTTGTATGGGGGGAGTTTTATGAGTGGTTTTCGGGTTGAGCGGGATTCGATGGGGGAGCGGGAGATTCCGGTTTCGGCTTATTATGGGATTCAGACTTTACGGGCGATCGAGAATTTTCCCATTAGTGGGTTGATGCCGTTGGCTACTTATGTTGATGCTTGTCTGCTGATCAAGAAGGCGGCGGCGATTGTTAATGGTGAGTTGGGTTGTATTTCGGCGGAGCTGAGTCGGGGGATTGTGGCGGCGGCTGATGAGGTGCTTGGTGGCAATTTGCGCGAGCAGTTTGTGGTGGATATTTATCAGGCTGGTGCTGGTACTTCTCATCATATGAATGTGAATGAGGTGTTGGCTAATCGGGCGTTGGAATTATTAGGGGATGTGAAGGGGAATTATCAACGGGTAAGTCCGAATGACCATGTTAATTATGGTCAGTCTACTAATGATGTGATTCCGACGGCGATTCGGGTTGGGGGTTTATTGGCTCTGAGTCATTCTCTATATCCGGCTCTCGATCGCGCGATCGATGCACTAGACCAAAAGGCAATAGAATTTCACTCGATCGTCAAGTCTGGGCGGACTCATATGCAGGATGCTGTGCCTGTCAGATTGGGTGATAGTTTTGGAGCGTTTGCTCAGATTTTACGCGAACATCGTGGTAGAATTAGTCAAGCTGCTACGGATCTAACTAAATTGGGGTTAGGCGGTAGTGCTACGGGTACGGGCTTGAATACTCATCCTGAATATCGATCGAAAGTAGCCCAAACCCTCGGCGAACTAATTGGTGTACCCCTAACAGTCGCCCCTCACCTGATGGCAGCGATGCAAAGTATGGCACCATTCGTCAACGTCTCCGGTAGCCTCCGCAATCTCGCCCAAGACTGCGTTAAAATCTCCCACGACCTGCGATTAATGGACTCAGGCCCAAATACAGGATTCAAAGAAATCCAACTGCCTCCCGTCCAACCTGGCTCGTCCATCATGCCAGGAAAATACAACCCAGTCATGGCAGAAATGATGTCCATGGTATGCTTCCAAGTGATGGGATACGATCGAGCGATCGAAATGGCCGCCCAAGCAGGACAATTAGAACTAAACGTAATGATGCCCCTGATCGCCTACAACCTGATCCACAGCATCGAAATCCTCGGTAACGCGATCTCCGCCCTCACCGAACAGTGTATCACAGGCATCACCGCCAAACCCGATCGCTGCCGTAACTACGCCGAAAGCAGCCTAGCCCTAGTAACAGCACTCAACACCCACATCGGCTACCTCAACGCCGCCAATGTAGCCAAAGAATCCCTCATCACCGGAAAAACCCTGCGCCAGATCGTCATCGAACAAAACCTCATGACACCCGAACTTCTAGCAGAAGTACTAAACCTAGAAGCCATGAGCCAACTCCCCACCCACTAATACCCTCTCTGCGATCTCCTCCTCTCTCCTCCCTCTCTGCGCTTAATAAACACCCCAACTAAGCACCAATGTCCGATCTAAACATCACCTGGGAACAATACCACCAATCGATCGAACAACTAGCAGACAAAATCGCCCCCTGGGAATTCAACCAAATCATCTGCATCGCCAGAGGCGGCTTACGAGTAGGCGACATCCTCTCGCGCATCTTCAACCAACCCCTAGCAATTTTGGCTACCAGCTCCTATGGTAATCGGGAGCGGGGCGACTTGACGATCGCCACACACATGACCATGACAGCCGATCGGTTAGGCGATCGAGTATTATTGGTAGACGATCTAGTTGATTCGGGTATTACCTTAGAGCAAACCGTACTCTGGCTGCGCGAAAAGTATCCAGAAATTCAGCAGCTCAAAACAGCAGTAATCTGGTACAAAGCTTGCTCTATTTCGGTACCTGATTATTATATCAGCTATCTAACTGAGAACGTATGGATTCATCAACCCTTTGAGAAATACGATCTGCGGAGACAATACTATGCAAAACAATTGTCCAAACGGATCGACGAAAAATAAGTAAATCTAGTAATTCTACGGATTGAGAATCGGATCTGCGGCAGCTAAACTAGTGGCATATCAAGCGATTAACAATAAACCTCGCGATCGTACTATTATAAAGTCATTCAACTTCCCATTTACTTATGACTGGTGCTATTATCGCGATCGCCGTCGGAATATGCCTGTTATTTATCGCTTGGCAACAGCGAGATGTAGTTCGGATTGGTAGAGGCAGATCCCGCGCTATCAAACCACAGCATCCTCACCTAGAGCGTAAACTATTAAAATTATTAGGCGGCAATCGCAATACAGCGAACCGTTTGATTTCCCAGTCTCAAATCAGGTATCCAGATAAACATGCCGATTGGCATTGGGAAAAGGCGATCTACGATTTAGAACGCGATCGATGGAGATAGTCGATTCCGCACAGCGGAGGCTACGCCAACGAGCCAAAATTAACTTATTAAGTATCAAACAATATGGAATATATACCTGGAGTCATAGCTTATTTTACCGCCGGATCTGTGGTGTGGGTGAGCAAGACATTTATCTGGAAAATTGCCGCTCACTGGGCGAATATTTGGGTGGGTGATGCTAGTCAAGCCAGTAGTCAAACCCTATCTCTAACTTTTGTGATTACGGGATTACTGGTGTTTGGGATTGCTTTCTTTGTTTGGTCTTTGGCTAGTCATATTAATTATAGAAACACTGAGCAAGGATTTTTTGCCAATTTTGCAGGTGGTTTGGGCATCGCGCTAGCCGTCAGTCAAGATGGGTGGTTAAATGAGATGGCGGCTAAAATGACCTATGCCAATTAATTGATAATTGATAATTGATAATTGATAATTGATAATTGATAATTAAGAACTGATTTGGATCGGGTGAGAAGTTTGACCCACTGAGCAGGAGATCCGTCTATAGCGATCCTAAATTAAAATCTAGATCTCGACTTCCTAATCTCTGCGCCCTCTGCGCCTTTGCGGTTAAAAAATCAGGAAAATCATTAGGATCGCTAAGTACCCTCACTAGACGGGGAGGGGTAAATCAACCTAAAACGTTCGCGTAGCGTCTGCCTTAGCAGAAGTCTAGCCAACTTGCGTATACACGGTAGCACTAGACGGTGGGGATACCCATGTTTTTTGTGAAGCTGGCTGGTAAATGGGGTCTAGATCTGTAACAATGGGGGGTATGAATCAGGTCAATTATCTTCGGATTAGCCTTATCGATCGGTGCAACTTTCGGTGTCAGTACTGTATGCCCGAAGGTGTGGAGCTAGAGTATCTCGAGCGAGAGCAGCTATTGACGAATGATGAGTTGTTGACCCTCGTGGGTGAAGTATTTATTCCAGTTGGTTTTAGCTGTTTTCGGTTGACTGGTGGGGAACCATTGTTACGCAAGGGCGTTGTCGATATCGTTCGATCGATCGCCAATCTACCACAGACTCAAGATTTATCACTCACCACTAATGCCTTTCTTCTAGGAGGAATGGCTCAGGATTTGTACGCGGCTGGATTGCGCCGGATTAATATTAGCCTCGATTCGTTGATTCCAGCCACCTTCGATCGCCTGATCGGTACTCCTGGTCGATCGCGGTGGGAACAGGTGTGGGAGGGCATCCTTGCCTCTCAAGCAGCCGGATTTGAACCGCTCAAACTAAATGTTGTGGTGATCCCTGGAGTGAATGACGCTGAGGTACTAGATTTAGCTGCCCTGACGATCGATCGCCAATGGCATGTTCGGTTTATCGAGTTTATGCCAATTGGTAATCATCAACTATTCGGCGATCGAGGTTGGATTTCTTCTGAATCTATTCGTCAACAGATTCGCACCAAATGGGGTTTAACCGAGGCTCAAGTACTGGGAAATGGCCCCGCTGATGTATTTACCATTCCTGACGCTAAGGGCACTCTGGGCTTCATTAGCCAGATGTCTGAATGTTTTTGCGATCGGTGTAATAGAATGAGACTATCAGCCGATGGTTGGTTGCGGCCCTGTCTACTCAATGAAACTGGACAATTGGATCTCAAAACTGCGTTAAGAAATGGTGTATCTACCGCAGAGTTGCGATCGCAAGTTCAAGCATTAATCGATCTCAAACCAGACATCAATTATCAAGGGCGAGAGTCTGGAAGTGCCACAGGTATCTACGATCGCACCATGTCTCAAATCGGCGGGTGAACTAGTTGAGAATTGAGAATTGAGAATTGCGGATGCATTTACCGCACGGGTTCCCCGTCGGTAAAAATGCACCAAGCAGAGAATTGGGTTGTATGGTGTGGGGATGAGAGCCAGCTTAATTTTTAAAAACCAGATCCCTGACCCCTCACGCCTCACCTGCTATTTGCCAAAGCCCAAATCTTGACCTTTACCACTGTGTACCAAAGCCAATTGCTCATACTTTCGAGCGTGGTGAATTAAGTCCTGAATTTCGATCGAATTAAGCTCCCGCAGACATTTTGCAGGTACTCCTACCATCAGAGAGTGAGGTGGGACATCTTTGGTGACAACACTACCCGCACCAATAATACTACCACTGCCGATCCGAACGCCATCCAAGACGATCGCGCCAATCCCAATCAGACATCCCGCCTCAATATATGCCGAGTGAATCACCGCTCGATGTCCGACAGTCACATTAGCTTCTAGAATAGTCGGTTTACCAGGATCGCCATGAATAATTGCGCCATCCTGAATATTAGTACAAACACCAATCTCGATCGATTCGACATCGCCCCGCACTACTGCACCATACCAGACACTCGCGCCCTGTGCGATCGAAACTTGTCCGATGATGACCGCATTCGGTGCGATAAAAGCAGCCTGAGAAACATCTACAGGTGCCCAGAAGGTGGGTAAATCTATGTTCATGATGACTTGACAGTTAGTTAGTGGAATGAACGTTGACATCTGAAAGATCGAGCTAATTTAGCAGCGTCGAAGGATTAGATCGAGTCGCTGACCCCTAACCCCTGACCCCTGTTAAGATGAGAGTATAGTCAGCATAGGTTCGCAAAGTTCATGGAAGCAGAATACCGCCAGCGTCGGGAACAGTTAATGGCAAAAATCGGTAATGGCACCGCGATTTTTGGGAGCGCGCCGATGGCTGTGATGCACAATGATGTGGAATATACCTATCGTCAAGAGAGTGACTTCTATTACCTGACTGGTTTTAACGAGCCGAATGCTGTGGCGGTGATCGCCCCTCATCATCCCGAACACAAGTTTATCTTATTCGTGCAGCCCAAAGAACGAGAGAAGGAAATTTGGACGGGATATCGTGTGGGTGTGGATGATGCAAAAGCTAAGTATGGCGCGGATGAGGCGTATCCAATTAGCGAACTCGACGAGAAGCTCTCCCAGTATTTAGAGAAGGGAGACAGGATTTATTATCATATGGGACGTGATGAGCGGCTCAACAATAAAATCGTCACCCATTGGCAAAAATTGCTGCGTTCCTATGGTAAACGAGGAACTGGGCCTGTGGCGATCGAAGATCCATTTCTCACGCTTCACCCTCTTCGCATGGTAAAAAGTACTGCGGAATTGGACTTGATGCGACAAGCGGCGAATATCGCGGCTCTGGCTCACAATCACGCCCGTAAATTTGCCAAACCTGGGATTAATGAGTCTCAAATTGAAGCCGAAATCGAATATATTTTTCGCAAAAATGGCGCGATGGGAGCTGCATATCCTTCGATCGTCGCAACTGGTGCTAATGCTTGTGTGCTGCACTATATTGAGAATAATAGCGAACTGAAGGATGGGGATTTATTACTCATTGATGCTGGTTGCGCTTGTGGTTATTACAACTCCGATGTTACCCGCACGTTTCCGGTAAATGGGAAGTTTAGCAGCGAACAGAAAATCATCTATGAGCTAGTGCTAGACGCTCAGATGGCTTCGATCGAACAAGTTAAACCTGGAACTACCTGGAAAGATTTTCACCATACCTCTGTCCAGATTATCACTGAGGGTCTGGTCAATCTCGAACTCCTCGATGGTAATGTGGAAACTCTGATCGAGGAAGGGAAGTACAAAAATTTCTATATGCACGGTACTGGACACTGGTTGGGTTTGGATGTCCACGATGCAGGTATTTATATGCATGGTGCCGAAACATGGTACCAGTTTCAACCAGGAAATGTCATCACGGTGGAGCCTGGAATCTATATCTCGCCGGATATCCAAGCCGCTGAAGGGCAACCCCCCATCGATGACTGTTGGAAAGGAATCGGTGTCCGCATCGAAGATGATGTATTGGTGACTGCAACTGGAAATGAAGTATTAACCGCCGCAGTACCTAAATTTGTTGAGGATATTGAGTGGGAATAGGGGTTAGGGAATAGAAGGTGTGGTCTAGATCCCCATCATACCCACATTCCCCGCCCAGCGCGGCTACCGTGTATACACAAGTTTTCCTGAGACGGATTTTGCGATTCTCTCAACAACATCCCCATCCCACACACCAACAAATCTGCCGTAAGCCCACTCCACCGTCTCAAACTAAACCCTTTGAGGGGGGGTTCGGGGGGGGGACACTCCCCCAACCGACGGGGGGTCTGGGGGTCGGAACCCCCAGATCCGGGTTTTATTAGCACAAGAAATACCAACGGATCTGAGCACTGAGTGCAAAGGGGAGGGGTAAAAAGACTACGCAGCAACTCTAATAGATTTGTGTATACACGGTAGCCCAGCGCGGAGGGAACCGCCTAGCGACACGTCTCCCTTCGCTCGCCTACCGCGTATAGGGCAAAGCCCCGCCAAGGGCGTATGCATCCGCAATTCTCAATTCTCAATTCTCAATTCTCAATTAATTTAATTGCTCGATTCGCTGTCAACTCTTTCTAATTGCCACAGAATCTGATTTCCTTCACGACGCACCCTAGAAACGATCCAATTGCGCCATGCCCATCTGTCGCCCCTGCTCGTGACAGCACTGGCGTTGACATCCATCAGATCGGCGAGTTCGGAGCTAGCGATGAGATAGCCACTTTTGGCGATCTCGTCTGTGATGCGTAAGGTATCGATCAGGTGGTGAAGATGGGCGATGCGGAGTTCGCGGGGGATCTGTTCGGTACTTTCTGAGTGGATAGGATGTTCTTCTAACATGGGTGTGGGAGCATCAACGGCGGAGGGGATAGGGATGGATCGATCGATGGTAGATGTGGGAGATACTGCTGTTGTGGGGCGTTGGCGCAGTTGTGGGGGTTTGCCAGTAGAAAATCCACGGGCGATCGTATCACAACGTTCATTGCCGACATTGCCCGCATGACCGCGTACGTGTTGCCACGAGATCGGCATAGCTTTGGTCTGAGATTGGACTTTTTGAGCGAGTTTGTCAAGTGTTTCCCACAAATCTTGATTAAGAACTGCTTTGCCAGCGGCAGTTTTCCAGTCTTTTTTCTTCCAGCCTTTGACCCATTGGGTGATGCCTTTGATCAGATATTCACTATCGGTATAAAGGATGCATAGATCGGTTTGCTGGGTTTCGAGGAAGTATTCTAAAGCAGAAATGGCTGCTTGCATCTCCATCCGATTATTTGTCGTCGCGCCATCTTTTCCGCCCATTTCATGACAAGAACCGTCCTCGAAGTAGGCAACGAAACCCCATCCACCTGGCCCAGGATTGCCCGAACAAGCCCCGTCTGTGTATAAATTAGCAATTCTGGTCATGGAAATTTTAAATTCGATCGAGTGATTGTGGATTGTGGATTGTGGATTTTGGATTAGTTTCGGCGATCGGGTGTTTGTGGTGGCAAGGAATCATCTTGGTTGAATCGATCTTCCAATCTTCGGGATGGTGGTGGAGGTGGTGGGGGCAATGGACGAGTTCGAGTGGTTGGCGGAGATGGTTGTTCTGGCGCGGGTGGAGGGGGAGTACTCAGATCGCTGGAGTTTGATTCGAGAGCTTGTTGGGCTTGCATTTGAGCAACGACTGCATTGACGATCGTTTGGGGATCGGTGGTTTCAATCCCAAATTGAGCGGCTAATTCGGCGACTAGGGTCGGATCTTTGGCCAACATGTCGGCAAATTCTTCGATGGTGATCTCTCTGCTTTCCATCACAGGCTCTTCAACTGGCGGCGAGTTGAAGTAGGCTGGGGAATCGATGAGATCGTCTGGTGGTAATTCTCCATAGGAACGGTAGTTTTGCTCGGTGCCCATATCTTTATAACCTGTATCCATCCGATCTTCTAGATCGAACCTGTCGTCATCGTCGATATAGTTGCTCAGTGGAGAATCAAATTCGACGATCGGCAGTAGATCCATGTCGAGTTCTTCTGATTGGGAGTGGAGGAGCCGACTTCCATATTCCCCCGCCAAATCGCCAATCTCACCGCAGTCGAGCTGACTTAATTGCACCATTCTTCCAGCTAGTTCATAATTGGGTGCTGGGGAATCGAGCAAATTACGCCCAAACCTGTCGAGCCATTCCAGCCAGTCAGATTTGCGAACTCGGTGCCTGATTTTGTGGAAAAAATCGATCGCTCGTGGTTGTTGCCAGCCATGAGCTACGCCTTCGAGTAGCTGCATAAATAGATACTCGCGATCGATATCATCCAGAGGTGGTAGTGACGCGATTGCGGCTAATTTCTGCTGGCTACCGATCTGTCGCCCAAATAATTTCCGCCACAGCTTGACGATCGATCGCCAGATTTTCTCAAACATTTGCTACTTCCTCAATCGCGATTTGGTACATTAGATCTAAAGTATTCTAAAGAGTGAGGCTGAGTCAACCAAGCCTACTTGCTCTTTCCTCATTTATCCCGCAGATGGCATATATACCTCTACATCATAAATATAGACCGCAAACTTTCGCCGATTTGGTCGGGCAAGAGGCGATCGCCACTACTCTAACTAACGCGCTCAAGCTCCAGAAGATCGCCCCTGCATACCTATTTACAGGGCCACGGGGAACTGGTAAAACTTCTAGTGCGCGGATTTTAGCCAAGTCTCTTAATTGTATGCTGAGTCAGGTACCTACGGCGCAACCTTGCGGTAGTTGTGATGTATGCCAATCGATCGCCCTCGGTGCCGCTCTAGATATTATCGAAATCGATGCCGCGAGTAATACTGGTGTAGATAATATCCGCGAACTGATCGAACGCGCTCAATATGCTCCAGTACAGTGTCGGTATAAGGTTTATATCATTGACGAGTGTTTGATTGGTGATAGCCTAGTTTTGACCAGTAATGGTTGGATTCGGATTGACGATCGATCGCTCCTCGGTCAAAAGGTGCTCAGTTATAACGATAATAGTTGCAAGTGGGAGTGGAAAAAGGTACTGAGATGGCTAGATCGAGGGCAAAAGCAAACTCTAACTATCAAAACTACCCAGAGAGAAATTACCTGTACTCCCAACCATTTAATCGGGACAAATCGCGGATGGATAACAGCTCAAGATCTGAAACCAGGGATGAAAATTCTCTCCCCCCTCTCTCAATCCCAGCGCAAGCAGCAGCACTCAGCCCAATCTGTGCCTGCGGATGTGGTTCAAAATTACCTATTCCCCCCTACTTGCTCTCAGGTGCCACCCTTCATCGAATCCAATCCTATTGGCAACAACATTCTTACCTCAAAGGTCAACAAGAATGGTTGTCATATAAAGCCAGTCGGTTGTCAGAACTCCGACCTAAACTACGGATTGTTGCCAACCAAGGATATGGTAAAGAATCATGCACCTGCTAAACCGCCTGTCACCCCCAATTGGCAGAAGTTTTTGAAGTTGTCAAACCCACAGGATCGGGAAAAACAGTTACAGGTGAGTGGTTACGACGAATCACCGTTGAAGGACTGGCATGGTGGTATTTCGATGATGGTTCTCTCAGCCTCAGCCCAGAAGGAAGTCCCAGCGTTAATTTGCATACAGAAGGATATTCTGCCGCAGAAAACCAACTTATTGCTGACTGGCTTACAGAACTTGGCTATCCGGCCAGTGTTAAATCATACAAAAGCAGCGGGAAAAATTGTCTTTACTACTACATCGGATTCAACGCTCGTACCAGTCGTCAGTGGTTGGAAGACTTACAATCTTATTCCATCCCATCAATGGCATACAAGTTTGGAAACGGTCGAATCTGTGAACCTCGCTGGAAGTGAAGCCGTCTACGATCTTGAGGTGGAGGATAATCATAACTTTGTGGCTAACGGATTATTAGTCCACAACTGTCATATGCTTAGTACAGCAGCGTTTAATTCGCTGTTAAAGACTCTGGAGGAGCCACCGCCTCATGTAGTGTTCGTTTTGGCGACTACGGATCCGCAACGGGTGTTACCGACGATTATTTCGCGCTGTCAGCGATTTGATTATCGGCGGATTCCGGTGGATGCGATGGTGGGACATTTGACGTATATTGCCAAAACTGAGCAGATTGAGATTCAGACGGCGGCGATTAAGACGATTTCTCAAATCGCCCAGGGTGGTTTGCGGGATGCAGAGAGTTTGCTCGACAGATTGAGTTTGTTTGATGGTGAGATTACACCCGATCGAGTTTGGGAGGCGATCGGTTCGGTACCAGAACAGGATTTATTAGAGATTTTACAATCGATCGCCGTCAATGACCCAGAAAGTTTATTGACTCGCACTACCCAAATTCTCGAACGTGGAAAGGAGCCGATTACCATCCTCCAAAATCTGGCGGGTTGTTATCGAGACTTGCTCATCGCCAAAACTGCACCCAAGCGATCGGATTTAGTCGCCCTAACTGATGAAACTTGGGTAGAGCTATGTAAAATTGCCCAAACATGGGAAATTAGTTGGATTTTAGCGGGACAACAACATCTCAAAGACAGCGAAACCCAACTCAAACATAGCACCCAACCGCGACTATGGTTGGAAATTACCCTCTTCGGCTTACTCTCAGTTTGCCGATCGCCCACAGTTGTTCAGCTCCCAGTCTCCCCCGCCCCCCACATTCCTGGTGAGGAGGGCGGGTTTGAACGAATCTCTGGTGCAAGCGTCATCGATCGCATAAACCCGCCTCTACAAACCCCTCCTCCCCCCCTCTCCCCCTCCCCGCCTCCCTCAGAAAATCGCCTAGAACCGACGGAGATCGCGATCGACTCTACAAACCTCATTACCATCTGGGGAAAGGTCTTGGAGAAGCTGCAACCGTCAACTAAGAGTTTATATGGAGGCTTTGGGCAATTAGAATCTCTAACCGAACGCCAAGCGGTGATAATATTTTTTAAACCGACGATGAAAAACGTCGCCGAAGGTAAAATTTCCGCATTATCAGAGGCTTTTAGCACCGTGCTGGGCAGATCTATCTTAGTGAAATTGGAAGTTGCTGGGCAAATTTCGCCTCCAACGATCGCTCCATCAGCCCCTGTACCCACTCCGACACCCCCGCCGCCCCCTCTACCAGAGCCAATCGCACCGATTGAAGCCAAACCTAACAAGCTGGCTGTACCAAATGAACCGATTCCCCAGTTGAAACCAGCTATTGAGGTACCATTAGAGTCAGTACAGCCGATCGTCACCGAGCCAGAACCGTTATTATATTCACAGGACTTGTTGACACCGGAGACGATCGAACTCAGTCCACCATTAGATTTTGCCGAGCCGCCTGACTCATTGGATCTAGACAGGGCTGCATCAATCGCCCTAAATGGAATAGAAGAGCTACTAGATCCTTTAGTACAGAGCGCAACAGAGACGATCGTCAAGTCATTCAATGGCGAGATAGTCGATCGTACCGATCCACTATTCGATCGAATTATCAACCCTCATCCTTCTCCCTCTGCTATAGAATAAAGTTATCACCCAATTGTGCCATGTAGACAATTGAGTACAAAGCTTATCCCGTCAGGATTTGGAGCAACATCAAGGGTGTGAAACAAACCCCCAAGTTGTATTGAAGCCTAAATTATCTTTCAATCCAAAATTACCCAATTTTTAACCATTTATTTCATCTTTGCGAACATGAGTAGTACAGAAACCATTCAGAAGCCATCAACCGCCCGCAAACACGCGCCCAACTATCGCGTATTGCTCCATAACGATGACGTTAATGGCATGGAATATGTGGTACAAGTATTGATGACCAACATCCCCCACATGTCCGAACCTGGGGCAATCAATGTCATGATGGAAGCTCATCAGTATGGCATGGCTCTAGTCATCACCTGCGCCCAAGAACATGCCGAACATTATTGCGAAACCTTGCAAAGTCATGGACTGAGTAGTACGATCGAGCCAGAAGACTAATTGATTTTGGATTTTGGATACTATCGCCAAGGGCGAGGCTTCGCAATGCCAAAGGCAAGGCTACCACCTAAAGGTAGGCTGCGCCAACGCCAACAGTGCAAGTTTTGGATTTTGGATTAAAATTCAACTACCAACTATCCACAGCTCATCACTATCTACTATCGCAATGCTAAATCTCGATTCTCTGGTGGAGAGGCTACGCCGACGAGTTAAAAATTATCCAGCACCAGGTAGAATGTCAATCTTTCTCCTGGTGCTGATTTTGTTGTGGCTACCAGGTTTGGCCATTATTTATGGATTATTTATCAGTACGAATCAAAATCTAGCAGATCCAGGGGTGATTAATTTACTGTCGATTTTCACGATGGGATTACTGGGAATCGAATTTATTGCTTTGCTGCCATGGTGGGGTAGACGGGTGTATCAATGCGATAATCTTTATGCTCGTTATGGATTGGTAATTAGTAAAGAAAATGGCTGGTTTTTAATCAAAGGGTTGGCGATGGGGTTAGCCTCAAATTTTGCCCTGTTTCTGATTCAAGGGTGGTTTGGTTGGCTAACTTGGCAACCTGCAAGTTTGCCGATGTTCCAATTGATTTTGGAGGGTTCGGCGACAGCATTGGGTGTGGGTTTAGCCGAGGAGTTGTTTTTTCGGGGCTGGATGTTGGATGAGTTGGAACAAGATTATCGATTGAGAACTGCTTTAATAGTTGATGCTGGTTTGTTTGCACTGTTGCATTTTCTCAAACCAATTTCGGCGATGATTGAATCTTCTCCCCAATTTCCAGGGTTATGTTTACTCGCCATCATGTTGATTGTTGCCAAGCGTAAACATGGTAATTTGCTGGGCATTTCGATCGGTCTTCATGCGGGGATGATTTGGGGTTATTATATTATTAATGTCGGTCAGATGGTTAAGTATTCGGGTACCGTTTCTGACTGGATCACTGGCATCGCGGGTAATCCTCTATCTGGTTTATTGGGAGTGGTATTTTTGGGTGTTTCGACGATCGTTATCGCTAAGTTACCTGTGAAATTAAATAGCTCTAAAGTGTAACTGTTCAGGGGGTACGAAGTCAATGGGTTTGAGCCATTACTGAGGCGAAAAATGGCTATTTAGTGAACCTAGATGGTGCGTTACCCTGCGGGATAACACACCCTACTTTCATCCTTGAAAAGGGCGTTTCGGACATCATTTTCTTGAAGCTATATTATACTGTAAACGGCTAAAGATTAGACTTTGCGAATCGATTGAAAAGACAGATCCCCGACTTCTCGGAGAAGTCAGGGATCTGTCTTTTCAATCCAACTATTAATTATTAATTATTAATTAATCTAAGGAGAGAGATAAGTATACTGTTCGAGACTGCGTTCGTAGTTTTGCAACAATCGTTGAGATTCTTGAATGGTAATCCGTTTTTCCGATAGTGCTTGCTCGGTTTTCTGACGGATACTTTCGATCAGATCTGCCACATCATATTGAACGTAACCAACCACATCTTTCATCGTATCGCCCTTGACCACATGCTCGATTTTATAGCCTTTGGGAGTGAGTTTGATATGCACCGCGTTAGTGTCGCCAAAAAGATTGTGCAGATTGCCCATGATTTCCTGATAAGCACCACCAAGAAATAAGCCTAAATAGTAGGGTTTGTGGGCTTTGGATTTGCTGGCTGGATCTATTTCGAGCGGGTGCAATTCGAGGACATGTTTAACATCCTTGAGATCGATGAATTGGTCGATTTTGCCATCACTATCGCAGGTAAGATCGGCAAGAATTCCGCGCCTGGTTGGTTCTTCATCCAAGCGATGAATCGGCATAATCGGGAACAGTTGATCGATCGCCCAACTATCTGGAGCCGACTGGAATACTGACAGATTAATATAGTAGATGGAAGCCATGATTTGCTCTAGCTCTTCCAAATCCTCTGGCATGTACTCTTCTTGCTTGGCGATGTTGAGGATTTTTTGACAACAAGCCCAGTAGAGTTGTTCGGCGCGAGAACGCTCGGTGATGGTGAGATAACCGAGCTTGAACCTTGTCAATGCTTCTTCTTTAAATTGATTGGCATCGTAGAAAGCTTCCCGATAATTATCATCATTGATACTTTCGTAAGTTTCCCACAAATTCCGCACGATCTGATGTTCGGGATTTTGCGTAAGTTGAGGTAAATCCGTCCGAACTTCGCAGGTGCTCAGAACATCAAAAATTAGTACCGACTGATGAGAAACTACCGCCCGTCCACTTTCACTAATCAGAGTGGGAACAGGGATATTTTTCTCGCTACAGGCTTCTCGAACTTCGGCGACGATATCGTTGGCGTAGTTTTGGAGCGCGTAGTTTTTAGATGCGTGGAAGTTGGTTTGAGAACCATCATAATCTACTCCCAAACCGCCACCGACATCGAGATATTTCATCTTCGCGCCGAGTTGCACGAGTTCGACATAGATTTTACTGGCTTCGACGATCGCATCCTTGATCACAGAAATCGAAGAAATCTGCGAACCGATGTGGAAGTGGAGCAGTTGGAGCGAGTCCAACATATTGACTTCTTTGAGTCTGTCTACAACCATCAAAATTTCGGGGATTGTCAAGCCAAATTTGGCTCGATCTCCGCTGGATACGCCCCAACGCCCGATGCCTTTGGCATTGAGTTTGGCACGTACACCCAGACTGGGTTTGATGCCCAAGGATTGAGCGGCGGCGATCGCGATTTCGACTTCTTCGATTTGTTCGAGCACAATAATCGAGGTATGCCCTAATTTCTGCGCTAGCATCGCTGTTTCGATATATTCGCGATCTTTGTAGCCATTGCAAATTAGCAAGGCTCCTGGGTTGTCTAGGGTGGCGATCGCAATCATTAATTCTGGTTTAGATCCTGCTTCCAAACCAAACTGATAGGGTTTGCCAAATTTGACTAGATCTTCGATTAGATGTCGTTGTTGATTACATTTGACAGGAAATACACCTTTGTACACACCCTCATAATTATATCGAGCGATCGCCTTGGCAAAACAAGCGTTCAGCCGCTCGATTCGGTGCTCTAAGATGTCCGAAAACCGGATTAGTAGAGGTAGTGCCAAATTCCGCTGTTGCAGCGAGGAGACGAGATCGTAGAGGTCTAATGAGCCACCGCGATCGGCTTGAGGTGCTACAGTCACATGTCCGGCGGCGTTGATCGAAAAGTACGGCTCGCCCCAACCTTTAATTCGGTACTGCTGTTCGCTATCTTCGATCGTCCAAACTTCTTTCGGTGCTAGGGTTTCGAGTTTATGATGCGGCTTGACACCCACGGCTTCGCTCTGTGATTCTACAGTATTGTTCAATAGTTGATTTAATTCGGCTGCTACTTTGGCATCCGATAGCTTGATTTCCATGTTTTTCTTTCCCACTGCTTATCCTATTCCCCTCATCGGACGGATTCCCGTTTGTAAGTTTAACGCATTCTTCGGAGATTCGGCGATCGGTTCCCCTGTTTTCTTTTTTAAGATACCCCCACGCTCGGCGAAAAGATCGATTTCGGTTTTATCCCGATGGGGGTGGGAATGCTCTGGATATAGGAGTGGTAGATGCACCCTGATGATTTGTCCCTGACTCGCTGTTGTTGAGTTGGGGCTTTTTATTGGGCGGTAAATGATTTTTGGGTTTTATCCCGATGGGGGTGGGAATGAGGTGGATATAGGAGTGGTAGATGCACCCTGATGATTTGTCCCTGACTCGCTGTTGTTGAGTTGGGGCTTTTTATTGGCGGTAAATGATTTTTGGGTTTTATCCCGATGGGGGTGGGAATGGGGTGGATATAGGAGTGGTAGATGCACCCTGATGATATGTCCCTGACTCGCTGTTGTTGAGTTGGGGCTTTTTATTGGCGGTTTCCCCATATTCCGCACTTCAGTTTTAACGACAGAAATTTAGATTTCACAAAAATTCACCCACCAAACCTGAACTTTCCAAGTTTGGCGGGTAATATTAAAGTTAGATTTGGTGAGTTGTTGCACTCGCAGGGGAGATCGAGATAGATTCAAGTGCTCAAATCATTAGTCCATCAGCTTCTCAAAACTGACCCCCGACCCCTGACCCCTGACCCCTGCTTATCAACCCCCAGCAACAGCGGGAACGATGCTGACTCGATCGCCATCTTTGAGCGGCGTACCAGTATTATCAAGGAAGCGAATATCCTCATCATTGACATACAGATTGAGGAAGCGGCGCAATTGTCCGGATTCGTCGCACAAACGCGCTTTGATACCAGGGCAACTTACTTCTAGCGCGTCTAATAATTCGGCGATACTATTACCATCGCAGTCGATGACAGCTCGATCGCTGGTGAATTTTTGGAGCGCAGTAGGGATTAAAACTTTAACGGTCATTCGATTTTGGATGTTGGATGTTGGATTTGGGATTGCTCACATTTTGCACCAGTTGCCAGAAGTACTAATTCTTCGACCTTTGGGTACCCCTACAGGTTAAATTGTGTAGGGGTGCCTTTTCGTACTGTTATAAAATGTGCGATCGGTAATGCACCGACTGATTTTAGCTAGAAAGAAGATGCTACTCGATCGAGTCTTTCGATTTGACGAGAGCGTTCGATCGCCCGCTCGAAGCTGTCCAATTTGGCTTCGATTTGGAAAGGTTCGCCGACGTAGCCTTGGACGGCTTCCTGGGTCTTTAAGCCGTTACCAGTGATATAAACAACGGTAGTCTCATCAGGGTTGATTTTACCTTCTTCGACCAGCTTTTTGAGGACGGCAATTGTGGTACCGCCAGCAGTTTCGGTGAAGATGCCTTCAGTTTCGGCGAGGAGTTTCATCCCTTCGATGATTTCGGCATCGGTGACGGATGCGATGTTACCGTTGGTTTTGCGGGCGAGTTCGAGGGCGTAGATGCCGTCGGCGGGGTTGCCGATGGCGATCGATTTGGCGATCGTATTGGGTTTGACTGGGGTGATAAAGTCGCGATTTGCCGCGTATGCTTGCTCGATCGGCGAACAACCTTCAGCCTGTGCGCCGCTGAATCTGACTGGTTTGTCTTCGACTAGTCCGAGTTTGACAAATTCTTGGAACCCTTTATTAATCTTGTTAAATAGGGAGCCGGAAGCTAGAGGTGCAACGATGTGATCTGGTAGTTCCCAGCCTAGTTGTTCGGCGACTTCAAAACCAAGAGTTTTGGAGCCTTCGGAGTAGTAGGGGCGGAGGTTGATATTGACAAATCCCCAACCGTAGGTATTGGCGACTTCACAACAGAGGCGGTTTACTTGGTCGTAGTTGCCTTCTACTGCCATGACAGTTGGACCATAGACGACTGTACCGAGTACTTTACCAGCTTCTAAGTCGGCAGGGATAAATACACAACAGTCCATTCCAGCATGGGCGGCGATCGCTGCGGTAGAATTGGCTAAGTTGCCAGTACTCGCACAGGATACGGTGGAGAATCCAAATTCTTTGGCTTTGGAGAGGGCGACAGACACCACTCGATCCTTGAAGCTCAATGTGGGAGCGTTAACGGTATCGTTTTTGATGTAAAGCTTTTTGAGTCCGAGGCGACGTGCCAAGCGATTGGCTTGAACTAGGGGAGTCATTCCGGTACCGACATCGATGATGTGCTCATCGGGTACGGGAAGCAAGTCTTTGTATCTCCAGATTGAGAATGGCCCTGCTTGAATACTGGCGCGGGTCACTTTGGTGCGGAGGTAGTCATAATCATACTGGACTTCCAACGGCCCGAAGCAAAGTTCGCAAATATGTTGGGCTTTGAGTTCGTACTCTGTGCCGCATTCTTTGCAGGCTAGTCCTTTGGCGGCGATTCTGTTGCTGTTGAGGGTTGCTTGGGTCATGGTTGGATGTCGCTCTAGTTGGATATGCGTCAACTTGTTGAAATCAACGATATCACGCCTCGATCGAACCGTCAAATATACCCGACTATTTTAGTCGGGTATAGATGTAAATGAGTAGCCAATACGCTTTTTGTTAACCAGCGACTGTAAGCGCAACGCGCAAGCTCCGCCAACGCGTTGGCGTAGCCTGCCGTAGGCACAGCGTTCCCGTAGGGTAGTCGCGGCACATGAAGCAAAGTCCGCCTAAAGCTGTACTAATATTACGATCGATAATTTATTAAC